>QCSL01000011.1 GCA_003209165.1 Synechococcus sp. AG-670-B23 | reverse complement strand
ATCCCGGGTGGTGGTGTTCTCTTCTTGTAATCGTGATGAAGGCTCTGTTTACTGCTGTGCTGCTCCTTGCTTCTGCTGCGCCCGCCTTGGCTCAGAAGGAGATACCCAAAGCTCCAGGCCATGACCAGTGCCCTCTGGGTTATTTGAACACCCTTGGAAAGACTTGCGTCTCCCCCATTTATTACGAAGTGGCTCCCACCGACGGTGAAGCCTGCCCAGAGGGGTGGATGAACATCGGAGCTGGCTACTGCAAGAAGAAAAAAGGTCCCCTCGGAATAATCTGATTATCCCTAGCCCCATAGATACAACAAAGCCGGGTCATCACACCCAGCTCATGCGCAGATGAACCTGTCAATCGGCTGAGATTAGACAAGCAAGAGGGCAGAGAGATCCATCCCTCGACTGATTAGGGAGTTGGTGATTTCAATTCATTGAGGCCAGCACCTGCTTCAGCGATGAACTGATCCTTGGGCCAAATAGAGAGAGGATGGGACTCCAGCTATCTGGGACTGCCGTTGTCTTCCGCCTCAGCCCTGCCGTCCCTGCGCCTGGCCGTAGTCGGCCATGTCGAGTGGGTGGAATTTCTGGCGGTGGATCGGTTGCCCCGTCCCGGGTCCATTGGTCATGCTCTGAGGACACTGCAAGAACCTGCTGGTGGTGGTGCCGTCGTTGCTGTGCAGATGGCACGGCTGCAGCAACATCCCGTCCAGTTCTTTACGGCCTTAGGCCGTGATGCGGTTGGGGACGCATGCGTCAAGCGGCTCGAACATCTGGGCCTTCAGGTTCATGTCGCCTGGAGGGAGGCGCCAACCCGGCGGGGCCTGAGCTTGGTCGATGGCGAAGGGGACCGGGCGATCACCGTGATAGGCGAGCGGCTGACCCCAACACTTAATGATGACCTGCCCTGGGAGGTCCTCAGCGAGTTCGACGGCCTCTTCGTCACGGCAGCTGATGCGCCTCTATTGAAAGCCTGCCGCTCTGCTTCAGTCCTGGCCGCGACGCCCCGGGTTCGTTTGCCTGTGCTTCAGGAGGCCGGGGTTCCCCTCGATGCTCTTATTGGCAGTGGCCTTGATCCCAGTGAGCGCGTAGAGCCGGAGCAGTTGAATCCAGCTCCCCACACGCTGATTCGCACGGAAGGTGCCGCAGGAGGACTCTGTCTTCCGGGCGGTCGCTATGACCCAGCGCCACTCCCGGGGCCATTGGTAGAGAGCTATGGCTGCGGTGATAATTTTGCGGCGGGGGTGGTTACCGGGCTTGCTGCGCGCTGGTCTTTGGCGAAGGCCATCGCCTTGGGTGCAGAGTGTGGTGCCGCCTGTGCGACGCTATTCGGTCCCTATGGCTAACTAGCTGAGATAGTTCGCCCTGCTCGATGATCTTGCCTTCGGCTGCGGGCAAAGGGTTTGAACGTCAAGTTCAGGAGGTTAACAACACAACTTTAAAACAAAACCTTTGCGAGTGCCCACATCAGCTGGCTGCATGCACTATTACATTGCAAATCAACCGGAGCAATAACAACTTGGCTCTAGTGTTCAAGCAGATGGGGCATCACTTACTACTAAATCAATGCAACTAAAACAGAATTAAAAATCGCATGCACGGACCCTATCAACAGATCTGCTTTTTGATCATCGTGTGGTCTAAATAGAGCCTGGTCTGGATCATTTTCTTGCTCCTATTACTGTGGTCGCAAGCGCTCTTCTATGGTTTCATTGTGAGAAAAATAATAACTAGCAATCCGCCTTTAAGGCCTGGCACCATGCCGCATTCACTCTTCGCAAAGTGGTTTTTTTATGACTTGATCAGACACAGGAGGAAAGCAATACACCTTCCTAATCTTTTTGCAATCGCTTCACTAAAGGCATTGATATGGAACCCATCACTTGGTTCGTGATTAGGTCACCCCGGCATCAGCGCAGAGGGTCGACTTCGGCTGGAGCGATAGTTTCAAAAGTGCTCAACGCATCACTGATGGTCTGCCCAACAAGGACCCCGCCAATTAGCACCGCAGTGAAACAGCCCAACCCAAGGATGATTCCCGCTGGAATACGTGTGGAGCTAGTGAATTCTCCTTTTCGTTGCTCAGTGCTAGAAGCCATATGAGTTGCTGCAATGTTTAGTGAGACGCGGGCTAGGGAACCCGCTGTCGTTCATCTCCCAAGATGTGTCAGTGGTGCTAGCACCTTCAAAATCATTAAATAGATGCCCTTGAAGCTCAAGCAGTCTTTATTCCTAATCGGTGTTAAAATGATTACCCATCGACACTTCTCGAGTGAATATCGATGTTAAAGCAGTGGTGCCTTCAATTCGTCGAGCATGAGCGGATGGCTGAGGGGTCTAGCCCTTTTTTGATACCTGAGTTAGTAGATACTTGTAGACCACTTTTGGATTGCCGCTGATCCAGTGCTCCAAAACTCTCAGCGGAGCCTCCGAACAAATCTGACGAAAGCTCTTTAATTGGAGGAGCAACGAGGGCACGAACAACCGAACCCAGGTGTCCTGTTCTCCTCGCTGGTTTTTTTAATGCTTGGGTTGTTCACTACGCCTCTCGTTTGAGCGCTTCGTTCTTCATCCGCTGAACCCGCTCTAAAACGGATTCATTGCTCATCCTGTTGTTAAGGCGTTCCACCAGCAGCGGAAAGGCCAGCGGACTAGGTCGTGGGGTTTCAACGTGCAGCCATTCCTGGGTCGCAGCACGCTCCAAGGCCGCCTCCAGCCGAGAAATCTCCAACTGGTCGTCGAGCACCTCTTGTTGTGCTTGCAAAAGCAAGCGGTTTTGCGGCTCATGGCGGCTGAAGACGTCGAACAGCAGCGACGCACTGATCTGAAGTTGACCTGTGCTTTTGCTGGATCCAGGAAATCCTCGGTTCATCAGGCCAGCGATCTGGGCGATGGCGCGGAAGCGTCGCCGTTGCAACTCGGAAAGATTCAGCGCGTTTTTTAGATCCCGCTCCAGCTTTTGGCAATCGAGCAGCAGATCAATGTGGTCCTCGAGAAGTTCTGCCATGGGGTAGCTCTTCGGTGCCAACAGCTCAAAGCCGTAGTCGTTCACCGACACCGTGATCGTGCCTCGCTCCAGACGGGTCAGCCGAGACGCCCAGAGGAAGCCTATGCCCTCATGCACGAACCGACCTTCAAAGGGGTAGGCGAAGAGGTGCGTGCCTTCCCGGGTGCTACAGGTCTCGATCAACAGCTGCCCAACCGTCGGCAGCACAGATAGATCCTGTTGTCGATCAAACAGGGGCTTCAGGGCCTGCAGTTCAGCATTGTCGAGATCGCCACGGCTGGCGCGATCCACCTCAAGACGCAGGTGATGTGTGAGCAGGTCAGAGAGGGCCATCTGTCCCCCAGCCCAGGCAGGAACAGTGCGCGTTTTTTTGGTGCTCAACTTCACGTAGGCGGTCATGTCGCGCAGCCGCACGAATTCCAGCTGTCGTCCGGAGAAGAAGAACACATCCTTCGATTTCAACTGGCTGATGAAGGTCTCCTCCACATGGCCAAGAACGGCACCACGCACAAAGCGGACCGTGATTGCCGGTGCGGCCGTGATCGTTCCGACGTTGAGACGGTGCAAGCGTGCAATGGCACTTTCTCGAACCCGGTAGCGCTGGCTTGTCTTCTCCCACTCGAGCTTGCGGTAACGGGGATAGGCCCCGAGGCACTCGCCGCCCTGCTCCAGAAACAACATGCACCAGTCCCAGTTGTCCTGACTCAGCTCGGCGTAGGCCGCACAGCTCCGCACGCTCTGCAACGTCTGCTCCGGATTGAAACCGGGGCCGCAGGCCAACCCTGTGAGGTGCTGCAGCAGAACATCAAGAGGAGCTTTGGGAGGTTTGCGATGTTCCACCAGACCTTCCGCAAGTCCCCGACGCACAGCACTGAGCTCAAGCAGCTCCAGTGCATTGGTGGGCATGAAAAGCACTTGGGATGTTCCGCCAGGCAAGTGCGCTGATCGCCCCGCTCGTTGGAGGAGTCGCGCCAGATTCTTGGGGCTGCCGATCTGCACCACCTGTTCTACGGGTTGGAAGTCAACCCCGAGGTCCAGAGAGCTGGTGCACACAACCCAACGAATGCTTCCGGCCTTGACGGAGGCCTCGATTGCTTCTCGCTCGCTGCGATCGATGGCGCTGTGGTGCAGGGCCAATCCCTCCTCCATTTCTGGGCAGGCGAAGCGCAAACACTGGTGCCATCGCTCCGACTGATTGCGGGTGTTGGTGAACAGCAAGGTGCTGATCCCGGGATTCAGCCGGGCCACCAGCTCTTCGTACATCCGCAGCCCGAGGTGCCCCGCCCAGGGGAAGCCATCGATCGTCTCTGGAAGGATGCTCTGGATCTCCGTGCTGCGGGCGGGGGCACCCCCGATCAGTTGCGGCTCCCCTGCCGTTCCAAGGGCATGACGCGCCGCCTGCTCGATGTTTCCGATGGTGGCAGTGATCGCCCAGGTTTGGAGCTGGGGGCGCAGTTGCCGCAACCAGCTCAGGCATAGCTCTGTCTGGCTGCCCCGTTTGCTGCCCATCAATTCGTGCCATTCGTCGAGGATCACCGTCTGGAGCTGGCCAAACAACTCTTCAGCCTTGGCGTTGCTGAGCAGCAGGGCGAGGGATTCTGGTGTGGTGACCAGGATTTGGGGAGGTGTCTTGAGCTGTTTGGTGCGTTCGCTGCTGCTGCTGTCGCCATTGCGGATGCCCACCCGAATCGGCCAATCCATCGCCTCGATCGGTTCGCGAATCGCCTGAGATAAATCGCGGCTGAGGGCCCGTAATGGCGTGATGTAGAGCAGACGTATTCCTTTCAGCGGCTGGTCGTCCGCCAACATCCGAGCGATGGGTCCCATGACGGCTGCAAAGGTTTTGCCGGACCCTGTTGGCACTTGGATCAGACCGCTGCGGCCCTCGAGGAAAGCCTTCCAGGTGGCCTGTTGAAACGGGAGTGGCGTCCAGCCTTGGTGTTCAAACCAATCTCGGATCGGGTCGAGCGCGTGCACAAACTCAGTTGAGTTCCTGTGATGTTGAACCACCAATCCACTCAGGCGTTGCCTGTGCCTTGATTTGATTTGTTCAAAGTTCGCTACACAACGGACGGATACTGATTCCGTAGCCACCATGTTGGTAGTAGCTCAAGTGTTTTGCCAGAACTTTCTTCCCCAGTTGTAGCTGATCTTAAGCAGCATTTATTTGATGCAGCGGTTGACTTCAGGTCTGAGGTAGTTTATTTCCTTATTGTTGATCGTTTTCATGATGGTCACGATGTTGCTGGTGATCAGGAAGGTTCAGAAAAAGAAGACGCAAAGGGTCTATTTGATAAAACAAGGCAAGACTGGGGCAAGTACTGGGGTGGTAATCTACAGGGAATTATCAATAAGATTGATTATCTGAAGGATCTCGGTGTTACAGCACTTTGGTTATCTCCTCTCTTTGAACAAGTCAGCGACCTGCAGTTCAGTCGTGCCCCGATGCATGGTTACTGGACGCGAGACTTCAAGCGTATCAATCCTCGTTTTGTGAAAGTTGGAGAATCAAACAGTATTTCAGAGTCTTCCACTCTGAAGCAATTGGTGGATACGTGTCATGCGGCAGGAATCAAAGTTGTGTTGGATATCGTATGCAACCATAGTTCCCCTGATATTAACGGCAGTAAAGGAGTAGTGCTTGATGATGGTGAGCCTTTGGCTGATTTTAAAGATGATCAAAATGGTTTTTACTATCACGAAGGTGAAATTACGGATTGGGAAGATGAGTATCAATTGATTCACTTAGAGATGATGGGTTTGGCCACTTTTAATGAAAAAAATACTCATTATCGTAATTACATTAAGTCTGCCATTCAGATGTGGTTGGATGCTGGTGTGGATGCGTTGAGGGTGGACACGCTCAAACACATGCCGATCTGGTTCTGGCAAGAGTTCACCACAGCAATGAAGGCTCACAAGCCAGGATTGTTCATGTTTGGTGAGTACGGCTTTAGTAAGCCTTGGGAGCAACGGTCTGTTGAATACGCAAATAACATCGGCATGTCCATTCTTGACTTCGGTCTCTGTGATGGCATTCGTTTTTGCTTTTCCGGTCAGGAGCCTGGTGGGTTCCATCAGGTGGAACGAGTGCTCAACTACGACCATGTGTATCAACGCGCTAATGAGTTGGTCACATTCATCGATAACCACGACATGCCGCGGTTCCTCTCGATTATTCCTGACTCTCGCAAGCTAGATCTAGCGCTTGTTCTCTTAACATCGCTTAGGGGGGTTCCTTGTCTGTTCTATGGAACGGAGCAATACCTGAACAATCCAACTAATGGAGGTCAGGACCCATACAATCGCCCAATGATGGAGTCTTGGGATACGTCGAGTCACTCCTTCAAATTGGTGCAGACGCTTCTTGAATTGCGGCACCGTAACCAGGCTCTATCTCTTGGATCGCATCACACAGCCTGGATCAATGATGATTTTTATCTCTATACCCGTAATTTCCGTGATTCAGCGGTGATGGTTATGGTCAACAAGAGCGATGAAGATCATCTTGTTGATGCTGAGAATATCAAGATGCCAGATGGCAACTACACCTGTTTGATCACTGGTTTTCCAGTCAAAATCAGCAATGGTCGCCTGCAGGGCTATCGCGTTCATGGCAATTCGGCCATAGTCATCAGTGCTGAGGGCATCCCTGTAGAAGCCTCGTTGGTGGTTGTGTTCCAGATCAATGGATTTGAGACTCAGCCAGGTCAATCAATTGCCATTATTGGTGATTGTGACGAGCTTGGTCATTGGGATCATGCCAAAGCCTACGGCATGGAATATGTGAATCAGAACACCTGGACCGCAACTGTAGGTTTCAATCGAGCTGTCGCATCCGTCTTGAACTTCAAATTTATCGTGTTTCAGGCTAATGGGGACCCCATAGTTGAATATTTGATCAACCGCAAGACGTTGATTCCGCAGGAAGGACGAATCGCTATTGATTGTTTCTGGAACAGAGCTAACTGATTCAGAAATTTTTTTATGTGGATTTGATGTTTAGCAGCGTCTGTGCGGTGCTGAGGCAATCAGCCTCGCTGGCTGGTTTGTCTCGGCGCCAGCGGAGGATCCTGGGGAAGCGAACAGCTATACCTGATTTATGGCGTTTGGAAGGATGAATCCCTTCGAATCCGATCTCAAACACCAGCTCCGCTTTGACGGACCGTGCTGGCCCGAAACGCTGCAAGGTGTTGCGGCGGATCCAGCGGTCCAGTTCGAGGATTTCGGCATCGTTTAGGCCGGAATAGGCCTTGGCGAAGGTCACCAGCTGTGACTCTTCAGTGTTGCTCCACAGGCCGAAGGTGTAATCGGTGAAGAGATTGGCACGTCGGCCACTGCCGGCCTGGGCATAGAGGAGCACCGCGTCGAGGGTCATCGGCTCCAGCTTGTGTTTCCACCAGTTGCCGCGTTTGCGTCCGCTCAGATAGGGCGATTCCGCCTGTTTGAGCATCAGCCCTTCGGCGTTGTGTTGATGTGCCTGGTTGCGTAGTTTCTCCAGCTCCTCCCAGGTGTCGATCGACCAAGACCGGCTCTGCTGCAACCGCCACGACTCGGGATGTTCGATGCTGCTGATCAGCTCAGCCAGTTGCTGCTGGCGTTGCCGCAGTCCCTGCTGCCGGATATCGACGCCCTGATGTTCCAGCAGGTCGTAGGCGATGAACCGCATCGGGCATTCTCGTTTCAACGTTGCTCCAACGGTTTTGCGGCCGAGCCGTCGTTGCAGTTGATCAAAGCCGAGAGGCGTTGCCACGTCCTGCTGCCAGCAGATCAGCTCGCCGTCGAGAACGCTGCCGGACGGCAAGGCCTGGGCGACCTCCACAAGCTCAGGAAAACTCTCGTTCACCAGTTCTTCACCACGGCTCCAGAGATAAACACCTGAACCGCGATGAATCATCTGACCACGGATCCCATCCCATTTCCACTCCAGTTGCCAATCGTTCACCGATGTCTCCAGCAGTCGTTCGGGATCCAGGGGGCTGGCGAGATAAAAGGGGTATGGGGTGCAACTGGAGCGGTTCTCATCCGCGGTGGCGGTGGCGGTGAGTTGAGCGAATCGATCGGCGGAGGGCTCAAAGCCCCCCATCAGCCGTTGCACCACAAGGCTTTCTTCGAGATCAAACGCCTCGGCGATGGCACGGCTGATCAGTCCCGTCGAGACGCCGACTCGGAACCCTCCCGTGAGCAACTTGTTGACGATGAAGTGTTGGTCGGGCGGGGTTCGGTGCCAGAGCCAGATCACTGCATTGGCCTGGTCGTCGTCGCTTCTGGTGCTTATGGCCGGAAGCAGGGTGTCCATCCACCAGCGCAGCGGCATGTCCCCCTCACCGCTGGGCAGACCCGGATCGGTTGCTTCTACGCGCTCCTGCACGGTGGGCCAGAGCAGGCTGATGGTTTCGGCTGAGTCGCCCACCTGGCCGTAGCAGTCGTCGATTAGCCAATCCGGAAGCCCGCCGCGGTCTCGCAGGATGTCGCGGAGTCGGCGACCAGTGATCAGCCGGCGACGGCGTTTGCCCAACATCAGCGTCAACGCCCAGGCGGCTTCCCCTGGATCGACCTCTTGAAAGTGATCCGCCAGCGCCTGCACCTTGGCCTTGGTGCCTGTGACTTGATCCAGCTGATTGAACAGGTCCTGAAAGGCCCGCATGCGCGATTGAACGGGGTGCGTCAACAGTCCCGCCATCCTGACAAGACATTTTGTGAGCAGAGCTGGCGATCGGGAGGAGACCTGTGTTCACCTGTGCCACAGCTTTTTGGATCAGCCGGATGGCACTCCTCTGGGACAACCTGGCGCAACAACTCGACAGTGTTCGCGCCACTGCGTCACCCACTGCCTTGGTGTCCCCTGTGGCTGTTTCGGAAAATGGGGATGATCCATCCGACCGTCAACGTCGACTGCAGAAAGCACTTGAGGCCATCAAAGACAGCGGTAACGCCATGATGATCGAGTCGCTCACTGCCGCTATCGAAGGCCGTCAGGCGAACCTGAACCTTCCTGAGCTTCCAGAAGGCATCGGACAGTTCTAGTCCGATTCGCCTTCAAACAGGGTCTCTAGCGGTTCCGCATCTAATCCCTCCACCTCTCGCAGGTACCGGGCCAGAACGTCACTATGGCCGTGGGTGACGTACACCTTTCGGGCACCGCTGTCCCGGACGGTTTTGATTAGTCCAGGCCAGTCGGCGTGGTCACTGAGCACAAACCCCCGCTCGTATCCCCGCCGTCTCCGGGCTCCCCGCACCGCCATCCAGCCGGAGGCAAATGCCGTTTGCGGTGATTTGAAGCGGCGCATCCAGCTGGAGCGATGGGCCGAGGGTGGCGCCAGGATCAATCGCCCAGGGAGGGGATCCTTGCGGGGCAGCTCGCTGACTGGACGACTGGGGGTCATGGGAATCCCCGCATCGCGGTAGTGACGCGTCACGGTTTCAACCGCGCCGTGGAGCAGCACTTCCTCGTCGACGCCGATGGCTTTGAGCTCGGCCAGCAAGCGTTGGGCTTTGCCGAAGGCGTAGCAGAACAGCAGGGACGGTCTACTCCGATCACTGCTCCACCAAGCATGGATGTTCTGGGCCACCTGGGCCCCGCTCTGCCATCGATAGATCGGCATTCCAAAGGTGGCTTCGGTAATCAGCACATCGCAGCGCACCTGTTCAAAGGGTTCACAGCTGGGGTCTTCATCTCGCTTGTAATCACCGCTGACCACCCACACCTCACCCTCCGATTCCAGGCGGATCTGCGCCGAACCGAGCACGTGTCCGGCACTGTGAAACGACACCTTGCAATGCCCCAACCAGTGTTCTTCGCCATAGGCCACCGGGTGAAGCGTGATGTCTCGGCCCAACCTCTGGCGCAGAACCCCTTCACTGGAGGCCACAGCCCAGTACTCCCCGCATCCGGGGCGGGCGTGGTCGGCATGGGCGTGGGTGATCAGGGCCCTGGGGACCGGACGCCAAGGGTCGACCCAAGCTTTTGCCGCTCGGCAATACAACCCTTCGTGCGTACGTTCGATCAAGCTCTGTTGTTGATCGCTGCAGTCATTCTGAAAGCGCCGTTTCTTAATCGCCTTGTTTGACCGCGATGAAGCTGCTCGCTGCCGCTCTGTTTGTTTCAGCCCTGGTCGTTCCCAATTCCGTTTTGGCTCAGAAAAAGATTCCGAAGGTACAAGGTCACAGCCAATGTCCCCTGGGTTACGTCAACACCCTGGGCACCACCTGTACATCTCCGATTCATTACGAGATGAGGTCCACAAACGGTGAACCCTGCCCGTCCGGGTGGATGAATGTTGGAGCGGGCTACTGCCGCAAGAAGTAATCAGTTCCGTTGTTCAGGCTTCATGCCACTCCATCGTTCGAGGGTGTTGATCAACTGAACACCCTCCAGCCGCGGTGATCCAGGCCTCGTCCATGTGGGGATTGATCTGATGTTTTCATCCCTGCATTGGCTGACCTGTTCGGGATATTTGTCGGGCAGATCGCATTCCACGTAGTTCAGGTTTCGTCCGGCCTGTTTGCCGAAGAGTTTCATCTGCTCTTTGCAGGCCGGACACCAATGGGCCCCAAAAAACCTGGCTCCCACCGCATTGAGTTGCTCGGCCAACTTGATTGTTTGTGCTGTGGATTCCGTTGCGGGTTCAGGGATGGGTTGATTCCAGGGTTGAGCAGCAACTTTCAGGCCTGAACCCGATGCAGCAACAGCAAAACAGGCCAGGACGTTGATGCCCATTGCTCGGCTCACAGGACGCTCCTCGACAAGGTTTTTTTTGGTCTTGAAAATCTATTCCGATCCGATGGATTGAACGTCGCAAGCTGTGTCGACTTCCTGGGCAAGCTGTTTGAGATCGCCGTCGATGTAGCGGATTCCAGTTCGTGGTCCGCCCGATCGGAGTTTCAACGGCTTGCCCGTAACAATGGAGTAGGTCGCCTCGAGCTGATACAAATTTTTTGTGCCTCGTCCCCACTCCCCACAGAGGAACGCTTGCCTTTCTTGCTCGCTCATCGTTGAGCAGGCTGAAAGCAGCAGCGCGATGCCCAGTGCGCAGCACTGTTGGGAGACCCTGATGGTCCCCGAATCAGGCGTCACCGGCTCATCTCAAGCATGCGCTGCATGGGTTTCAGGGCCTGTCGGCGCAGCGTTTCGTCCATATCGATCGCAGGCGTTAGGGTTTCCAGGCAGGTCTTCAGTTTCTCCAGGGTGTTGAGGCGCATATAAGGACAGGCATTACAGCTGCAACCATCAAGCCCTGGCACATCGAGCAGCGTTTTTTCCGGCACCCGTTGCTGCATCTGATGCAGGATCCCCGGTTCCGTCAGAACGATGAAGCTATTGCAGGAACTTTGTTCCGCGTAATTCAAGAGCTTGCTGGTGGATCCAATGAAGTCCGCCAGGTCCAGCAGGTTCTGCTGGCATTCGGGGTGGGCGATGACTTCAGCCGTGGGATGTTCGTGCTTGAGAGCTAGCACGGCTTCTTCGCTGAACGTCTCATGAACGATGCAACGTCCTGGCCAGAGGGTCAGCTCGCGACCGCTTTGTTGTTGCACCCAGCGTCCAAGGTTTTGATCAGGGGCGAAGAGAACGGGCTGTTCGGGTGGTAGTTGGTTCACCAGATCAACGGCATTGCTGCTGGTGCAGATCAGATCGCTTTGCGCTTTCACCGCCGCCGTGCAGTTGATATAACTCATCACGACGTGGTCGGGGTGCTCTGCACGAAACCGGGCGAACTCGTCGGCGGGACAGTCGTCCGCAAGGGAGCAACCGGCCTCCAAATCCGGCAGAACCACTGTTTTTTGTGGGCTGAGAATCTTCGCGGTCTCCGCCATGAAATGCACACCGCAGAAGACGATCACATCTGCATCGGTGCTGGCGGCTCGGCGCGACAACTCCAGTGAGTCGCCCACAAAATCGGCGATGTCCTGAATCTCCGGTTCCTGGTAGTAGTGCGCCAGGATCACGGCATTGCGGTCCTTGCGAAGCCGGTTGATCGCCGCAACAAGGGCGGTGTCAGCGCTCATCAGGACCGATTCGGGGCAGGATGGCGACAGCCTAGGCATTCGCTCTGAAGCACCTGCGACTTGCCATTGCTGGTGATCTGCATGGCGCCTGGGGCGATGCGGATGAGCAGCTGCTGCAGCGTCTCAAGCCCGACGCTGTTCTTTTTGTCGGTGATCTTGCCGATGGGGATCTGCGCTTGACACGCCGGATCACGCAGCTTCCCTTCCCCTTGGCAGTGATCCTGGGAAACCACGATCGCGGTAGGGATCGCACTGGCGGCATCCTTGAGCAACAGCTGGCTGTGCTCAGCAATCTTCACTGCGCTTGGCGGTCCATCCAGTGGCCCGAGCTCCCTTTGACGATCGTGGGTGCACGTCCCTGCAGTGCAGGTGGTGGTTTTCACCTTTCGAAAGCTGTGGAGGCGGTGTATGGCCCCGTGTCGCTTGAGGCTTCAGCCGACCGGATCGTGCAGGCCGCAGCCGATGTTCCCGCCGATCAGCCCTTGATTGTGATGGCCCACTGCGGACCCTCGGGGTTGGGATCGGATGCTTCCAGTCCCTGTGGGCGGGACTGGAAGACACCAGCGGTTGACTGGGGAGATCAGGATCTGGCCTTGGCCTTGGATCGCATGGCCCGGAATCGCCCTGCCGATCTGGTGATCTTTGGCCACATGCACCATGCCCTCAAACGCGGCTCCGGGTTCCGGCAGAACCTATTGCGCCATCGCCATGGAACCGCGTTGATCAACGCGGCCTGTGTGCCGCGTTCAGGCGTTGACGAGCAAGGTCGGACTCTGCTGCACCTCTCTTGGGCCGAATTTCAGGGCTCCCGCCTCTCTCAGCTCGCCCATCGTTGGTACACCCCCGATGCTGAGCTGATCCATCAAGAGCAGTTGCCGATGGATGCTCCGCTGTCGTGCTGATCTACTTCTGCAGCAGCAGCCATGGCTTTGGCCATGCGGCCCGTGATGCTGCGGTGCTGCAGCAGCTGCGACGCCTTCGTCCCGAGTGGACCTTGGTGATGAGCTCAGGTCTTTCCTCCTCTGTGCTTTCGCTGCTGTTGGGGGATGCATCGATTCAGCAACGTTCCTGTCAATGGGATGTGGGCATGGTGCAGGCCGATGCGCTCGGTGTGGATAGTGCCGCCACCCTCAGCGCCTTGGATCAGCTGGAGCAAAGGCTGCCTGCCCTGATTGATGGCGAAGCCAGCTGGCTGAAGTCACAGGGGCAGCCGGTTTTGATCCTCGGTGACATTCCTCCGGCCGCGGCCGCCTTGGCCCAGCGCTTGGATGCACCTCTGGTTTGGATGAGCAATTTTGGATGGGATGACATCTATGGCCCCTTGGGGTCTGTCTTTCAACGCTGGGCTGACGCTGCAGCTGAGGCCTATCGCTGCGGTGATCTGCTGCTGCGCTGTCCGTTTGATCTGTCGATGAACTGGGGCTTGCCTGAACGGAAGCTCGGGTTGGTCTGTGCAAACCCGCGGGCCATCCCGGCGGACCTTGAGGCTTCCTTGGATGCCCAGCAAGTTCCCTTGGTTTTGGTGGGGTTCGGCGGCCTTGGTCTGTCCCTCCACAGTGATCTGTTTCAGTTGTGGCCCAACCACCATTTCCTTCTCCCGGCCTCAGACGTTACCTCGCTACAGCCTGAGCTGGCGTTGCTCACCAATCTCACGCTTCTACCGGATGTGCTGCGTCCTGTTGATGTGCTCGGCCGTTGTTGCCGTTTTCTGGGCAAGCCCGGTTTCAGCAGCTTCTGTGAGGCGATGGCCGCAGGGGTTGGGATGCACGTGGTGGAGCGCAGCGGATTCGCTGAAGCTTCTGCTTTGATGGATGGTCTGCGACGCCACGGCCAGCACCGATGCCTCAGCCGGCACGAGCTGTACACCGGGGCATGGCAGCTGGACCAGCCGTTGTTCGAGCCAAGCGATGCCCCTCTTTCTGCATTAGGGGCTGAAGAAGCCGCTCTGGAACTGGAGAGTTGGGTTGAGCAGAAGTTTTAATTTCTGGAATAAACAACTCCTTCTTGCGTCAATTTGTTCCCAGCTTGATGGATTGGCCGATTGTTTGACTGGCATATATACCTATTGCTTCAAGTCTTTGGTTCGACAAAGTCGTTTCGGGCAAATTTTTTTATTTCTGCCCGAGCATTTCATCCGCTTCTGATCTGCTCATCGTCCTCTTTGGAGGATCTGCTATTTGAACGCTCTCTATGGCTATCTCTGCATTCATTGGTCGTCAGACGCTTTCAGCGGCCGTGATCGTCGGAGTTCTGCCTGCTTTCTGTACCCCGCTCTCCGCCCGGGCGAGCCTGTTGCCCCCCGCCTCGCGAGCACAGCTAATTCATGCCTCTGAATTTCAGCCCAGCCTGGCTATTCCTTATGTGATTACGCCCGAACGTCGGGCGATGCTCAACACGATCCGCTTCGCCGAGGGCACATGGAAAGGCGGTTTGGATGTGGGCTATCGGGTGATGTTCGGAGGTGGCTTGATGCCTTCCCTCGATCGCCACCCCAACCGTGTTATCTACAGCTCCCGCTACGCCAGTGCAGCCGCTGGGGCATACCAGTTCATGCCTTTCACCTGGAACCTGGTCCAGCGCAGCATCGGCGTGCGCGGTTTTGGCCCTGAGGCTCAGGACCAGGGTGCGTTGTTTCTAATTCAGCGTCGCAAAGCCCTGGTTTTAACCGACACCGGGGTTCTCAGCCCCGTCCTCGCGGCCATGCTGGCTCCCGAATGGGCCTCCTTTCCCACCCTCGCCGGTCGAAGTTATTACGGCCAGCCCGTCAAGAAATACGCGCACCTGCGTTCCTTTTATGACGTGAACCTTGCTGAGTTGCGTCGCCTGCGCGACATCAAGCGTCAGGTTCTTGTTGCTCCTCCGCCGGTCTGTACCGGGTCGCGCATTGAATGCGCCACCCGGCTTTGAAGAGCTTCTTCGAGGTCTTCTAACTGCTTAACCTTAAGCATCAGCGTCATTCTGAAGCTTTCGGCCGACGGTGGCCTGGGCGATTAAGTAGGCGGCTATGCCACCAGCCAGAAAGCCAACCCCATTCCGCAGAAGGGGCATCACTTCCGAGGTGCGCGTCACCACGGGTGCAACACCGAAGACGCCAAACAGCATCACCCACAGCGGTGAGAGCAGCAGCAACCAAGCCCAGGCGATGGTTTCTCCCTCTTTCCGGGGGTAAGCCGCAAAGCCAGCAATCAACCCGCCAAAGATAGAGGTGGTCAGGGTCCACAGCCATTGTTCCTGGGGAAGACCTGGCACCACCTGGCAGCCACCTCGGTCCAGACATATCTCCACCGCATTGAGGGCATCGAGCACAGCTCCGTCTTCTCCGTGATCTTTCACGTAGTACTGGTTGCCATAGCGGGTCTGAAGCTCCACCCAGTAGGTGCGCGGCATCATCGCGAAGTAGGCATCGCCGACGTTGAAGTTCAGCAGGTTCCCGCCACGGGGGTCGGCCACCAGCAGAAGGCTGCTTTCATCCAGCCCCCAGAACTCACGAATGGCCAATCCTGGTGTGCGCTCGTACTGAGTCAAAACCCGCATTTTCCAGCCGGTGCGTTCCTCCACATCCGCCAGGGATGCCTCCAACTGGGCCCTTTGGGTATCACTGAAAACCTTGGCGAGGTCGATTACCGGAGTGGGGTGATCCGGCAGCAGATCCGGGTTGTCATAGGCCTCAGCAGGGTTCACCAAAACACCCAGGCAAACCAGAGCCACCACGACGAGGCTCCACAGATGTCGAATGTGATGTGTTCCCATGGAACTGCTGCAGCGAACGGCATTCTCTCCAATGGAACCGAAGGCTGCGTCCTGTCCCGACTGGTTGGCAACGCATCTGCATCAGGCAGGGGGGGGGCGTTACGTTTTCTCAGTTCATGGAACTGGCTCTGAATGAGCCGAAGCACGGTTACTACGGCGCCGGCCGTGCACGAATCGGCGCCCATGGTGATTTCGTCACCTCCCCGTCCCTGGGCAGCGACTTCGCTGCCCTGCTGGCGCCTCAACTCCTGACCTGGCTGGCTTCGATTCCCCGAACGGTTCCTGATCAACGCTTGTCGATCGTGGAAATCGGCCCTGGCGAAGGCCATCTGGCCCGGGATCTCGTTGTTTCGTTGCGTGGTTCTGATCCAGAGCTGTTGGCTCGGATCGAGATGGTTTTGGTGGAGGCCAATCCCGGCATGCAGCGGCGGCAACAGGCCCTGCTGCAAGAGGTGGATGATCTGCCGCTGCGCTGGTGCTCCCTTGAAGACTTACGAAGTTCGCCGGTTCATGGGGTGGTGATCGCCCATGAGTTGCTGGATGCCCTCCCGGTGGAGCGACTGATCTGGCGGGATGGATCCCTCCAGCAGCAGTGGGTGGAGCTTGACCCCAACGGTGACCTGCGGACAACAGATCGGCCTCTTACAGATGGGTTGCAGCATGAGATCAACCGTGTCTGTAGCCAAGCCGGCATCCAGTTCCCCCCCCTCGATGCCGAAGAGGGATGGACCACGGAGTGGAACACTGCACTTCCCGACTGGTTCGCTGCAGTGTCTACCGCCGTGAATGCAGGCGTGTTGCTGGTGATTGATTACGCCCTAGAGGCCCAGCGTTATTACACAGCCCGGCGCTCGGAGGGCACCCTGATGGCTGTCCGTGCCCAGCAGGCGGGTCTGTCTCCTTTGGATCAGCCCGGTGAGCAAGACCTGACAGCACACCTCTGCATTGAGGTTGTGGATGAAGCCGCTGAGCAAAACGGCTGGCTGGTGGGTGATCAGGCCAAGCAGGGTGAGACACTTCTCGCGTTGGGTCTTGCTCAACGCCTGCATGGCCTGCAGCAACTGCCTGGTCAACACTTGGCAGAAGCACTGCAGCGCCGAGAAGCTTTGCTTCGATTGGTGGACCCTGCGGGGCTGGGTGCGTTCCGCTGGCTCACCTATCTGCGCGGATTGCCTGAAGGTGGCTTCAGCCTTTCAGGCGCTCCAGGCAGCTCAGAATCTCGTCGCGACTGATGTCATCGCGAATCTCAACGGATCCGATTCCGGTGGGCACTACGAAGCGCAAGCGACCGTCACGCACTTTTTTGTCGCCCTGCAAGCTGTCCAGCACTGCTTCGTTTGAGAGATCGGGCCAGGCGGTTGGTAGTCCGCTGCTTTCGATCATCCAGCGTTGACGCTCCGCATCGTCGCGGCTCCAGTTTCCCCGCAACACAGCGAGTTCGCCCACCGCAACCATGCCAATGGCGACTGCCTCGCCGTGCAGCCAGGTGCCATAGCCGCAAAGGGTCTCCACCACGTGGCCGAAGGTATGGCCATAGTTGAGGGTTGCTCGTAAACCGCCTTCCTTTTCATCCGACGCAACAACCCTGGCCTTGGCCGCTGCAGATCGCTGCAGGATTGAGCTCAATCGTTCAGTCCCGAGACCCGCGGGTGTGCTCGGGTCGGGGCAGGCCTCCAGTTCCTCGAACAGTTCTGTGTCGCCGAGGATTCCGTATTTGATCACCTCAGCCATGCCCGCCCGGAACTCGCGTTCGGGCAGGGTGTTGAGGGTGGAAGGATCAATCAGCACCAGGCGCGGCTGGTGAAAGGCACCGATCAGGTTTTTGCCGCGGGGATGGTTGACCCCGGTCTTGCCACCGATCGATGCATCAACCATGGCCAGCAGGGTTGTGGGCACCTGCACCACTTGAATGCCCCGTAGCCATGTGGCTGCTGCAAAACCCGTCATGTCCCCCACAACGCCGCCGCCGAGGGCCACCATCAAGGAACTGCGTTCGAGCTTGGCGTTGTATGCCGCATCGTGGATCTCAGCCAACGTGGCGGGTGTTTTTTGGTTTTCTCCGGCGTCAATGACCAGCAGTTTCACGCTGAAGCCTGCCTCTTTGAGGCTGTTCAGGCAGGCGTTGCCATAGGGCGTGGCGACATCCGGGTTGCTGACCACCAGCACACGCCGACCAGGTTGAACTCCTGCTTCCAGCATCTGCTGGCCAAGCCTGACCAGGCCGCCGGCTCCAATCACCACTTCGTAGGCATTGTGTTCCAGCGCAACGCGGATGTGATGCAACGGGGTGATTGTGGTCATGAAACCGTTGGAACCCACCTACTCTCCCAACAGTGTCGCTGGTCCAGTGCGCGAGAGATCAGTGCGCAACTCTCTTTCGGCCTGGGCGTTCCTGCTGCCGGCGGTGGTGCTGATCAGTTTGTCGGTGCTGGTGCCGGCCCTGATGGCCCTGTTGATGAGTTTCACCGCTACTGGGCTGGATGTCACTGAGCCCTTACGTTTTGTGGGCTTGGCCAACCTGCAACGCTTGTTGTCGGATCCGATGGCGCGGCAGGTGCTGGTCACCACCTTTCTCTATCTGATCGGAGTGGTCCCGCCAATCGTTCTTGGGGCCCTGGCGCTGGCGGTGTTGGTGAACCAGGGGCTGCCAGGTCGTTCCCTCCTGCGGGGCGTCTTTTACACCCCTGTGCTGGTGTCGATCGTTGTTGCAGCGATCGCCTTTCGTTGGCTCTATGCCGAGAACGGATTGATCAATGGATGGTTGAGCGCCCTTCTCGGCGATTCCTTCAGCCCCATTGGTTTTCTAACCATGCCTCAGCTGGCCCTGCCCGCCGTGATGTTGGTGACTCTCTGGAAGGGACTCGGTTACTACATGGTGATCTTCCTGGCTGGTCTGCAGGGCATTCCTAAGGAGCTTTATGAGGCAGCCGAGCTGGATGGCAGCGATGGCTGGAGAAAGCATCTCGACATCACCCTGCCCTTGATGAGTCCCTACGTGACCCTGGTTGCTGTGGTGTCATCGATCGCGGCCACAAAGGTGTTCGAGGAGGTGTTCCTGATGACCCAGGGAGGTCCTGCAGATTCCACGCGAACCATCGTGTATTACGTCTATGACCAGGCTTTTGCTGAATTGGAGATCAGCTACGCCTGCACATTGGGCTTGTCCCTTTTCCTGCTTGTGTTGCTTTTCACCATGATCCGGTTGGCCTTTGCCGGCGACCGCCCATTCATCTGACGCTGTCATTGGCCCTGCAGAGTGGCAAGCTGCGAAAGACAGCTCGGACACGATGATCGGCGTTGTTGGAGGTGGTCAGCTGGCTCGGATGCTTGTGCAGGCCGCCTCGCAGCGGGAGGTTTCAATCGCCGTTCAAACATCAAATCCCGCCGATCCCGCCGCTGGGTTGGCCTCGCGGCTCGTTGCGGCGAATCCGACGGATGTGGCTGGAACCCGAGAGCTGGTGGTTGGCTGCGACGGCATCACCTTCGAGAACGAGTGGGTCAATATCGACGCCCTTCTTCCACTGGAGCAGCAGGGTTTTCGATTTCGGCCCTCCTTGGCTGCGCTCTCGCCTCTGGTCGACAAGCTGTCGCAGCGTCAGCTGCTCGACGACCTCGCGATCTCCAGCCCACCTTGGTGTCCGCTGAGTTTGATCTCCAGGGCTCAACCTGCGCTTCCTCAGGGCTGGACCTTTCCGGTGATGGCAAAGTCTTGCCGGGGGGGATACGACGGCAAGGGCACGGTGGTGTTGCGCGATATCGATGCCCTAGCGCAATTGTTGCGGGCCGTCCCTGCCGACGATTGGCTTCTTGAATCCTGGGTGGACTACGAGCTGGAGCTCGCTCTCGTGGTCAGCCGTGATCAGCACGGACGGATCCGCCACTTCCCCTTGGTGCAAACCAACCAGCACAATCAAGTATGTGACTGGGTTCTGGCACCTGCACCGGTCGATCCCTCAGTGGCGGCCTTGGCGTACAACGTTGCTGCGTCACTAATGACGAAGCTCGGTTACGTGGGCGTGTTGGCTCTGGAGTTTTTCTATGGGCCAGCCGGCCTGCAGGTGAATGAAATAGCCCCTCGCACCCACAACTCCGGTCATTTCTCGATCGAGGCCTGCACTAGCAGTCAGTTTGATCAGCAACTGTGCATCGCTGCTGGTCTTCCCGTGCCAGAGCCCGAGCTCAAAAGCCGCGGTGCCTTGATGGTTAATCTGCTTGGGTTGGATCCAGAGCGCCACGCTCCCTTGGACCAGCGGCTTGAGGCTCTGGAGGCGATGCCGGAGGTTCACCTGCATTGGTATGGCAAGTCACCTGAAACACTGGGGCGCAAGATGGGGCACGTGACGGTGTTGCTTGAAGGTGACTCGGTTCTTAAGCGGCGCGATGAGGCCGACTCTGCACTTGCCGCCATTCGCCGGATTTGGCCGCTCGAAAGCCAGAGTCCCGACTAGGATTGAACATGAACTGCTGTGTTGGTGACGGCCTTTTTCTAGTGCTCTGATCTGACTCTCTTTCGACTTGGGGAGACTGTCGTGACGGTGACGTAGACCGGCCATGCAGCCGGAAACGAAACCCCACTTTGTCGCCCCTTCTGGTTCTTCCAGGTCGACCACTGGGGCTCGCACGGCATGGTGGTTCACCCTTTTCATTTATTTGAGTGGCCGAAGCTTTGGATCTGATCCAAACCATAGGCAAAACATTATCTTTAAGCGTTGAATGGATATCTCCAAAGATTTTATCTGTTTAAGTTCAGTCATTCATATGTCTAGTCTAGTTGATTTTAGGCGCGATTCGCCCATGATTCAATGTGGTACATCCCTCATCAACCAAGACTCGATCACAAAAAATAAAAGGAAGAATCAACCGATGCCGATCACCAAAATCTTGCCGTTCATCCTGCAATTTTGTTTTGTCCGGACTCTAAAATCTTTTTGTCTTGATTGGGGAAGAAGTTTTTGAATAATTCTCCCCTGTTTCGCCTCATAGTAGCTTTTTGGGCCTAGTTTTCGGAATGGTTGAACTCCTGTAATGCGTATTGGGCAAGGCATTTGTTTTTGTCGGTGTCGGTCAGCGCGATGGTGGTCACGCTTTGATGCCAATTTCGACGGTTGATCAATCTGTTGAATTCAGTCAGAGCATCTTCAAGTTCGTCGAAGCAGCCCATGCTCCTTGTTGTTTGTTGCCCTTGCTTGACGGCAATTTCTAGGGGCATGGCTCGATAACTGGAAACAACAAAGGCTAATCTTGTGCGGTTGTGTAGTCGATGATGCTTACTGCTGTGTGAACAAAGCTTGTAAGTGCTTTGACAGTCCTTAACATTTAGATGGTTTCAGTGCTGCTATGCGTGATCCAAGCCTGGATGAGCTCATTCAAATAGAAACCTGGGATTGGTGGAAAGCCCAGGTATTTTATTTGCGTGAAAAGAAAGACTATTCTGGTGCAGAGGCACTGTTTATGGAATTCAAAATACCTGCATCTGATGCTAATGAGTGATGCCCTTGTGCATTGCTTCAATAAATTCACGTTTCTGAGCAAGGGCTAAATGATGAAAAGCTGAATTTTATTATCTTTCGATCTGAACTTTGCTTCTGCCATTGTTTTCAGAATACACTCTTGCTGTATCGCTTGACTGTTCAACCTTCATTGTTTGCTTCATTGCTTTCGCCTGTCTTCGTGCTGATGGCAGGTGTGATTATTTCTGATCGTTCCAGCAACCACACTGCAGGTGCTGTCACCTTCTTGCCGGATGACACTCAAATCGCATGCCGGGCCATCCTTCCCAAATGTTTTAAGCGTTCTGATTGGGCTGATCTGTGTGCCCGTGAACCCAGCGTTGCTCATGGGCATCCTGAGGCTTGTCGGGCTGCTGGATTCGAACAAGGTCGATCCTATTAGCGTCTGGGGCGGTGATCCAGAACAGCCTTTTCCAGTTCAAGGCGACTCTTGGACGTCACTACAAAAACCTCTTGGGCTGAACTCCCTTTCCGTGCGACCAGCTTGTATCCACCTTGGATCGGTGTGGACACCCGTAGCTGAAGTTCGGGACTGCGGCCTCGCACCCGACTGATCACGGCAGGCGTAATTGTCTGAATGTCAGTTTCAAGGGATAGAGACTTCAGCCATGGGATCAAGCCGTCCACATAGGTGCTGTGGGTGATAACGATCCGGCCCAAAGCTAAACGAAAACCCGAGAACTGGTGAAAGTTAGCCACTTTGGCTATGCCGGAGACAGCGTTCCGGGGCTGTGATGCTGAAATCAGTTGATACTCTCCGCCACGCAATCAGCGGACCGTTGGAGGTTGCATGCGGCCCCCAGGCCCGCATGCTCACCGCTGAGGTGCACGGAACGGAGGTTCGTGGTCTGGCCTTGTGCCCTGGTCGTGTGGTGCGTTTCGTGATGGACGAGAAGCTCAATCATCTGCAGGTGGCTGATCTGCTGCGACTCACCAAAGCAAGCCGCAAGCCGGCGGCTTGACTCAGTAGCGCTCCAAAGGCGCCATCGTTAATCCCTCAGCCTGCAACTGCTGGTGGTAGAGCTCGGCTTGCTCCAGGGGGCCACACCAAACCTCAGCCGAACCCTGCCCATCAATCCTGTTGGCGAGATTCCAGGCTTTGTCTTCACTCATGCCCGGAATGACCCTTCGTAGGCAATCCACCACGTGCTGGAACGTGTTCACATCGTCGTCCAGGACAATCACACGAGCCTGGGGGTAGCGCTGGGTCGTTTCCTTGCGCTCTAGCACTGCTGATGAACCGGGGCTGGAGCTGGTCATGACAGTTGCCTCCGGTAGGACGAAAAGATGTCGAACCCTAGGTAGGATCTCAACAGTCAAGTGGTCAAGAGCATGTTGTTCACTTTGGGTTGGGCGTCCTTGGCAGCCATGTTCAGTTTTTCCATCGCAATGGTCGTTTGGGGACGCAACGGTGACGGCACTCTGAACTTCTGATCGAATCTGTGCTGCAAGACGCACCCTTCATGAGCCAGACCCTTGCGGTTACGGCAGCAATGCTTCTTTTGTTCGTCAGCGTTGCCGTGATCTATCTCTCAACGATCGAATGGAGAGACCGTCGCCGCCGTCAGGGTTCAAGCAAACCCTCCTCCTGATTGCTTCAACCTTCAGCCGGATGGAGCTCACCCTTGCACAGCCCTCCTTCTGGGGCTCTGCTTATTTTCCTGTCGTTTATCTCGGCACGTCCAGCCAGCGTCCTTCGCTGAATCTCCGTGGAACTGCGGATCTCTTTGCGATCAGCCGCCGGGTTCGGTTGGTTCAGAGCTTAGAGGATGACCTCTCTGCACCGGTGCCGCAGGTCTGGAAAAAGTGTCTTGTTCCTTCCGTAGCCCCTGATCGCTGGACGGGTCATGGACGGGGGATCTGGTGGCTGATCTGGCTGGATGACGGTGAGCCCGTTTTGGCCCTTCCGAATGCATCGGATCCGTCTTCTCTCGATCTGCTGTTTGCTTATGAACTGCACCGCAGCAGTTTTGAACAACTACCGACGCTGAAGTAACGGTATCCTTTGTTCCTGGAGCAGAGCTGCTTGCTGCTGCTGAGTAGCGAAACGGCTGTTCGGTGGCAACCGTAGAGCTTGGCTGCGATCAGAGGTCTCCTTTTTTCCACCATGGCCAGCGTGTCCCACGGCTGTCTAAGTGTTGCGCTGCAGGGAGATCGGCTGATTGGCCTATGGCCTCCAGCACCAAGGTGAAATGCCAAGCGAATCACGGTCCCTTCAATCCGTCTTCGGCCTATCTGGAGCTCAACAGCGTTGCCCTGCAGCAGCTGCTGGGATCCTTCTTCAAAAATCCATTGATCGCTGAGCAACTCGATAGCCTTTATGGACTGCAGCGGGAGTTGCGCGATGTTCTGCTCGCTGCGCCTGTCGCTTTGCGGGTGGACGCGCTCGAGGCAGGTCGCTTTCAGGCTTCAGTTCAAGCCAGGTTGATGCGGCAGCTGGTCAAACCGACAGGCTCAAGCGAAGTCTTGATTCTGTCGCTGGAGCCTTTTTGCAGCGTGGTTTTAAACGGGAGCATCACCCCCTTTTGATGCCGAACGGTAGGCCCTCCAACCGTGTCGTCGATGTTTGGCTCGACTCTCAGGGTGATCCCCGTGGTGGATGGTCGCTCGGGCCCGAGAAACAAGGTAAGCGGGAGCTGCTGCTTTCCCTTGGGCATATCCCAGTGTTCGGATCTCCCCCGATTAAACGGCTGGGTCAACAGCGCCTGCGCCTTCAAGGGCAACCGAATGAATTGGTTCGGCTGGGTTGGCTCGGACCGGACTGGCCGCGGGTGATTCGCAACGCATCTCAGCTGGAGCTCGAGATGACTTCACTGCAGAAGCAGCAACAGCCCGGCTGGATTCGGCTTCAGCTGGAGGTGCGTTGAGCCTGATCTGCCAAACGGCGCTCCTTTTTGCGCTTCTCGGCTGCGATTGTCTCTTTCACCAGTTCAACGGCCTGATCCATCCGTTTGCTGTTGGAGCCAAACAGCGTTAGGTCCTTCTCGACGCGATCGGAGGGCAAACCGAGGCTTTCGGCAAGTTCCTTGCTCTGTTTAACCAATGCCTCAGAGTCCGAGCCAGTGGCATCGGCCGCGCCCGCTTTGAGAAGGGTCATCAGTCCGACGGCCATCAAACGCGAGTAGTGGCTGCCGTCTTTGAGATTGTGGGACGACAGCCAATCCTTGAGGCTCTCAAGATCCATGTCTTTGGCCTGGTCAATCAACGAGGTGGTGGTCTTACGCAGCTTTGCAGCGTCGAAGCCATTGCTGTTGCAGAGGGCACTGAACAGTGCCTCTGTCTGGGCTTCCGGTCGATAGCCCTTGGTGAAGGTGTCAAAGACGGTGCAGAGTCCAACGCTGAAGAGCTCGTTGGCTTCAAATCGACTCTGGTGGCTAAGCAGATGCAGCTCTACCAAGAGCTCGTCAGCAAGTCGGCGGTAAAGCGGTGCTATGACGTGGGGAAATTCCTGATGAAACGCTCGTTTGCTGTCGGCGATGGTCTGACTTGCGGCCAACGTGCAGTCCATGAATGAATGGCCGGAACCCTAGCGCCGCAGACATCGCCGTTAGGATTACTCGACCCTGCTGATGCTCAGATGATTCCCATTGTGATTGAGGAGTCCGGCCGGGGGGAAAGGGCCTTTGACATTTATTCCCGCCTTCTGCGCGAGCGGATCATCTTCCTTGGTGAGGCTGTCACTAGTGATTCCGCCAACCGGATCGTGGCTCAGATGTTGTTCCTCGAGGCTGAGGATCCCGAAAAAGATATCTACCTGTACATCAACTCTCCGGGCGGGTCGGTCTACGACGGTCTCGGTATCTTTGACACGATGCAGCACATAAAACCGGATGTGCATACGGTTTGTGTCGGCTTGGCCGCAAGCATGGGTGCCTTTCTTCTTTGCGCCGGCACAAAGGGCAAGCGCAGCAGCCTGCAGCATTCCAGGATCATGATTCACCAGCCGTTGGGTGGTGCCCAGGGGCAAGCCAGTGACATCCGCATCCAGGCGGACGAAATCCTTTTCCTGAAGGATCGCCTCAACAAGGAGCTCTCCGATCGAACCGGCCAACCTTTGGATCGCATCCAAAAGGACACGGACCGTGATTTCTTTATGTCCCCCACTGAGGCGACGGACTACGGGTTGATTGATTCGGTGATAGACAAGCGTCCTGTTCAGGCTGTCGCTTGAAGAGGAGTTTTGGTTCTACAAACGGAGGTTTAAAAAAAAACCGTCCCAGCAAAATTTGTCCGGTCTGCGCCCGCCCCTTTGAGTGGCGCAAAGCCTGGAGAAATTGTTGGGACGACGTTGTTTACTGCTCAGAGCGTTGCCGAAGACGCAAAAACCAATCGAAAAAATAAAAAAACCCCGCTCGCCTTAAGCGGGGGCTTTTTGTTGTTGGACCCCGGAATCAGTCCAGGGTAACGACGGTGCGGTCCTTTTCAGGGACAGAAGTGAATTCAGCAACAACAGCCTTGAACTCCTCCCCATCCATAGTTTCCTTCTCAATCAGGAGTTCTACCAGGCGGTCGATGGCTTCTCGATTGGAAGCCACAATCTCAAAGGTTTCGTCGTAACAGCGCTTTACCATGTCACGCACCTGGACGTCAATCTGCTGGGAAATTGACTCGGAAATTTCACTGCGGGACATCAAATCCCTGCCGAGAAAAACTTCCTGTCCACCACCCTCAAGGGCAACAGGACCAAGATCACTCATGCCGAGCCGAGTGACCATGTTTCGAGCCATCGATGCGACTTGCTGAATATCACCACCGGCTCCGGTGGTGACTTCCTGATGACCGAACACCACATCTTCTGCGGCACGACCACCAAGGGCTCCCATGATGCGTGCCTTGAGCTGGGCACGTGTAACGAGAGTTTGCTCTTCGTCAGGGGAAAACCAGGTCAGGCCTTGGGCCTGACCACGGGGAACCAAGGTGACCTTTTGAACAGGGTCGTGGTCCTTGACCAAGGTTCCGATCAGGGCATGACCAACCTCGTGGTAAGCGATCAGACGCTTGCTGCGACCGTCGGTAAGGGGGCGGCCTTCCATGCCAGCAATGATGCGGTCGACCGCATCGTCGATCTCGCTCAGACCAATAGCTTGCTTGCGGCGCCGAGCTGTGAGGATCGCAGCTTCGTTCATCAGGTTGGCCAAGTCAGCGCCAGTGAAGCCAGGGGTGCGGCGAGCGATGCTTTCAAGGGACAACTCCTCCTCGAGCTTCTTGTTCCGGCAATGCACGTCGAGGATGGCGAGGCGACCCTTGATATCCGGCGCATCCACGGTGACCTGACGGTCAAAACGACCAGGACGCATTAGAGCTGAGTCCAAAACATCGGGACGGTTGGTTGCTGCAATGATGATGATGCCGCTGTTGCCTTCGAAGCCATCCATCTCCGTCAGGAGCTGGTTCAGCGTCTGTTCACGTTCGTCGTTGCCTCCACCAATGCCAGCGCCCCGCTGGCGGCCAACGGCATCAATTTCGTCGATGAAGATCAGACAAGGGCTGTTTTCTTTGGCCTTCTTGAACAGGTCACGAACACGGCTGGCACCAACGCCAACAAACATCTCAACGAATTCAGAACCAGAGAGGGAGAAGAAGGGCACACCTGCTTCTCCTGCAATGGCCTTGGCGAGGAGGGTCTTGCCGGTGCCTGGAGGGCCGACCAGCAGAAGACCACGGGGGATCTGAGCGCCCACGGAGGTGAACCGTTCGGGCTGCTTGAGGAAGGTGACAACTTCCTGCAGTTCCTGCTTGGCTTCGGTGACACCAGCCACGTCATCAAACATGACGCCGGTCTCTGCTTCCATCATAAATCGGGCCTTGCTTTTGCCGAACTGCATGGCCTGGCCTGGGCCGCCAGGCATGTTGCTGTTGCGGCGGGCAAGGAAGATAAGAGCGCCGATCAACAGCAACGGGAAAAGAAGATTGCCCAGGACACCCAGTGCCGGAGGCGCCGAGCGGGGGGGATGGATGTCAAAGCTGATGCCCTCGGTCTTGAGGGTGTTGATCAGCTCCGGCGCCAGACCGGGAAGATCAACACGAAGGCGCTGGACGCGGTTATCGAGATCGGGATCGACTGCTTCGATCACAGCGTTGCGGCCACCGTCGTAAATATCGACGGCTGTGACGCGTCCTGCTTCGACGTAATCCAGGAAGCGGCCGTAGCTCATGCGCGCCACCGCAGCGTTACGGGGAGCGACGGTGGTGCCGTTGCTGTCTCGGCTGAGGCCGTTGATGCCTCCGTTGCTCACCACCTGCCAGCCAATCAGCAACACAACGCCAATTGGCAATAGCCAGAGGGCAAGAAGGCGCCAGCGCTGATTCATGAGCCGAATAAATTCGTTAACTAGTGTAAAGGAGTTGGCCTGAATTCTGAAAGCTTGTTCAGAGACTTCTCAGGGCAACAATCGGGTCGAGTTTGGCGGCCCGTCGGGCCGGCACGACGCCGAAAAACAGTCCGATGGATCCAGAGAGCCCCACGGTGACCACCACCGTGGTGGCTCCGATCGCTGCCGGAAGAGGGGTGACTGCAGCCACCAGGCTCACCGTTCCCAGTCCCAAAAGTGTGCCGATGGCGCCGCCAAGGCTGGCGAGCACCAGGGATTCGACCAGAAACTGCTGAAGCACATCACTGCTGCGCGCTCCCAGGGCTTTGCGCAGACCGATCTCCTCGGTTCGTTCGCTGACGGACACCAGCATGATGTTCATGATCCCGATGCCGCCCACAAGAAGGGAAATCCCCCCGATGGCCCCGAGCATCAAGGTGAGCCCTCCTGTGATCGTGCCCACGATGGTGAGGGCATCCTTCTGGGACCGCACCGCAAAATCGTCATCCCTCAGAATCCGGTGGCGCTGCCTCAGAAGGTTGGTGACCTGAAAGCTGGCTGCACTTGTGCTCTGTTCATCATTGGCCTCAACACTGATGAAGGTGAGGCTGACGCCGTAAATCGGATCCCGCCCGGTGATCCGGTTAACCATTGTTGAGAGCGGGATGTAAGCGTTTTCGTCCTGGTTGCTGCCGAAAACAGCTCCTTTGGGAGCCATCACGCCGATCACCTCAAAGCCTTGATTGCCGATGCGCACCTGCTGGCCGATTGCTGGGCCCGTGGGAAACAACTTGGTGCGTAGATCAGAGCCGAGAACAGCAACGGCCCGAGCGCCCGCTTCGTCTTGGGCGCTGATAAACCGACCCTTAGCCACCTCGAAGCTGCGAACTGGAACGAATTCCGGTGTGACGCCATAAACCGCGCTGGTGGAACTGCGTGCTCCCGCCTGCACCACCTGGTTGCTGTTGATCTGAGGGGCAACGCGCTTGACGCTTGGAACTTGCGTCGCGATCGCATCGGCGTCCTCCAGCACGAGGGTTTTGGGTCGTGTTGCTCCCTGGCGGCGAGTGTTGTTGTTGCCCGGAACCACAAACAGCACATTGGCGCCGAGGTTGGTCAGTTGCTCCTCGGCCAGCCCCTGGGCACCACGCCCCACCCCAACCAGCGTGATTACTGAGGCATTGCCTATGACGATGCCCACCATGGTGAGCAGGCTGCGCAGGCGATTGCTCCGCAGGGTGGAGAGGGCCATCCGCAACGTTTCCGTTGCGGGCATGCGCCGGTTCATGGTGTGGCGTCGTTCAGATCAGTGTCGCCTCAGCTTCGTTGCTGACGATGCTCACCTTGACCAAATCCGTGGATCCGGAAACACCTGCATGGGTGCCTGCGGATTGGACTACTAGATCGCCTTCCTTAAGCAGATCCAGCTCCCTAGCATTAATCATGGCGGCATGGAATGTCTGCGTGGTGCGTTCACTCTGAGGAATCACAAGGGGGGTGACGCCCCAGACCAGCTGAAGACGGCAGGCAACGGTGCGATTGGGGGTAATGGCCAGGATGGGTGCTGCAGGCCGAAACTTGCTGACGTTGCGCGCTGTGGCTCCGCTTTTGGTGAGGGGAACAATTGCGGAAGCATTGAGCTGGCTGGCGATGGTGCTGACCGCACCGCTCAAGGCATTGGGAATGGTGCTGGGCAGATGGCTGTCGATGGAACGTTGGGGGTAGTCCTTCTCGATTCGTCGCGCAATGGTGGCCATGGTCTGAACCGCTTCCACGGGGAAATCCCCAACTGCGGTTTCGTTGGAGAGCATCACGGCGTCGGTGCCATCAAGGATGGCGTTGGCCACGTCGCTCACTTCAGCGCGGGTCGGCCGGGGGCTGGAGGCCATGGAATCCAGCATCTGGGTGGCCGTGATTATGGGAATGCCGAGGCTGTTGGCCTTGCGAATCAGTTCCTTCTGTAGCAGTGGAACTTCCTCGGCCGGCATCTCCACCCCAAGGTCACCGCGGGCCACCATCACGCCGTCACACAGCGGAAGGATCGAATCGATCTGATCGATGGCCTCAAATTTTTCTATCTTCGCCACCACAGGGGTCTCATGGCCCTGTTCACGGATGAGCCCGCGAATCTCCTCCATGTCGGAGGGATTAGTCACGAAGCTTAGGGCCACCCAGTCCACCCCCTGGCTGAGGCCGAAAGCCAGGTCGGTTTTGTCCTTGTCGGTAAGGGCGCGAACGGAAAGCTGGACGTCCGGGAAGTTGACGCCCTTGTTGTTTGAGAGAACTCCACCGACTGTGACGGTGCAATGCAGGGTCTGTTGCGCTTGGTCGACGGAATCGACCTTCATCTCGACGCGTCCGTCGTCGAGCAGGATCCGGCTTCCGGCGGTGACTTCGTCGGCGAGTTTGTTGTAAGTCACTGTTGCGATCGTTTTGTCGCAGCTCACCGGCCGTGAGGTGAGGGTGAAGGGATCGCCATTGGCCAGGGTGATCGGCCCCTCTGCAAAACGCCCGAGCCGAATTTTTGGCCCCTGAAGGTCTTGAAGGATGCCGATGGTCTGTCCCAGTTCTTCAGACACCTGCCGAATCGTGGCGATGCGTGCGGCGTGTTCGCTGTGGTCCCCGTGGGAGAAGTTCAGCCTGAATGTTGTGGCGCCAGCCTTCACCAGCTCCTTGATCAGCTCCGGACTCTCCGTGGCTGGTCCGATGGTGGCCACGATCTTGGTCCGTCGGTTCAGGTCGAACTGGCCCATATCGCGGCTGAAAGTCCCTGCGGAAACTACCATCCGGGCGTTTCCCAAACGGCCCCATGGAGATGAATTCCTATCAGAGCGCCGCCCGAAAGACGGCTGCCTACCCGGATGTTGGCCGTAACCCCATCTATCCGACGCTCGGTTTGACAGGTGAAGCCGGCGAGGTGGCCGACAAGGTGAAAAAGGTGATTCGCGATCGTGAGGGTGTCTTTGATGCCGACACCCGCGAAGCGATCAAGTTGGAACTGGGTGATGTGCTCTGGTACGTGGCTCAGTTGTCCAGCGAACTGGGTTATGAATTGAATGAGGTGGCTGAAGCCAACCTGCAGAAGCTTTCGAGCCGGGCTGCCCGTGGGTGCATCGGTGGAAGCGGTGACCAACGTTGATTTCCTGATGCTCCGACGACTCCTTGCCTTGTTTTGCAGCCTGCCTCTGCTGCTGGGGCTGGCACTCCCCTGCGATGCCGCTGAACTGCAACTCAGTGAAGTTCGCCTGGATCCCTGCGGTGAGCAGGATGCTGGCAATCAACCTGAGCTGAGCCGGCCGGTGGGTGCCAGTTGTTATGTGCTGACGGGAGACGTTGACAACCGCAGTAAAAACAGCGTCGTCGACACCGATGTCTACGCACGAATCCTGGATTCCAGCGGTGAACCCGTTCTTCCAAACCGAACCCGGGTGGGAACGATCGGGGATGTGAATCCCGGCCACTCCCCTTTCGCTTTACGAATCTCTGTTCCTGCAGGAACTCCTGGACCGTTTGTGATCAAAAATGCCCGCGCCCGCGGGTTCAATGCGCCGGTTCGAACCCGTGTTGATGCTGACGACGATGATCTTCTGCCGCTGGAACGGGGCATTAACCAGCAGTGATCACCAGGTTGATCCCGACATGTAAAAAGCGCTGATCGACTGTCCAACCAGGCTCTGAAGAAGATTCAGGGCCAGGAAGGCAAGGATGGCCGAGAGGTCAATGCCCCCAAGCGGTGGAATCAAACCCCTGAAGGCGTTGAGGTAGGGATCGGTGATTGCACTCACGCTGCTCAGTACCGGATTGCTCCAATCAAGGTTGGGGAACCAGCTCAGCAGAACCCGAACGATCAGCACCAACGAGTAGATCTGCAGGGTTTGAGACAGCACCTGCAGCAGGGTGACGGGTAAAGATTCCATGAAGGGAGCTGATCTAAACCCGACTTTATGCAGCTTCTGTCAAATCGGTCGCCCCGAGATCAGGAAGCACAGAGAAGGTGCGATGGAATTTTTCAGTGAGGGTCAGCCAATAGGAACGCCCCTCGCTCTGTCGGCGCCGTTCGATGAATTCCTGCGCCAGCAGCTCCTTAATGTGGTCGTAGGCACCCGATCCCCGCAAATCCACGAGATCGGATTGGAGGATCCGCCTCTTCAGGGCGATGGTGGCGAGGGTTCGCAAGGTTGCCGTGGACAGATTCACTGGCAGCAGGTCTTTCACCAGATCGCCCATGCCAGGCCTGAGCTGTAGCCCGTAGCGACCGCCATGTTCAACAATTTCCAGAGCACTGTCCCGCTGGGCATAGGAGGCGGTGAGCGCCACGAGAGCCTCTTCCACCATGCGGCGATCGGAGTCAGCCAGTTCAGCAAGTTCGTCGATGCTGACGGGCCGACCCTTGAGGTAAAGAATCGCCTCGAGCCGTGTGGGCAGGGATGGAGACGTCATCACAGCCCCTCGAGAGCACCCAAGTTACCCCCTGAAACTTAAAGGAACAGGCCATAGGCCGGGTTGTTGGTTTCATCCCAGTGGCGATACCCAAGGGCATTGAGGAATTCGGTCCACCCCTCCATCTCCTGTTCCGGCACCAGCACACCGACAACGATGCGCCCCACGTCGGCACCGTGGTTTCTGTAGTGGAAGATGCTGATGCTCCAGCCGGGGTGCAGGGCATCAACGAAGCTCATCAAGGCACCCGGGCGTTCGGGGAATTCGAAGCGATACAGCAGCTCATTGCACTTCCCGGCGCAAGCTGTGCGCGCTGAAGACGGCAGACGGCCTCCCACCATGTAACGCAAGTGGACCTTGGCAAATTCGTTATCGCTTAGATCAAGGGAGGGGAAGCCTCCACGCTCCAGTTGGCTCAGCAGTGAGGCACGGTCGTTTTCATCTTTCACCTGCACCCCGATGAAGATCTGCGCCGTGGCGCCATCTGTCATGCGGTAGCTGAATTCCGTGAGGCTTCTCTCCCGCAGCAGTTCGCAAAGCCGCCTAAGGCTGCCGGGCGATTCGGGAATCTCCACTGCCAACATTGCTTCTCGCTCTTCACCGAGCTCTGCCCGTTCCGCGATGAAGCGCAGGCGCTCAAAGTTCATGTTGGCCCCGCAGGCCACCGCCACGAGATTGCGCCCCGCCAGGTTGCGATCGGCCACGTCCTGCTTGAGCCCGGCAATTGCCAGTGCACCCGCCGGTTCCAGGATCGAACGGGTGTCCTCGAAAACGTCCTTGATCGCTGCACAGATGGCATCGGTGTCGACTCGCACCATCCGATCGACGAACTGCTGGGCCAGATCAAAGGTGTGTTCGCCCACCTTTCTCACGGCAACTCCATCAGCAAACAAACCCACCTGCTCCAGTTCCACGCGCCGCCCCTGCTCCAAAGAACGACTCAGGGCATCGGCATCGATCGGCTCTACGCCGATCACCTCAGTTTCTGGCCAGAGCCGTTTGACGTAAGCAGCAATTCCTGCGATTAGGCCACCACCGCCCACGGCCACATAGATAACGTTTGGTGGTTGCTCGGCCTGGCGCATGATCTCCATGCCGATTGTCCCCTGACCTGCAATCACCTCTGGATCGTCAAAGGGGTGGATGAAGGTGAGGCCCTCTGCCTTGCATCGTCGCTGCGCTTCCGCGGAACACTCGTCGTAGGTCTCGCCATGGAGGACAACGTCACCGCCCAAGGCCCGCACAGCACGTACTTTCACCTCTGGGGTGGTGCTCGGCATCACAATCACTGCTCGACAGCCGAGCCGCTGGGCACTCAGCGCGACGCCCTGGGCATGGTTGCCGGCACTGGAGGCAATTACACCGCGCATCAGCTCGTCGGCGCTGAGCTGCGCCATGCGGTTGTAGGCGCCACGCAGTTTGAACGAGAACACCGGCTGGAGATCCTCACGCTTCAGCCAGACCGTGTTGTTCAGCCGGCGGCTCAGATTGGGGGCGTGATCCAAAGGGGTTGTCCGCGCCACGTCATAGACGCGGGCGCGCAGGATCCTCTGCAGGTAGTCGGTCATCTCACCATTCTTCCAAGGGTTCGATCCAGACAGGATCTGGATTGGTTCCCGTAGATTGCTCGTATTGGAGTTGGCAGTGCATGCATCTCGGAGATCTGAAGCATCCGAATGAACTGCACGGCCTCAGTCCGGCTCAGCTCGAGGATGTGGCTCGGCAGATCCGTGAGAGGCATCTGCAGGTAGTGTCCACCAGCGGTGGACATCTGGGTCCAGGTCTGGGGGTTGTGGAGCTGACCCTGGCGTTGTATCAGACCCTGGACCTCGACCTTGACCGTGTGGTCTGGGATGTGGGCCATCAGGCCTACCCGCATAAGCTGATTACCGGCCGGTTCAACGACTTCGATTCTCTTCGTCAGCAGCGCGGAGTGGCCGGTTACCTCAAGCGCTCAGAGAGTGGTTTCGACCATTTTGGAGCAGGCCATGCCAGCACTTCCATTTCCGCTGCGCTAGGAATGGCATTGGCACGGGACAACCGGGGTGAGTCGTTCAAGTGCGTTGCCGTCATTGGTGATGGTGCGCTGACAGGCGGCATGGCTTTGGAGGCCATCAACCACGCCGGACACCTACCCAACACACCGCTCCTGGTGGTGCTGAACGACAACGACATGTCGATCTCTCCTCCGGTGGGGGCGCTATCGAATGTGCTCAACCGTGCGCGGCTCAGCCCACCAATGCAGTTTCTGTCAGGGAGTGTTGAGGAAAGCGTTCGGAACCTTCCCTTCATGGGTGGTGAGATTCCCGCGGAACTCAACCGGCTGAAGGGAAGCATGCGTCGCCTCGCGGTTCCCAAGGTGGGTGCTGTCTTTGAGGAGCTGGGATTCACCTACATGGGGCCGATTGACGGCCATGACATCGGTGAAATGGTGCGCACCTTCCAGGCCGCCCACCGTGAGGGCGGTCCTGTGCTGGTGCATGTGGTCACCACCAAGGGAAAGGGCTATCCCTATGCCGAGGCTGATCAGGTTGGCTACCACGCCCAATCAGCCTTTGATCTGAGCACCGGCAAGGCGATTCCCTCGTCGAAACCCAAGCCCCCCAGCTATAGCAAAGTGTTTGGGCAGACCCTGGTCAAGCTCTGTGAGCAAAACAGTCGGGTGATCGGCATCACTGCGGCCATGGCCACCGGCACCGGACTTGACCTGCTGCAGAAGGCCATCCCCGAGCAATACGTGGACGTCGGCATTGCGGAGCAACACGCCGTCACCCTGGCTGCGGGCATGGCCTGCGAGGGGTTGCGCCCCGTTGTCGCCATATACAGCACCTTCCTGCAGCGCGCCTACGACCAGTTGATCCACGACGTGGGCATCCAGAAGCTGCCGGTCACCTTCGTGCTCGATCGTGCCGGCATCGTTGGCGCAGATGGACCAACCCACCAGGGTCAGTACGACATCAGCTATATGCGGGCCATTCCCAACTACACGGTGATGGCTCCGAAGGATGAAGCTGAGCTACAGCAGATGTTGGTGACCTGTCTCCATCACGATGGGCCCACAGCTCTCCGCATTCCCCGGGGCTCCGGGGAAGGCGTGCCGTTGATGGAAGAGGGTTGGGAATCCCTGCCGATCGGCCGCGGTGAATTGCTGCGCGAAGGGGACGATCTAATGATCGTGGCCTACGGCTCGATGGTGGCTCAGGCCATTGCTACAGCAACTCTGCTGGAGGAGGCCGGGCTTTCAACCACTGTGATCAACGCTCGTTTCTTGCGACCGCTGGATCAGGCTCTGATTCACCCTCTGGCGCGACGCATCACCCGCGTGGTCACCATGGAAGAGGGAGCGCTTCCCGGAGGATTTGGTGCTGCTGTTCTGGAGTCGTTGATCGATCAGGACATCAACGTCTCGATGCTGCGTATCGGCATTCCCGATCAGCTGGTCGATCACGCCACGCCACAGCAGAGCAAGGAGGATCTCGGTCTGACCCCTGCACAAATGACTGAACGAATCCTTGAGCGCTTCAGCAAGACCGCTGGCGATCTGCCATCCACCGCTTCAATCAAGGCTCTGCAGGCCTGAAACGGATGGCTCCGTGTCGGTTCTGATCGTTGGCGCGGGGCCTTCCGGAGCCCGCCTGGCGATCCAACTGGCTCGCGTGGGAGCTGAGGTCACCCTGGTGGATCGCTTGGTGGATCCGGAACGCCATGCCTATTCCAGTGCTGCGCTGCCTCTGGAGGCAGTTCTTCGGCTTGGTCTGCCGGATGAAGCCATTGCCGCCACCTGGCAGGGCTGGCAGCTGCACGATCCTTCCGGTCTCGTTCATCAGTGGTGGTCTGACGACGATCTTGGGGTGGTGCTCGACTTCGGCCGGCTTCGTTCTTGGCTCTGGGAGGAGGCGCGCCGCCATGGGGTGGAGTTGATCCAGGGCTGTCGGGCATCGCTGAGCACTGTCACAGACGAGGGTGCCAGCGTGCAGCTGCAGACGAGCGATGGTCAGACTTCAATGCGCTCAGCTCGGTGGCTGATTGATGCCACGGGTGCACGCCGTGATCTGCTTCAGCAGGCCGGCCTCAGGCCCAACCCAAAGGATCCGCTCCTGGAGGGCATCGGCGTTGAGTGGTTGCTGCAGGCCGATGATCGTCAGGTTGCAGCCTGGCGAGATCGGATCAGTTTCTTCTTAGGCACCGCCTGGATTCCACATGGATACGGCTGGATCTTCCCCATGCAGGGTCAACGCCTGAAGGTGGGTGTCTGTCACCTCCCACCGGCGGATCGTCCGATTCCCGGCAGCCTGGCGCGTCCCCTTAAGCGGTTGATTCAGCGTTGCGGATTGAGCGCTTGCACGGTGCTGGATCGCCATGGCGGGCGCTTGTCCAGCAGCATCTACAGGTCTGAACTGTTAGCGGCAGGGGCGTTGCTGGCTGTAGGGGATGCCGCAAGCTCCGCCAATTTGCTTGGGGGAGAAGGTATTCGCCATGCGATGGACAGTGCCGATCAATTGGCCGATCTGTTGATGGCTGAAGGGATGCATGGAGATTCGACGGCCATGGCCCGTCACTACCAAGAGCGGCTGAACGCCCAGCAGAGTTGGCGCTGGTCGGTGTCGGGCCGTTTAGCGCGGCGTACTTGGTGGGGGCTCGACAATTCAAGAGCGGATCAACGTCTCCAAAGACTGATACATGGGCTTTCAACGAAAGCAAAAGCCCTAGCTCTCTCAGAGCTGCTGTTCGACTACAACTTCGAGCGTTACGGCCTTCGACTGCTTCGGTATCTGCTCTGAGCCATGACTTGTATTCAGGGAGGAGACAAGCTCCTCCCAAAAAGCATGTGCCTTAGATCACTCCGCGGGCGGCCAGACCCTGGATGGCACCGATGCCGATGATGTGGCCCAGGCTGGTGGTGCCGAGCAGGGCTGCGTGGCCCATGCCACCGAAGAAGGAAGCGTTGGGTAGTGCAGCACCAACGTTGGGGTGCTTGATCGTGGCCTTGCCGACCATGATGGCAACCACATTGCAGAGGATCATCACAAGGGCGACCTTGGGAGACCAGGACACGGTGGCGGGAGCGATCGCGAAAAGGTGGGTCAGCATTCGAGCCAATGAGCGACATCTTATTTTCCGGTGATGGTGACGCCTTGCCTGCCTCTCTTAAGAGATGTTCACCCTTTTTTGGGGTTTGGCAACAACAGTCCAATCACCAAAACCGTGTTGCTGAGGGTGAGAAAGGCTTCCGCTCCACCGTGCAACCAATCGATCTCCACCAGTTCTGCGGAGCAGCACCGCAGGGCTGCAATGGCAGCAACAATCGTGACGGCCACAAAGAGCAGGGTCAGCTGGAAGCCCCGTTCCGCAATCAGCGGAAGCTCACCACTTTTGCGAAGCCAGTACAGAAAAAGCAGATAGGGGATCAGCGAGGCCGCGAACAGCGGTGCGGGATCAAAGCTCATTGACCACTCCGTCCACCACCCGGCGTAGTTGGAGTTGCCAGGCAGCCAAGGCCAGGGTGCTGTTGCCGATGACGGTGAACAGGGCCTGAAGGGTGACCAAACCTCGCAGCGCGCCGCTGTTGTCAAACAGATGCCAGGTGCAGGCGGCCATTGCACTGACGAGAGCAGGAAGCATGGCCCAGGCCATTCCCGGCAGCCCGCGCCGATGCATCAACACGATCGCGATGCACCACTCGATCACGGAGGCGACGTGGATCCACCAGGTTCCGAGAGACAGCGCATGCATGCCCATAATCCTAGGAATCGGTCGATAATGATTGAAGTGAACAGGCTGCTGCCCGTGGTCCGCCCCGCTGCACCTGTCCTGCTGCTTTGTGGCTATTACGGAGAGCACAATCTCGGCGACGACGCACTGCTTCAGGTGCTGGTGTTGTCACTTCCCCAGACGAAGCAGCTGCTGATTACCGCCTGCGATCCGGCACCTGTTCTGGCCTTGGCTCCGTCGGCACTGACGGTGCCCCGCCGGTCGCTGCCTCGTTCCCTTCGTGCGGCCCTGAGGGCGGATGTTCTGGTTCTGGGTGGCGGCAGTCTTCTGCAAGACAGCACCAGCTTCAGCAGCCTTGTCTATTACTTAATGCTGATGGCGGTTGCTCGCATCGGAGGTGCGGAAGTGGTCCTCTGGGGTCAGGGCCTCGGACCGCTGCAGCGTCGGATCAGTCGGGTGTTGGTTCGCACCGTCTTGCCCTTCTGCAAGGCAGCGAGTTGGAGGGATAAGCGCTCTTTTGATCTGTCCCAGCGCTGGGCCCCAAAGCTGCCAACGGTGCTGGCCGCAGATCCGGTCTGGCAGATGCCTTCGCGCCCTTGGATCGGTGGCGACGCCATTGTGCTGAGCTGGCGTCCGACATCACTGCTGGATCGCTCGGGCTGGCTTCGCTTGACGGAGGCTCTTGATCGCCTCAGTGTCGAGTTGCAGGCGCCGGTGATCTGGCTGGCGTTCCATCAACATCAGGACGCCCCCCTGCTGCAGGACCTGAGCGATGAAGGTCTACTGCCGGCACAGTTGAAAGCGCGCAGCTCAACTCTGGTGCCCCAGTCGCTGGAGGTTGTATCAGATCTGGTGCAGCGGGCGCGTCTGGTGCTGCCGATGCGATTGCACGCCCTGATCCTGGCTCGACTGGCCAACAGTCCGATGGCTGCACTCAGTTACGACCCAAAAGTGGAGGCCGCCGCGGCCATTGCAAATATCCCTTGTATTGCGCTGACGTCGGTTCCGTCTGTGGATGGCTTGCTAACCCTTTGGCGCGCCGAGGTCGATTGCCCAGCGGATCCGGATCAGACCGAAGCACTGCGCCACCAGGCGTCAGCGCACAGTGAAGTGCTCAGTCGGATGGCAGCCGACGGCCGCTGACCGCATCGAAACGATGCTCGCAAGCTGTGGGCCAACTGATTCGTGGTTCTGCATCAATTTCTGTTTCTCCGGAACAGACCAGCCGCAGGTCGGCACTATTGCAATGCACAAGCAACATTTGGTTGGACCCAAACCATTCACGGCTGAGGATCGTGCAGGGCGTGCCATCGGGATCGAGCCGCAGGTCGTCCGGTCGGATGCCGGTGACCACACCTTTCTGAGCTGGCAGCAGATTCATCTGCGGGCGGCCGATGAACTGGGCGATGTAGGTGCTGGCCGGTTGTAGGTAAAGCTCGCGAGGTGTTCCGATCTGTTCGATGCTCCCCTCACGCATCACAGCGATGCGATCTGCCAAGGCCATTGCCTCCTGCTGGTCATGGGTGACGTAGACCACAGGCTGTTCGCCACCAATCATCAGGCGGCGCAATTGCGGCCGCAGGTCTTCCCGCAACTGGGCATCCAGATTGCTCATCGGCTCATCAAGTAGATAAACCAGGGGATCCCGGAGCAGGGCTCGGGCCAGGGCGACCCGTTGGCGCTGTCCTCCGGAAAGTTGTGACGGCCGTTGCCGGGCCTGCTCGCTGAGCTGAAGGACTTCCAGCACACTGCTGATCCGATCATCACGGGCGCTTGTGGTGCCACCACGCATCCGCAAGCCAAGTTCGAGGTTCTCCCACACATTCAGGTGCGGGAACAGGGCATAGCTTTGAAAAACCATCCCCACCTTGCGACGTTCAGCAGGCACGTCAACCATCTCTGCACCATTGATGCGAATGGAACCTTGATCGGGTTGGTCTAGCCCGGCGATCAGACGCAAGGCCGTGCTTTTCCCACAGCCACTGGCCCCAAGCAGGGCGACGCATTCGCCATTCGCCACATCGAGGTCGAGCTGGTTGAGAACCTGACGCTCGCCGAAGCGCTTGTTGATGGCCCGAAGTTGCAGTGTCATCCCTTGATGGCTCCGTTGGTGAGTCCACTGACGATCTGGCGCTGGAACACCAGCACCAGCACCAGAAGAGGAATGGCACCGAGCACAGTGGCTGCCGCGTAGGTGCCGAAGGGAACCGAATACGTGGATGATCCCGCAATCCGGGCGATCGCAACCGGCAATGTGAGCAGATCACTGCGGCTCAGCCAGGTGAGGGCCAAGGGATATTCGTTCCAGGCAAAAAGGAACACCAGGATTGCCGTGCTGGCCGACGCCGGTGCAATCAAGGGGAGCAGGACCCAGCGCAGCCGCTGCGATAGCGATAAACCCTCCAGCCTTGCTGCGTCTTCGAGATCGTTGGGTAGGGCTTCAAACGCTGCCGTGAGCAGCAGTAGCGCTAGAGGCATGGACAGAGCGCTGTAGGGAATGGAAATGGCGATCAGGTTGTTACCCAGAGAAAAGGTGCGGGCCAGTTCGAGCAGCGCCAGGAACAAGAGGACATAAGGAAACAAAGCTGCACCCACCACCGCGGCCCGAAGGCTTCCCTTCAACCGATGCGGCAGTTTGGCCATGCCATAGGCTGCTGGGATCGCCAGCATCAAGGTGAGCAGCGTGGTGAGGGACGCCACGAAGCTGCTGTTAAAGAGATAGCGCCAGAACGGTGGATCTGTGATGAGTAGATCCCGGTAGTTGTTCAGCGTCCAGCGGCTCCAGAAGCTCAGTTCGTCATTGACCAGAGCTTCAGCGGTGGTAAAGGAACTCAGCAGCTGCCAAAGCATCGGGCCGAGGGACCAGATCAGCACCAGTGCAATCAAGAGGGATCTCCGTGTCATCAATCCACGTGTCATCGATCAAATCGTCATGGGTCAATGTGCCTCAACACTCCGAAGCTCTTCAGCAGCAGTGTTCCAACCAGGATCAGTGAGGTGAGCAGCAGAAATCCTGCGAGCATCACCGTGGAGCTGTAGCCGAAATCAAGGAAGCGCATCCCGTTGAAGTAGGCATAGAGGGCGATGCTTTCGGTGCTGCCGGCGGGACCACCACCGGTAAGCACCTGCACCAGATCGAAAACCCCGAAGGCCTGGGCCAAGCGGAACAGAAGGCTCAGCAGGATGTAGGGGAGCAGCAGCGGCAAGGTGACCGAGCGAAGAGCCTGAACAGGAGTTCCACCTTCCAGGCGAAAGGCGCCGTAGAGATCTTCGGGAATGCTCTGGAGCCCTGCCAGAAGAATCAACGTGATGAACGGCGTTGTTTTCCAGACATCCGCAAAGACGGTCACCAGCCAGGTGATCGATGGGGTGGACAACAGATCGAGGGAGTTGAGGCCAAGGCTTCGCGCCAGCACCTCGATTGGGCCGTAGGGGGAGTTGAAGATCCAACGCCAGCCAAGGGCCATCATCGTTGTAGGCAGGGCCCAGGGCAGAAGCGTCAGGGCGCGAACAGCGCCTCTGCCGCGCCAGCGCTGATGAAGCAGCAGGGCAATGGCCAGGGCCAACAGCAGCTCCAAACCAACGGAGATCAGGGCGAATCGCGCGGTTTGTCCGGCATCCAGCCAGAAGCGCTGATCAACCGCCAGTCGCAACCAATTGGCTCCGCCGTTGGCCATCGGTTCAAGGCCGGTGAGAACGGAATGAGCGTGGAAGCTCAGCCAGGCGTAGCGGAGCATCGGCCAGCCGAAGACCACCGCGATCAACAGCAAAGCAGGAGAAGCTAGGAGCAAGGTCATGGTGTGGCTCCCGTTGCACGCAGCAGGGTCTGGCTGAGCTTCTGACTGGTGGCCATGGCCTCATCGGCGGATCCTGCATCGGTGAACAATCCATTGAGTTCCCGCTGAACCACATCGCTCAACTGGGCATAAAGGGGAGTGGGCGGACGAACCACCGCATGGTTCAAGGCCTCCATCAGATCCGACAACACTGGCGAGGCCTTCAGCATCTCCGTGTCGTTGAACAGCTCCGCCTGGATGGGGGTGTAGCCGTTGTTGAGAAAGCGTTCCCGCTGAGCGGCTTCGCTGGTGAGATACCGAATTGCTTCCACCGCCGCCTCCTGGTGCTGCGATTGCCGCATCAGGCTCAGCCCCCAGCTGCCAAGGGTGGCGCCGGGACGTTGGCCTTGTTGAGCAACCATCAGGCTGATGCCAACTTTTCCTTTCACCCTGCTGTCGTCCTTCTGCAGTTCAGCCCAGGCGTAGGGCCAGTTGCGCATCATGGCAGCATCCCCGGCTTTGAAGGCCTGAAGCGACTCCGCCTCGGCATAGTTGGTCACGGCGTAGGGGCTGACGCCTTCGCTGATCAGATCGTTCAACCAGGATGCAGCGGCAGTCGCTGCCGACGTATCGAGTTCCATGGTGTAGCTGGAGGTGTCCATCCAGTTACCGCCGAAGCCTTTCAGCACCTCAAGGAAGGCGCAGCTCAAGCCTTCGTACTGGCGCCCCTGCCAAACAAAACCGTTTGTAACGGCTTGGCTCTCAACAAGGCGTCCAGCAACGGCCACCAGCTCTTCTGGCGTTGTTGGTGGCTGATCCATCAGATCAGTGCGCCAATAGAGCATTCCCACATCGGCCACTAGGGGCCAGCGGTAGAGATGGCCGTCGTAGTCATTGCCAAGCCGTGCTCCTTGTACCAGCTGCTCTTGGTCGCGCCTATCAAACCAAGTATCGAGCGGTTCAAGCCAGCCTGCAGCGGCATATTTCGGTAGCCAGGTGACATCCATCAGCAACGCGTCAAAAGGAGCATCCCCGAGAAGAAGACTGCTGATCGCCAGGTCTGAAATTGATTCTGTGTTCAACGGACCTCGAATCAACTTCAGATGAATCCGACCACGATGTTGGTGGTTAAAGGCTTTTACCAGATCAGCACTGGCATCGGTGAAGGACGAGGGCATGAGGATGCTCACCTCTTCCGCTCGAAAGGAGGCTGATCCGACTAGAGCTCCCAGGGACATCACCAGCGCCAAGGCGCCGGTTGCGAGCCATCGGCGCACCTTCATTGGGGGCTAGTGGGCGACAGACCTGACATCTGTTCATCTGCCCAGTCGCGAACGGTGTAGCTCTCCACAGCATCGGTCATGCGGCTCATGCGATCACGTTGTTCGTCCTCATCCATTTCGAGTGCTGATTCAATGGCCTCATCCATGCGCCGATTTGAATATGGGTTTGTCAAAACAGCGCCATCGAGGACAACCGAGGCTCCTGTGAATTCCGAGAGCACGAGAACGCCGCCACGGTTCCGTCGAGCAGCGGCGTATTCCTTGGCCACCAGATTCAGGCCATCTCGCAGAGGTGTAATCCAGCAAACGTCAGCATGGCAGAACCAAGCGATCATTTCGTCGTAGGGGATCCGGCGTGTGGAAAAGCGGATGGGGACCCAATCGATCTGACTGAAGCGACCGTTGATCCGCCCGGCCATCTCTTCGATCGAGCGTTGGGTCTCTTCGTAGATCTTCATCCCACTGGCAGCTGCCACACAGGCCAGCATCAGCACTACCTGTCCGTGGAGGTCTTTGCGATGTTCCAGCAGACGTTCAAAGGCAAGTAGCAGCTCCTCGTTGCCCTTTGTGTAATCCACTCGGCTAGCGGAAAGAATCAGTTTTCGCCCTTTTTTAGTGTCTTGAACGATCAATTCTCCATGGCTTTCGACCGATGGGCTCCAACACAGCTCCTGAATCAGATCAGGAGAGGTGCCAACAGGTGAGCTGAGCAACTGAATGGTTCGACCTTTGTGCTCGAGGTGACTGGTGACCGTGCCTTCTGAGAGAGCGGTTCCGACCCCAATGAATTTCTTGTCAACGGGCACTTTTGGACCTCGCTTCGCGCCCACAAGAGTGCTTGTTGCACGGGCAAAATTTTCCGTGTAGCGGGGAATGTGAAAGCCGACGACATCACAACAGAGCAAACTTTCCAGAATTTGCTCGCGCCAGGGAAGGATGGCGAACACATCATTCCCTGGGAAGGGAGTGTGATGGAAAAAAGCAATCTTAAGGTCGGGACGTTCCGCTCGGATGTATCCGGGAGCTAACCAAAGGTTGTAGTCGTGCACCCATACGGTTGCACCTTCTGCAGCTTCTTCACATGCTGCCTTGGCGAAGTATTTATTGACCTCTTCAAAGATGTGCCAATTCGCATTGTTTACATTAAAGTAGGTGGGAAAAGTGTGCAGGATTGGCCAGAAACACTCCTTGGATGTGATGTGATAGAAGCTGGAAATCTGTACGTCTTCAAGGGGGATCCGACAAAGTGTGAAGGGTGACGGATGATCCATCTCAATCCGTTCTGTACCCTCGTTCGACTGATCTTCGACACGTCTCCAGGCTATCCAAGTTCCCTTTTCGCAGCTACGAAAGAGATTGCGAAGCGTAGGAATAATTCCGTTAGGACTTTTCTGGTCAACCCATATTCTTTTGCGATTCTTATCTTTTGATTCGTCAAACGGCGTGCGGTGGTAGAGGATTATGAATGAACTTTGACCTGAACCCATCTATTCGAACAACGCTTCGTTCGGTCCACCTTTCAGCAAAAGCCCTTTTTTGTCAAATGGAGGTTTTGTTCTGAAGTGACGTCAAAGAATCAAGCACCTCTCGGGCATGACCGTTTGGCCGAACCGCCACCCAACGCTCACGTAACACCCCGTCGGGATCGATCAGGAAGGTGTGGCGGAGCGAATAAGGCGCCATCCAGGAGCCGTAGGCCTTGCTCACCGTTCCGTCGGGATCGGACAGAAGAGGAAAGCTTAACCCCTCGCTTTCACAGAAGGATTCGTGGTCGTCGACGCTGTCGGCGCTGATCCCAATGACCTCGGCCCCGGCCTGAAGGAAGTCAGCGTGGAGGCTTTCAAAGCCCCTGGCTTCGATGGTGCATCCACCGGTGAAATCCCTTGGATAGAAATAAACCGCAAGCCAACGACCGCGTAGATCACGGCTGCTCCATTTGTCCCGATCGGGTTCGGATTGGCTCGATCCGAGTAGATCAAAATCCGGAACGGTGGTACCCGTTTCCAAAACAACCCCCCCGAGAGCCGAAGCCCGCGAGGGTGTAAGCGTCAGAGCTGCAAGGAAAAGGCCGGACTTGACTAATAATTGTCGCCGATTCACCCGTTCAAGATCTCAAATCTTGGCAAGATTAATGCCCAGAGACTTGGCATAGGCGCCAAGACCTTTCTTTTGGATGGTTTTCAGAGCGCGAGTGGTGACACGTAGCTTCACCCAACGGTTGCCTTCCGCCCACCAGAGGCGACGCTGCTGAAGGTTGGCCTGTTGCAGCTTCTTGGTGCGGATGTGGGAATGACTCACGGCCATGCCGTTGTTGGCTCGAGTACCGGTGAGCTGACACACCCGTGACATGACGATGTCCTTCTACTGAGAGGTTGTTTGGAGCTGAGTAACCAGCTCCAGTCAGTAAATTTAGCAAAAGGTCTTCAGCTCATAGGCCTCTCTGCATCAATGCCCCCATCAATTCAGCACTGCGGGTCTGGAATCCGGCCAGCTCATTGGGCTCCAGGCCGCCGACTCCAAGCCGTGCGATGTCATACAGATGGCGAGCTACATCTTCGGCGAGACTTGCTGTTGGTGACGTTTCGGCCGCACCAACCAGCACGCCCCCGGCACGTAACTTAAGCATGCCCTCAACAAGAGGATGACGCCGGTTCACAAGCAGAACGTGATGCTCGGGAAGGCCCGGCAACCGTTGTTCCATTAAGGCGCCCATGTCGTTCAGCCGGCGCATCTGTTCCGGTAAAAGAATGATGGCCGGTGGCGCCCCTTCGACTTTCAGGGCCTGCACTTGAACGGTCACCTTGTCGTTGGCCAGGGCTTCTTTGATCAGATCCCGCAGTCGGTCTGACTCCGTGGTGCCGTCCTGATCGGTAAGTTCAGCGTCGTTGTCCTTCAGGCTCTCGTCCAGTTCCGAGTCGACGCGCTGGAAGGTGAGTTCCTCATGGCGATGCTCCAGCCAGGGGATGAACTGGGTGTCGATCACCGTTTCCAACTTCAGCACCTCCGCGCCCTGGGAAGTCCAGAGTTTGAGAGCGCCGGCCTGGGCAACGTCATCGGTGCTGTAAAGCACGCGTTTGCTTTGATCCGCGGCCAGTCGGCTTCGGTATCCCTCCAGGGTGGTGAAGGCACGGCCATCGCAGACGATCGGGTCAGCGTCGTCTCCTTCTCCTGCAGAAGCGGAGGTGGCGAACAGGATCAATTCAGACACCTGCTCGGCGAACTTCTCGTCCTCCATGGCGCCGATTTTTACGAAAGGCGCCAGGGAATCCCAGGCTTCGGCGTAGCCCGTGGGATCCTCCTTTTTCATATTCCGCAGCCTGTCGGACACCTTCTTTGCGACGAAATTGCCGATCGAGCGAACGCGTCGGTCGGTCTGCAGGGCGCTTCGGCTCACGTTTAGGGGGATGTCGGGTGAATCGATCACCCCCCGCAGGGGCAATAGGTAGCGCGGAACGACTTCCTTGATCGAATCGCTGACGAACACTTGGTTGCAGTACAGCTTAATTTCCCCCTTCTCCCAGTCAGCACGACCGGTCTGCTTGGGGAAGAAAAGAATGCCTTGCAGGTTGTAGGGATAGTCAGTGTTGAGGTGAACCCAGAGCAGGGGATCACCCTGGAAGGGATACAGGTAGTGGTACAGATCGATGTAGTCCTGATCACTTAGATCTCTGGCGCTTTTGCGCCAGGGAGCATCCATCTTGTTGATGGTTTCACCCTCCAGCTGCACCGGCACTGCCATGAAGTCGCAGTAGGTGTTGATCAGGGTTCGGATCCGAGCCGGCTCGAGATATTCCAGCTCGTCCTCCATCAGATGAAGGATTACATCCGTGCCGGGCTGCTCTTTCTCGGCGGCAGTGAGGCTGAAGTTCGGGGAACCATCACAGCTCCAGCGCACGGCGTCAGCATCGGGTAGGGCTGAACGGGTCAGCAGCTCCACCCGCTCAGACACCATGAAGCTGGAATAGAAGCCCAGGCCAAAGTGGCCAATGATGGCGTCGTTTTCCTGCTTGTACTTCTCCAGGAAATCTTCGGCACTGGAGAAGGCCACCTGGTTGATGTAGCGCTTCACTTCATCGGCTGTCATGCCGATGCCGTTGTCGCTGATGGTGACTGTCTTGGCCTCCCGATCCACCTTGATCCGAATGGACCCATCATCCGCCTCGCTGCAATCGCCGGCCATGGCAGCCATGCGGCGCTTGCTGATGGCGTCTACGCCATTGCTGACCAGTTCCCGGAGAAACACCTCATGGCCGGAATAGACGGCTTTCTTGATGATCGGGAAGATGTTTTCGGTGTGGATCTGAATCTGACCCTGTTCCTCCAGCACCGTCATTCCTTTGCTGCGAAAAACCAGACACTAGAGACCGGTTTCACTTCGGCTCAACGACTTGTTCAGGGGGTTCTCCGTACCTTATTCCGGCTCAGGGCATCTTCTGGAGGTCAGGACGCTCTTCGGCAACGATGGCCCCTTCAACAGGACACACCTGCAGGCAGATGCCGCAATCGATGCAGGTGTCGAAATTGATCCAGTAGAAGTCGGTTCCCTTTTTGTTTTTTCCTTTTCCTTGGTCAATGCAGGCCACGGGGCAGGCATCAACGCAGTCAGCGATGCCCTTGCAGACGTCAGTGACGATGGAATGAGCCATGAAACACCTGCTGATCTGCGAGATCCTAAGGATCGACCCAATCCAGCTGCAGCCCACCCTGCACCTGCGCTAGGTGTTCAGCTTCCTTCTTGGACAACAAGGGATGAAGAGCCATCACGGCCGTGTGGCCTTGCTGATGCCAGCCACGCTGACGGTCCATGGCAGATTCCAGATTCGAGGCCGTTGAAAAAGCAACGAGAACATCGGCGTCCTGCTTTTTGTCAGCATCCACGTCCGAAATCAGTTCGCGGATTGGGTCGATCGCCAGGCTGAACCCAACGCCAAAGGCCCGGTCATCTGGAGCGCCGCAACGGCGAACCAGATCGTCGTAGCGGCCTCCGCGGGCAATCACCACCGGTGAGCTACGGCCTTCACACACCAGCTGAAAAACCAGGCCGGTGTACAGCTCGAAATGGGGTTGGAAGGTCGGGTCGAGTTGAATTGTCACAGCCTGATCCTGGGCAGCAGTTGCGAGATGGGCACAGAGGCGACGCAGCTCGTCGAAGACAGGCTGTTCCCCACAGTCCCCACAGAGGCTGGGGAGCTGCTTAAGTACCTGCTCTGGAGTGCCGCGGCAGGCCATCAGGCTTAGCAGTCCGGTCTTTTCGTCTTCCGCTAGGTCGAAGCTCTCGATAGCCAAACGGTCGAAATCGATCAGGGCCGTGCGGATCTGATCACGCTTCGCACCGCTGAACGGGCGGAGCACAAGATCCATCAGTGCTGTGTGGCCCAGCAATAGCCTCGGTTTTTGGTTTGCTTGCAGACCCAGGGTCAGAATGGAAGCCATCAACAGGCTGAGCAGTTCCATCTCCGCTTCACTGCCGCTGACGCCGAACAGTTCAACGCCGCTCTGCAGGTTTTCTTCAATGGACTGTCCCCCCTCATCGGCGGAACGGGTGCGAAATACTGTGCCGGAAGCCCAAAGCCGCAGGGGTCTCTGGCGATCTGCAAAACGGGTGCAAGCAGCTCTGGCGATGGATGCCGTCATCTCCGGCCGCAGCCCGAGGGGGTCATCCGCCACTAGACGAACGATGTCTGAGCTGTCGATGGCACCCCCGGCCATCAGTGTGGCCAGTCGTTCCACCCGGGGTGGCGACACCTCGTCGTAGCCCCAGAGTCGGTAGGCCGACGCCAGACGTTCCGTCAGTTGTCGGTTGGTCTCCACCTGCCGTGGATTCAGATCCTTTGCGCCAGCTGCAGGTTGCAGCGCCATCTCACGTCCTCGCGGCCACGCCTCAGGATCCCATGGCCGTGACCTCGGGCGCACCGAAGGCGGCTCCAGGCAGCGGCTTCACCTGGGACAACCCATCTGTGATTGCGGCATGCAAGCTGGCGCCAGCGGCAACGACCCGGCCACTGGAGAGGTCGAAGGGTTGATTGCCATACCCGGTTACGGTTCCACCTGCCAGATCCACCAAAGCAACTCCGGCCGCCAGATCCCAGGGAGAAAGGCCCATTTCCCAGTACCCGTCCTGTCGGCCTGCGGCCACAAACGCCAGGTCCACAGCTGCAGCGCCGCCCCGTCGCACACCGTGGGTGCGATGGGTGAACCAGCAGAACTCGGCGTAGTTATTGTCGATGCGGGTGTGCCGGTCGTAGGCGAACCCGGTCACGAGGAGGGAGTCCTCGAGCCGATCGCATCTGCTCACTTGTAGAGGTACGTCGTTGCAGAAGGCTCCGATTCCCGGTGCTCCCCAGTACATCTCCTTGAGAAAGGGCACGGCAATCGCCCCGAGAATGGGTTGCTGGCCCAGGGTGAGCCCGATTGAGGTGGCAAAGAAGGGATAGCCGTGGGCGAAATTCGTTGTTCCGTCGAGGGGGTCAACACACCACCTGAGGCCGTCCTGCTCTCCGGCGGCACCGCTTTCCTCGGCCAGCAAAGCAATCTCAGGGGTCTGCTTCTCCAGCAGCTTCAAGACGATGCGTTCGGCCGCAACGTCGGCATTGGTGACCAGGTCGCCGATGCGGCCTTTACTTTCGATCGACGACAGGCGCCCGTAATGGCGCATCAGCTCCAGGCCGCCGGCATTGGCCGCCGAGCAGGCCACAGCGGCAAGACGCTCCAGATCGCTTGGGGTGAGTCCGCCGTCGCGGGCGGCACGGCTGCAGATTGATCCCTGCATGCTCACTCTTCCTCTATGGGAATTCGAGCGGTAACGCGCCCTTTGCCGAAGTGCCGTCCGAACTGGAGCTCGTACACCTCATCCTCATCCTGGGTTTCAGCTTCCAGGGGGCCGATCGCGCGAGCCACACAAAGAAGGCCGTAGCCCTTGGCCCTTAGCTCTCGCGAAAGACCCATGGCTTCGCGTTGGTCGAGGGTGCCATTTTGTACCCGAACCGCGCACTCGGTGCAGCATCCATTGCGGCAGGAGAAGGGAAGTGGGTGGCCTTGCTCTTCAAAGCTGTGCAGGATGTAGTCCCCTTCAGGTACGTCGTGGGTGATTGTGCGACCCTCCTGGCGCCAGTGAATGGTGATTCTGTGGCTGGGGCACATAAAGATCCTCTGGCATTGCCCTGCTAGATTCTCACCTGCCCCATTTAGCCGGTGGAGAGCTGGCCGAGTGGTCGAAGGCGCAGCACTGGAAATGCTGTATAGGGGCAACTCTATCGAGGGTTCGAATCCCTCGCTCTCCGCTTCTCCGGTCCGAAAGGGCCGGATTTTTTTTGCCCTTGTCGAGGCTTAAAGGAGACCACGGCCTTAGCCGGGTCTGATAACAGAGGGATCAACCGAAGCGCCCGGAGACGTAGTCAAGGGTTGCCTGCTGTTGGGGGGCGTTGAAGATCTTTTCGGTGTCGTTAAATTCCACCAAGTACCCCACCTTTCCAGTTCCTCCTTCGACGGCTTCAGCGTTGAAGAAGGCGGTCATGTCGCTGACACGTACGGCCTGCTGCATGTTGTGGGTCACGATCACGATGGTGAAACTCTTCTTGAGCTCATGCATCGTTTCCTCAATCTTGAGGGTGGAAATGGGATCCAGGGCTGAGCAGGGTTCATCCATGAGGATTATTTCCGGCTGGATCGCGATCGTGCGGGCGATGCAAAGGCGCTGCTGTTGCCCACCGGAGAGTGAGTAGCCGCTCTCATTCAGCTTGTCTTTGCACTCATCCCAAACCGCCGCTTGGCGCAGTGATCTTTCGACAAGCTCATCAAAATCCCCCGAGTAGCCATTAATGCGAGCGCCGAAGGCAATGTTTTCATAGATGCTTTTCGGGAATGGATTGGGTTGTTGGAAGACCATCCCAATCCGACGGCGCACTTCCACGGGATCGATTTTGGCTCCATAGAGATCTATTCCGCCGAACAAGATGCTTCCTTTGAGTGAACATCCATCGATCAAATCGTTCATCCGATTCAATGAACGAAGCACCGTGGACTTTCCACAACCTGATGGTCCAATCAAGGCAGTGACCTTACCGCGGGGAATCTCGCAGTAGACGTTTTTAACGGCTTCGGAATTGCCGTAGCTGATCGTGACATTTTGCAGCGAAAGAGCAGAAACTGCGTTTTGGTTCTCAGACGTCTGGGATGCGGTAAGAGTGGTCATGGTTTGAGGGGCAAAGAGGTTTATTTGGCAGCAACTCCCGCCAGCCAACGAGAGAAAAGGTTCAGGGCCAGAATCAACACCACGAGCACAAACGATGCGGCCCATGCCAACTCGTTGTGAAATTCGTAAGGCTCGATCGCGAAGTTGTAGATCAAAACGGAGAGGGTCGCGATGGAATTGAAGATCCCATCGGGTGTAAGCACATCCGACCAGAACTGTGAGAACAGGGCTGTGAAGATCAAGGGAGCCGTTTCCCCTGCCGCTCTAGCGATGCCAAGAACAACCCCTGTTGCGATTGGAGTCAATGCGGCAGGGAGCGTGATTCGTAAAACGGTGACGAACCGGGATGCTCCGACGCCTAGGGCAGCTCGACGCAGGTCTTCGGGAACCAGCTTCAGGCCTTCATCGGTTGTTTTGATGACTGTGGGAAGCATCAGCACAGCCAGAGCCATGCCACCGGCAACAGCGCTGTAGGCGCTCCCGAAAAGAATTCGGCTGGTGACGATGGTGCCGTAAATAAACACACCGGCAATGATTGATGGAACACCGGCCAAAACATTGGTGCCGAAGCGGATGAACTGAGCGAACCAGCCCGAACGGGAGTATTCAGCAAGAAAAACGCCGCCGCCTACCCCCACGGGAACGGCTATCAATGCGGCAACAGCCGTTACAACCAGGGTTCCAATGATGGCATTGCCGATGCCGCCCTCCTCCAGGCCTGGCGGGGGAGGAAGTTGCGTCAGCAGGGCCAGGCTGATCTTGCTGCTGCCCTGCACAAGGATGTAACCCAGCACCAGGATCAGCGGAATAACAGCGATGAAGGCAAAGAATGCCACCAAGAACGTGAGTGCTCTGCTTCTAATATTTCTGGCGTGGAAAGGCTTGTAGCTGAGGTCAGGTGCTGACTCGAATTGATTTTGGGTAAGCGTTTGCGTCATTTCAGTACTTCAGGCTCAAACGCTTCACGATCCACCGGGCAAAAATATTCACGCACAACGTCAGAACAATCAGCACAAACGCTGCGTACATCAGCGATGACACCTGTGAGCCATCCGCCTCACCAAATTGATTGGCCAACATCGCCGCGATGGTGTTGCCGGGTGCCAGCAGCGACACATTGAAGTTGTTGGAATTGCCGATGATCATTGTCACGGCCATGGTCTCGCCCATGGCGCGACCCAAGGCCAACATCACACCACCAATGATTCCGGAAATCGCTGCTGGAAGAATCACATTGATGATGGCGCCCCAACGCGTCGTCCCCACGCCATAGGCCGCCTGGCGGAGTTCCGTTGGAACCTGATTCAGGCAGTCACGAGAGATCGCTGTGATGATCGGCAGGATCATCACTACCAGAATCAACACAGCAGGAATGGTTCCTGGGCCCATCGGTGGTGTGCTGAACAGGGGGAACCAATAAAACAGCTCATAAAGAAGTTCAAGCCCAGGACGGATGAACGGCTCCATCACAAATATGGCCCAGACACCAAGCACCACCGATGGAATCGCAGCGAGCAGTTCCACCATCAGGCCGATCACGTTGCGGATCTGCCTGGGGATGATGTTTTCAGTGATGAAAATGGCTGCTCCGACCCCCATGGGCACCGCGATGATCAAGGCCAGCAGCGATGTGATCAAGGTGCCGTAGATGGCGGCTCCAGCTCCGTACTGATCATCCACCGGATTCCAGTCCGAGGTGACCAGAAACTGCCAGCCGTAGCGGGCCATGGAATCCAGGCTCCCCAGGAAAACAACCAACAAAATGGAGAAGAGAACAATCGCCACGACGGAGGCCATGGCGATGGCGATATATCTGAAACTGATATCCACCAACTTTTCCGCCGGTGTACGGCTTCGGAGCAAATAGCGACTGTCCGGGTCGGACATGCATCCAAAGGAGTGTTTACGCAACGTAAGACCAGACCCGCTAGGGGTCATTAAGAACGGCTTAAGCAGGGGGCTGGAGCAGGACGGAACCTGCCGTTAGCGTGGAGATCAAGTTTTCAGAGATATGGGGCGGATCGTCGGAATCGATCTGGGGACCACCAATTCGGTTGTCGCTGTGCTGGAGGCAGGTCGTCCCCACGTCATCGCCAATGCCGAGGGGGGACGAACCACTCCATCCGTTGTTGGTTACACCAAGGAACAGGAACTGTTAGTGGGGCAACTGGCCCGGCGCCAACTGGTGCTTAGCCCCCGCAACACCTTTTCCAACCTGAAGCGGTTCGTCGGTCGGGATTGGGACGAATTGGAGGACAGCAGCCTCTCTGTGCCCTACACGGTTCGCGCCAACGACCAGGGGCAGGTCCGGGTGCCTTGTCCTGTGACCGAGAGGGAGTACGCCCCCGAAGAGCTTGTGGCCAGCATCATCCGCAAGCTGGTAGACGATGCGTCCACCTATCTGGGCGAACCGGTGGAAGCAGCGGTGGTGACCGTACCTGCTTATTTCAACGACGCGCAGCGTCAAGCCACCCGCGACGCCGGACGCTTGGCTGGCATCTCAGTGGAGCGCATTCTCAATGAGCCCACGGCGGCTGCACTGGCCTACGGATTTGACCGCAGCGCCGTCAAACGTGTGCTGGTCTTCGACTTGGGTGGAGGCACCTTTGACGTGTCGCTGCTGCGCATCGCCAACGGGGTTTTTGACGTCAAGGCGACTAACGGCGACACCCAACTCGGCGGCAACGATTTCGATCAGCGCATCGTCAACTGGCTGGCTGATGCCTTTGAAAAGGAGCACAAGGTTGATCTCCGCCGTGATCGACAGGCACTCCAGCGATTGACGGAAGCTGCTGAAAAAGCGAAGCAGGAACTCTCCGGTGTGCTTAGCACCCCGATTTCACTTCCCTTCATCGCCACCGGCGGCGATGGTCCTCTTCATATCGAAACCCGCTTGGACCGCGCCACCTTTGAGGGGCTCTGCCCGGATCTGCTGGACCGCCTGCTGAGTCCCGTCCAGGCCGCCCTGCGCGACTCCGGTTGGTCGGCTGACGACATTGATGATGTTGTGCTAGTTGGGGGCGCCACGCGGATGCCGATGGTCCAGCAATTGGTGCGCACCCTGGTACCGATCGATCCCTGCCAATCGGTGAATCCTGATGAGGTGGTGGCGATCGGTGCTGCCGTTCAGGCGGGGATCCTCACCGGCGAATTGCGGGATCTGCTGCTCAACGATGTCACCCCCCTGTCGCTGGGATTGGAGACGATCGGTGGATTGATGAAGGTGCTGATTCCGCGCAACACCCCGATCCCCGTGCGTCAGTCCGATGTGTTCAGCACCTCGGAAGCCAATCAGTCGTCCGTGGAAATTCACGTCTGGCAAGGAGAGCGCCAAATGGCGACAGACAACAAATCCCTTGGTCGTTTCCGGCTCTCCGGGATCCCACCGGCACCGCGAGGAGTGCCTCAGGTTCAGGTTGCCTTCGACATCGATGCCAATGGCCTGCTGCAGGTCAGTGCCACCGACCGCACCACGGGCCGCAAGCAGTCCGTGTCGATCCAGGGTGGCTCCA
>QCSL01000010.1 GCA_003209165.1 Synechococcus sp. AG-670-B23 | reverse complement strand
TTGCAGAAAGCGAACTCGCTCTGAGCGGCTCGCTAATAATGGCTTATTAACATCGCAAAGTGATGTTTGCCAGTGCGATCTATTCACGCCATGATCCTCTTGAACACAACTGTGGATCCCTTGGGAAAGTTCCCTTCGTTCTGCCAATTGCTGGCTTGGTGTTGGTCTTAGCCCAAATCATCTAAGGAAATACACCTCAGAGCCAAGGCTGAGGGAGGTGGTGAGTTTGTTCGGTGAGACATCAGAGAAGTAGGGCGTCCAAGTGATTTAACCGTGAAGCAGGAACGCCAGGACATAGCCGATCACTAGACCTTTGCCAAAAGTGAGCCAGAGCATTTGGTACTAGTTCAGACCAAACCGCTTCCTGATCCGCTTGATGAATGTCTTGTCCCATAGAAAGACAGAGCTGATCTTCTTGGCCTTCTTCGCTTTTTTGGATTTCTTTCCGCTCCACCAATGATGGCCTTAACCCGCCTCAGGAGCCCAATACCATCTCCGTAGCTCAAGCTGTCGGACGACATTCCAGAGCAAGAACTGCTTCAGAAGCGCAACGCGGTTGAGCGCGATGGCGCGCCGTAATTACAGAACCGAGGTCCACTCCGGTCCCCTTAAAGTCCAGCAGAGGAAAGTATCAAAAACGTTGGCAAAGCTCGGGGAGATCAAACTCAAACAGGTTCCACAACTGAACACAGCCAACAGCTCACCTTTGATTCGAAAACACAAGGAGGTTCTCAATCTGATGATGAGAACGCTTTCGCTCGATACCTACGGCCTCACCTGGGCACAGTTCGTCAAAGGATTTGGTTGTGGCGGTTTGGCCGTATGGCTGCTGATTCGCTGAAATCATCCGTGTCGGACGGGCCTTCCACCACGTCGAAGCGACTCCAACATGCTCTTCTCAAGGGCCGTAAGTTTTGGTGCCGGCTCATTCAGCGCAGCTTCCGCCCGTGACTTGGCTGCGGCAATGAATCGGTCTGTCTTATCTCCAGAATCAAACGCCAAGTTCTCTCAGCAACATCCACCAAAGGTATGGATAGGCTGAAGTTGAGGCTCAGGACTTAAGGAAAATCCCTGAAGCAACGACATGAGGGCAAGAGAACCCCGCAAGATTTCCTTCGATCGCACAGTCGTTGCTAACGGTTGGAGGTTGAAATGAGCTGATGAGCCGTTACCCAGTCTTTTATTGCTCTCCAGCATTCGTTGACGCTGGCTTCGGACCCGTTGAGGCTGCAGAGGCTTAAGAGGAGGCTGAGCAGATCGTGCAACGCGAGCACCCCCGTGCTTTAACAGCCTCTTTGAGCGAGCAGTTAACGAATGAACAGGAGATCCGCAGGTTGTTTTTGGCCTGGCTCGAAAAAGTCTGAGCACCTGGAACCACCGAGGGGTGCATGGGACGCAATACCTTGACAGTTACTCCACCCAGCTGGCTGGACATCGACACCTACACCGACACCTACAAGCGGCTGCTGAACCGCACTGCGGTAACCATCAACAAGCGCGCCAAAAAACAAGGAGCCACGTATCAGGTCAAGAAGGCCATCGATGCCATTCATGCAGCCTTTCAGCGTTGCGATGGCAAGGATCCTTACGACGAACTGTCCTTGGACAGTCGCCTTCTTGCTGGAAGACGCAGTCCAACCGTTTCCGAGGTGAGCTGCACCACCACCGCCACCTTTGAGATTCTCAGCCTGAAGACGAAAGAGGCCAAAGGTGAGAGGAACGCCGAGGAGTTCATCGCCCAATGCCATGCCGTCGTCGCCCATGCCGAGAAAACATCAACGACAACGCAATGAGCACTGCAAAGAAGCTGTTCCTGGTGGTGCTGGGTGGACGTTGCAAGGGGTGCCACATCGAGCAGCACGATGTGCGCTGGGTCGTGGGCGAAACCATTGACGCCACCCTGCCGGCACTGCGCCAAGAATGGTTCGGCCTTCGCCGTGGCTTGCACATCGACAGCTATCGCTGCATCGAACATGTCGATGGTTATCGCGTTGAGGTTATTGAGCACGGGCAGGATCCATCCAGTACTGATGGTCTGCATCTTTGGTTCGTCAACCTTGGGGCTTATGACCCCAAATCGATGGCAGAACAACACGCATTCGGGGTGATCGCTGCCCGTTCTTCAGCGTCTGCCAAAGCTCGGGCACGCCAGCGTTGGCTGCAGGGGCAGGAACAGGTGCACAAGGATGATCTCCACCCTGTGGAAATGGACAGCACTCTGGGTGATCTGCTGCCGATTCAGGGCAATGGCCAGTGGCATTTGAAACTGATAGCGGAATCCCAAGTTGATGACAATCCAGACTATCCCGATTGGTACGGCTACTGGACGATTTGACCAACCTCTTCCAAGGGCGACAAGGCTGCATCCACAGAACAGACCCAGGGCAGCTACAACAAATGACAACGTTGAGGATGTGTCGTGCTGATCCTGATCCTCCTTTTACTGACGGGCTCCTATGCCGGACTGTGGGCGTTGCGTTTCGTGCTCGAACAACGCACAGACACCGAATAAGCGAATCAAACAAACTTGGTCTATCAGTCGGCCTCGGGTTCAATCTGGAGCCACCTTCTAACCCACCATGTTTGATCGAGTCGGCAATGAAGCAAGCGAGGCCTGGCGCGACCATGTGCTGAGTCAGGTGGTGGATTACCTGGAGACCCATCGCGATGCCATCATCGATCGCTTTGAAGCCGAGAATGCTTACAACCTGAAGCGTGAGGACATTGAACAGTCGGATTTACTCGATTTCGATGTCGCGGTCACGCTTCATCGCGATCAATCATCCTCATTTGGCCTTGGATTCGGTTTTTTCAAGGCCAACATGATTCGCTGAATCAACCTGCGGGCTTCCAGAGCACTTCTGGGTCTTGGCGTTGAAGTGTTTCTTCAGCAAGCTTGAGGTAATAGAAATAACTCTGCCTGTCCTCAGACTCAGCAGCTTTGTTCATCAGGTGCAAATAGCTGAGGCGCTGGTCGCTTTTCATGCATGGACTCGTAGAGGTCCAAACAATCACCGCAGAGAGCATTTGATTTCGGTATCGAACCAAACAACTGAAACAATATTGAGTATCATAAAGGCACTTTTTTATCATTTCTTTTGAAGGCTGTGCTGAAGCCCTTTTGAATAATGCAATCAACAGGGCTTGAAGTCTTTCGTGACAAGCGGACCACCTCCGGGAGGCACGACACAGTCGGAATCTGACAGGGCTCTGTTCTGCGCAGGGATCTGAGGTCCATTGAGCGCAGGCCTGCTGTTTTGATCAGGGGATGCCGGATCCAGATCAATCTTGCCCGGCCGGATCAGCTGAGATGTGAAATTGAAGGCAAGGCCCCCAAGCAAACCAAGCCCCATCGAGGCCGAAAAAGCAACTAGGAGTTGACGCTGACGGTTGTTCATCCCACTGCTCGATCCCGGTGAAGCTTGATTGGCCGCGAGCGCTGGCTGAATCTCAGTGAATAACAGAGATTTGACAGATCAAAACAGACAGCCGGATGATTCGCTTGCTGCAGCTTGAAAGATCGAAACACAGTCTCTGCTCACTCTGTTCACGCCTTTTATCGTCTTCGGTGCGTTGTTTGTGGTGCTACTGCTGATCTGGGACCGATGAAGGCCCCCGTTTCGGGACTGTTCTGGACGCCGTATGCCGATTGGATCTACACCGTGGTCAGCCTGAGTGGTCTGGTGCTCATCACCTGGTTGGTGCTGGGACGTAGCAATGGCAGCTAACGGGCTTCCAGAGTTTCAGGCAGCAATCATCTCCATCTCGGGCTCAAGCAACACATCGCGTGCTGTGTTGAATCGAGTCATCATTTTGGGATCGCCACCTTTATCCGGATGATGTTGAACGGCCAGCAATTTGTGGGCCCGCTTCATCTGGGCAACGGTCAACCGCCCCGTCAACGGCAATGCAAGGCACTGCCTGGCCTGAATCGCCTCAACGCCGGGATCACGACCCATCGGACATTGATCGCGTCGATGGTTTGACGTCCCCGGCTTGCGCTTCTTGCTGGATTTCCGTTTGGCAGACCTGGCCTGACATCCAAACCCTTTCGATTCCTGCACAACCTGAACGGCGAAGCACGCCACAATGCCGCATCGCCTTGTTCAGTCACCTAATTGCGACCACCAGCGCTCGATGCGATCGTTTGAGCCATACCAGCTTTGGCCGAACAATCCTCCGTGGGCAGTATCGGCAAGCTCAATCCAACGGGCATTCCGCAGCAGGGCTGATCGAACCGGCACCAGGCCATCGCCCTCTAGACCCAGATCGCCCATGATCTGGCGATAGCTGCGAGCAGCGCTGAGGCTAGAGAAGCTTGATGCATTCGAGCCCAGAGGATCAAGCCGACCAGCAACCGACACGTAATCCACCCGATCGGCTTCAGGGCAACCAGGAAACTTACGATCCACGCGAGCCCGCAGCGGTGTGGCACGCAGAGCCTGATGGGGACTGCCCAGGGTGATCAGGCGATTGCATCGGGTTGCACCGTTGAAACGGCGTCCCAGAAAGGTCTGATCGGCCAGATAGGGCCGCAACATCACCCCACCTGAACTGTGGCCAATCAAGGTGACGCGCCCGGTGGGCGACTGGCTTTGAAGCTCGCGCACTGAGGAATCAACCCGATCAAGCAGGCGACACCAACCGAAGCTCCAGCTGGTGGCTAGCCAATCGAATTTGGAAGCAGGCACGACACGCACTTCTTCACCAGTGGCTTGATGAATCCAATCAGCGAGGGGGCGATAGGCCTCTTCCGTGATCAGAAAGCCGCCGAAAATGACAACGGGCTGGGACAGTCGGGACGTGCTGCCAGGCAAGATCTGGTTGTGCTGATCACCTGATCAACGCACATTGAGGAGCCTTGATGAGGTCGTAGCCACGCCGAATGCGACTTCCGCCGGGTTCAAGAACCGTGCTCAGTTGTTGCCCCTCTGAAGAAGCCTCGAGAACAACCTGCTGACCGATCAACACGATCCGAAATCGCCAGGGGAGGAGACCCGGAAGGGTGAAGCTCATGAAGATCACGTTTCTTTGTGCACGCTGCCGCAGTTCAGAGCGGCGTCCATCCCCTCAATCCAAAGGAAAATAGAGGGATTAGTGGAGAGGTTTCTGAGCCACCACGGCAAAGAAAGGATCACCCTTGCCACCGAATAAGCCCATCACACCTTCGGCGCGGGTGTCTTCGGCAATGATCTCCGGCCGGGCCCAACCCTGGGCCATTAACACTTCAGCGACATAACGCAGGTGATCACCGTCATCACCATCGGTCCAAACCTGCGGAGCCTTGGTGAAGAACATTCGGTTGGAAAACGCCACGATCACCTGCCCCCGGGGACGGGTGATCCGCAACAGCTCAGCGGCAATCGGTTCGGGCTGCTGCAGGTACTGCCAACCGGCAACAATGAGGGTGGCGTCGATCGAAGCATCCTCAACAGGGAGGGTTTGTTCCCGGTTCAGGTTCTGAACCCAGTGCCGATCCAATCTGGGGTTGGCCTCCAGCTCCTTTTCATTGAGGCCATGGCCAAAGACCCTGTCGTAACTGACGTCTTCCGGCAGATGGCTCACCCAACTGCTCATTAGATCCAACACCTGGGCACAGGGGGGAATGCGCTCGCGGTAAAGGCTGGTCAGCCGAGCCCGAAAACCTGCATCCAGGTGGTGAACAAAACGAGGCTCGCTGTAGAAGATCGCGTCGTCCGAGGAATCCAACTTGAACCGTTGGGAATCCTCAAGAACAGGAACAACAATCATCGATCAACCCAGTTGCAGATACCAACGCAAAGCAGCACCGAGCTGGCCCGCGATTCCCAATCCGGTGAACTTTTCAAGCAACACTGCAGCTGCGAAACCCAGCATGGCCACACGGCCATTGAGCCGCTCCACATCTGTCAGAGCAGACCGGTTCCAGGGACGGGCTGTGGTGAGCGACTCGCCAAAGCGTTCCGGTTGTTCGTAGAGAAAAGCAGGCCGACTCATCGCAAAGCGCAAATCCAGCGGACCTTAACCACGGTCCCATCGCGACCGGGGTAGACGGTCCAAGCACCATCGAACTGGCGTCGCTCCATCTGACCGCTGACGCAGTTGGCACGCATTGGCAGAACCCGGCGGGTCCAGCGGTCCTGACCTGCGCGCTGGATCAACAAGCCAGCCTCCACTTCAACGGCACCATCAACGGCTTGGGGAGCCCGGATGTATTCAGCCGCCTTGACCGCAGGGGTATCGAGGGACTCCATGAAGATCCAGCCGTCGCCGGGCAGCAACTGGCCGCGACGGGATTGCCAAACAACCGGCTCCGCCGCCGGCTGCCATTCCGCCAGACCAGGCAGTGAGCTCAGGGACAACAATGAGGCGAGAGCAACTTTGAAAATCAGAGAGCAGGAGGCCATGGGCAGCACCATGCGGGCATAAGGGTCAGAGGGACTTGCCAGACGCTTCAAATAGCTTTACGAAGCGTTGAAACGCAAACATGAACGAATGGTTATGGAATTCCACCAGGCAGGAGTGCCAGCTTGAAACCACTGCTTCATCAGTCCATGGCCAGCATTGCTAAAGGACGGGCTGCTTACACCGTCCGCCACAAGACATCCAACGGAGAAAAGCTGGAATCCTGTTTCTACGCCACGGACGCTTTTGAAGCGCGTCTGCTGGCCATGGAGTTCAACGCATACATCCGTCAGCACCCAAACTGCATCGACTCGATACTCAGGACGGAGGCTTGAGCGACGCTCGCCGACGCTCCACCTGAACGAAGACCAGCCAGGCGAGGCTGGCGAGCCCTCCTCCGATCCAATCGCTGCGAAGCAGTTCAACCAGGGCGATGGTGCTGGCACCGATGCGCAGTCCCCCTAGAACCAGGTCCGTTAGGGGAGGTGTCCGGCGCTTGTCGCTCTCCATGGGCCTACTCCGAAAAGATGGGGAGGATGCAGAGCCCCATGATCTCAGCCGTGCCTAGTCCGCCTGCCGCAGAACTTCTGGCCAGGGAACGCCAGAGCCGCCATAAGGGCAGCGGAATTCAGATTGAGCAGTTGCCGGGCTGCTGGATGTTGCAGCAAACGTGGAGTCGCAACGGCGATGCTCCGGCGCCTGGCTCGGCAACACTGCTGCGTTGGCTGCAAGCCAGCCTGATCTTGAGCCGTGGCGAGCAGGACCTGGACATCGTGAATCAAGTGTCCCTGGCCGCTTTCCGATTGCGTTTCAGTGGTCATGCCCAGCTCAAGGGTTCAAGACCGCTGCTGATGTTCAGCTTTACATCGATGGAGCTGTCCTGGTTGGATCAGGTGCTGCTTCAGCGAAGGCTGACTTCACCGAAGGCCCAACGACTGCCCTTCTTTGCCTTGATCGAGCTGAACGAGCAGAAGGGAACACTCACGGCGCGGGGCAGGGGCGGTGGACTGGCCCAGTGGTCGCGCCACATGCCGGAGTCGCCATGAAGCCCGCCGTTGCCCTGGCCATGCTCCAGCGGGAGGGCCGATGGCTGCTCCAACTGCGAGACGACATCGACTCGATCATTTATCCGGGCCATTGGGGGCTGTTTGGCGGCCATCTCGACCCAGGTGAAACAGCTATCGAGGCCGTGCACCGCGAACTGCAGGAGGAGATCGATTGGTCACCCAGCGTTCCGCTAGAACCTTGGTTCAGCGACAACAGCGGCAACCGGGTTGCCCATGTTTTCCGCGGAGACCTCACCGTGCCCTTGAGCCAGCTGCAGTTGAAGGAGGGCCAGGAGATGAAGCTGATCTCCCTCAGCGAACTGGAGCGTGAGTCGATCTGGAGTGAACGGCAGCAGGAGCTGCGACCTGTCGCTCCCCGCCTGTCGATCGTGATCGAACGGCTGCTGCAGAAGTGCCATGACCACTGAAACCTGGCTCGATCTCCGCAATGTGGAGGCATGGCTGGGCGATCGCCCAGTTCTGCACAATCTCAACTTGCAACTGAAACTGAGGCAGTCCATAACGGTGTTGGGCCCCAATGGCGCAGGCAAAAGCAGCCTGGTGAAACTGATCGACCGCAGCCTGTATCCCACTGTTCGCCCCGACGCGCACCTGCGGTTATTTGGTAGCGAGACGGTGAACCTCTGGGCGCTGCGCAGCCGCCTGGGGGTGGTGTCGAGCGAGCTGGAACAGCGGCTTCATCTCAAAACAGCTGTTGAAGAGGTGGTGGTCAGCAGTTTCTTTGGTGCCACCCGGCTGGGCCGTGATCAGATGCCGAGCCCCCGGCAATGGGAGCAGGCGCGAGATCTACTCGATAAACTGCACCTCCACAGCATTCGTAAGCGCTGCTATGGAGAGTTGTCCGACGGACAGCGGCGCCGCCTGTTGATCGCTCGTGCCCTGGTTCATCAACCTGAGGTGCTGGTGCTGGATGAACCAAGTCGCGCCCTCGATCTCCAGGCCTGCCATCAATTGCTGGGCATCCTTCGGTGCTTGATTCTAGCGGGAACAACCGTGATGCAGGTCACCCACCGCGTGGACACGATCGTGCCGGAGATGGAACGGGTGCTGTTTCTGGCGCAGGGACGAATTGTTGGGGATGGGAGTCCGCGGGAGATGCTGCGGCCAGTCGAGCTGAGCGAGCTGTTCAAGACCCCGCTCAACGTGGTCGAGGCCAATGGCTTTCGCCAGATTCTTCCCAGATAGATCCATACGCAGCACCCTGCTCTGCTAGGGATGAGGGCAAGACGACGCAATCGCCATGGCAACGGCAGAACAGAAAAAGACCATCACGAAAAAGCGCCTGCAGGAGCTGCGTAACCAGTGCCGTGACCACTACAACGTGGTAGCCGATGGTGTTCTTCCCGACGGTGCCGATGTACGCGTCACAATGGGCAAGCTCCAGGAGCTGATCGAACTGCTGGATGGCAAAGCCAAATGGGATGACAGCGAAGCCTCCTGAGCCGTTCCAGGACATGCGGGAAGAACTTGATTACCTCGAGCCATGGGACCAGGCAGGTTCCACAGACTCGGGATTGAATCAGGGTGTTGCCTCCAAGGACTTTCACTTTCGAGAAGCGGGCGTTCAGCGGTTCAACGACACCTACGACTGGGACGACGACGAGGGCTGATCCATCGACCAGAGACGCCGCAGTACCCCCTGGCCAGGGGCCAGTAGGAAGGCAAGCACGAACTGCGCGGTTTGTGCCAGCACGATGCAACCGGCGGTGGAGCTGTCGGTCCAGTAGCTGATGAACACTCCCAGAACACTGGAGAGCACACTGCTGGTGACGGCCAACAGCGTCATCCGGTCAAACCGATCGGTGAGCAGATAGGCCGTGGCACCAGGGGTCACGAGCATGGCGACCACAAGGATGATTCCAACGGTCTGAAGACCAGCGACGGCGGCTAGGGAGAGGAGCCCCAAAAGCATGTAGTGCAGGAGTCCGGTGTTGATCCCGATCGAACGGGCGTGGGTTGGGTCAAAGCAGAACAACATCAGGTCCCGCCGGAACAGCAGCAGTAGCACCAGCACCAGCACGGAGATCACCGAGGTCTGCTGCACGTCCCCTGCTGAAATTCCCAGAACATTGCCGAACAGGATGTGAGTGAGATCGATGTTGCTGCGGGTCTTGGAGACGAGCACGAGCCCCAGGGCAAAGAAGCCGGTGAAGACAAGCCCGATGACGGTGTCTTCCTTGACCCGTGATTTCTGCTTCACAAAGCCGATGGCGGCAACAGAGCCCACACCGAAGACGAACGCCCCAAGGGAAAAGGGCAGGCCCAGGGCATAGGCAACCACTACACCGGGGAGAACGGCATGGGAGACGGCATCGCCCATCAACGCCCACCCCTTCAGGGTCATGAAGCAGGACAACAGCCCACAAACACCGCCGACGAGGGCGCTGATCATCAACGCCTTGACCATGAAGGCGTGACTGAGGGGTTCCAGCAAGAGCTCCATCGGATCAGTATGGGCGCGCTGCTGCCGGTTCGATGCCACGCGCCGCAATCCAGAACGCCCGTCCAGCTTTGCGGCGGCTGCCCACCCGCCCCAGCCAGATGGTTCAGGCGTTGATCAGCCGCCTGCTTCCGCTGCTCTTCGGCAGTCAGGGGCTCGAACTCAGCCATCGCGATGCCGCAGAAGGCCTGGCCAAGGCATTCTCGGCCCAGCAGTCGGGGGCCAGCAATCTGCTGATTGCCTTTCGTCACCCCAGTACCCGCGATCCGTTGGTGCTCGCGGATCTGTTCTGGAACCGAGTTCCACAAGCGGCACGGCGGCTCAAGTTGCAGCTGCCACGTCCCATCCAGTTGCGGTTTCTCTACGACCGTGGCATCCCGATCTGGGCTGGCCCTGTGATTGGTTGGCTGCTGCAACGGAGCGGTGGCATTGCGATCCATCGCGGTCGATTGGACCGCCCGGCCCTCGCTCAGGCCCGTACGGCTCTGGCCCAGGGGCGCTATGCGCTGGTGGTGGCACCGGAAGGAGCCACCAACAACCTCTCCGGCGAGATGGCGCCGTTGGAACCGGGAGTGGCCCAACTTGCGTTCTGGGCCGCTGAGGATCTGGAGAAAGCCAGCGACGTGCAGCAACTGGAAGTGTTGCCAGTTGGTATTCACTACCGCTGGAGACAACACAACTGGGGGGCCCTCGATGCGCGGTTGTCAGCCCTCGAATGCCATCTCGGCATTTCCAGCGCCAACGCCGAACCAGAGAATGCCGAGACAAGCAGGCGCGACCGGCTGATCCAGATAGGCATGAATCTGCTTAAAGCCCTTGAGCAGCTCGAGCGGCTCAAGCCCGATCCAGATCAGACCTTTAGCGAACGGATTGGCGCATATCGCCTGCATGGCCTGGGCAAAGCCGAGGCCCATTTCGCCTTGCGTGCCGTCGGCAATCTGCAAGAGCGTTGCCGTCGGATTGAGCAGGCCGCCTGGGATCGGATCTACAGGGAAGGGGTTGATCAGCTCCCACCCCTGGAGCGGAGCCTGGCTGACTGGGAGGCACGGGAAGCCGACCTCCAACTCACGCGGATGCGACTGGTGGAGCATTTCACCAGCGTGAGTGGTCACTACATCAGCGATTGCCCCGACTTTGACCGCTTTGCCGAGATGTTGCTTCTGGTGGAGGAGGCGATCGGCTGGATCGAAGACAAACCCTGGAAAGGTCAGCCCAACCTCGGAGCACAACGGGTCGAACTGCGACTTGGACGGCCCTTGCCTGTAAGGCCCCGACTCCAGCAATACCGAGGCAACCGACGCGAGGCGATGCAGTTGTTAATGCAAGACCTGGAGCAGGCTCTCGTCGCAGTAATGCCAGATGCTTCTCGCGAAACGGCGACTGAAGCGTGAGGTTCCGACTTAAACCGTCTCTTCAGGAGAGCTGTTGCCCATCAGCAGATCCGGAGGCACGCCGCCGAAGGTCATGGCGAGGTTCTCCGGCGTGAACACTTCCGAGGTTTCTCCATAGGCGAGCACGGTCTTGTTGATCAGAACAACTAGATCGCAAAAATCACGGACGTGGCCCAGGTCGTGGGTCGAAATCAGGATCGTGCGGCCCTCGTCGCGGAACTGAAGAAAAAGCTGGGCCATAAGCTGCTCGGTTCGAACATCAACCCCGTTGAAGGGTTCATCCAGCAGCAGCACATCAGCACGCTGGGCGATCGCCCGGGCCAGGAACGTGCGTTTGCGCTGACCACCCGAGAGAGTACCGAGGGGACGATCGGCCAGCTCCAGCAGATCGACCCGCGTCAGGGCATCTCGCACGGCAACGCGATCGGAACTGCGAGGAATCCGCAGCGGATTCATCGAGCCGAAGCGGCCCATCATCACAACATCCCAAACCGAAACTGGGAAGTGGGCATCCACCCCTTCGCTCTGGGGCACGTAGGCCACCGCCTGATGACGCTGAGCTTCGGCAATGCTGCTGCCGTTGATCCGAATTCTGCCGCGCGAGGGGCGAACAAAGCCAGTGAGGGCCTTGAAGAACGTCGATTTGCCGGCACCGTTCATGCCCACCAGACCGCAGATGCAACCCGCTGGCAGGTGCAGGCTGGCGTCGTACAAGGCAACGTTGCCGTTGTAGTCCACACAGAGCTGTTCGGCCTGAATGCGCATCAGCGGTTGCTCTCGGAGAAGTCCAGGCCCTTAAGGATCAGACCCACATTGTGCCGTTGCAGTTCCAAGAGGGTGGGGGCGGGCCCGTCCGGTGATGACAGGGAATCCACGTAGAACATTCCGCCGAATCGAGCCCCAGCTGCCGCCGCTACCTCTCGTTGGGCTTTATCGCTCACGGTGCTTTCACAAAAAATGGTTGGCACCTGGCGCTCTCGTACGGTGTCGATCAACCGTGCCATGCGTTTAGGTGTGATCTCGCTTTCGGCATTCACAGGCCAGAGATAGGCCTCCTCGAGCCCGTAGTCTGCTGCCAGATAGGTGAAGGCTCCCTCGCAACTCACCAGCAAACGCTGTTGTTCAGGCAGTGCACCAATCGCCGTCCTCAGCTCGTCATCGAGGGTCTGGAGCTTGGCTTTGTAGGCCGTCGCATTGGCTGCATAGACCTCGGCCCCGGCAGGATCGAGTTGGCTGAAGGCCCGCTCAAGATGGTCCACATAGGCCATGGTGCGCTGGGGGGACATCCAGGCATGGGGATTGGGTTTGCCGGAATATGCGTCTTCTGCAATCAGCAGAGGGTCCATTCCCTCCGAGAGGGTGATGGTGGGAACATCCCCCGCTGCAGAAGTGAAGCGGTGGGACCACAACTCCAACCCCAGCCCGTTCTCCACAATCAGATCAGCCTTGCTAGCGCGCTCGATGTCACTGGGGGTGGGTTGGTAGCCATGGATCTCGGCACCGGGCTTAACGATCGAAGCCACCTGCAACCGATCACCCCCCACATTCCGAGCCAGATCGGCCAAGACCGTGAAGGTGGTCAGCACCTGGGGCCGAGAATCCGAGGCGATGTCCTTATCTCGGCTGCGGCAGGAGGCCAGCAGAACACTCATCAAGATCAGCAGCACAGCCCCTGAACGCTTCCAGTCGAACAGCTGCAACGAAGACTGAACTGGGCTGGTCAAGGATCGCATTTATTGGTCCTAAAACAAATGAGTTAACGCCAGGGAAACGTTGCAACGAAGCGATGCAGTCGCCGAAGCGCCAAGATCACTTCACCCACTGAAAACCCGTGCGCAGATCAGATCGGGTGGAGGTGATTCTGCAGCGCCTCCAAGAGCAGTACCCGGAAACACCCATCCCCTTGGATCACAGTGATCCGTTCACCCTGCTGATCGCTGTGCTGTTGAGTGCCCAATGCACCGACAAGAAAGTAAACGAGGTCACGCCGGCGTTGTTTACTGCCGGCCCAACACCCGCCGCCATGGCGGAACTGGAGGAAGAGGAGATCCTCGGTCTCATAAGGCAGCTGGGATTGGCCAAAACCAAGGCAAAAAATGTGCGCCGACTCGCCCAGATTCTGGTGACGGCCTACGAAGGCGACGTTCCACAGAGTTTTGAGGAGCTCGAAGCCTTACCCGGCGTGGGGCACAAGACAGCCAGCGTGGTGATGGCCCAGGCTTTCGGCACTCCAGCCTTCCCCGTCGACACCCACATTCACCGGCTGGCACAGCGCTGGGGCTTGAGTGACGGCAGCAGTGTGGCGAGCACGGAAAAAGATCTCAAGCAGCTCTTTCCAAAGGAGCACTGGAACCGGCTGCACCTTCAAATCATTTTCTGGGGCCGCGAGTTCTGCACAGCACGGGGATGCGACGGAACTGTTTGCTCCATGTGCCGTGAGCTTTATCCGAAACGGCGCCGTCCAGTGATCACCCGCAAGCCGTAATCAAGACAGATGCTCTTCAGCGTTGGCCTTGATCACACAATCGGAGGTGGGATAGCTCACACATAGGAGAGCAAACCCCTGCCCCATCTGATCATCATCGAGAAAACTCTGATCGGTCTGATCAACCGAGCCACTCACCAGGCGGCCGGAGCAGGTTGAACATGCTCCTGCTCGGCAGGAATAGGGCAGATCGACTCCAGCTTCCTCAGCCGCATCGAGGATGTAGACGTCATCAGAGCATGAAAAACTGGCACCACCCTCGATGCTGATGTTGAAAGAGGCCATGACTCAGAAGGTCCTGAAAGGTTGGTAGCTGGATCAGACAATCCGTGCCAAGGGCAGCTGGGTCTGTGGCGGCCGCTGCAACAAACATCCGGGAATGTCTCCACTACTCATCAAAGAACGCCCCATGGGCGATCACAGGTACCTCCCCATGGAGTGGGTCCCATGGAACAAATTCGTTATGGTCTCAACTCTGTCTCACAAACCTCATGCTGAAAGCCTTGTTCTCCATGGTTTTTGCCGCAGTGATGTGGGTGCAAGTGCCGCAATGGCATCCGGACTGGTCTCAATGCTCTGTTGACACCCCCGATGTTGATTGCCACTGGTACGTCACGGCACCAGACAACACCTTTGGCGAAGGATTCAACTGGGAGAACGCACCTTGGTTCAGCGCAGAAGGGCTGAGGGATGTCGGTGAACTGAACGACACGATGATGGCGATTCACAGCCAAGCAGCGGCAGACAAGACAGATAGACGCCAGAGCTCAAAGCGGCAGGCATAAACAGTCATTCATATTCTGGTACAAACACTTTAAACTTTTTTATCTAATCGAGAAGTTATCCCTTGACCGATTATCGGTCAGCTATTACCGCTCTTATTAGGGTCACTGCAATCCTCTCTCCAGCCGTCGTATACGTCCTGGCCCAGCAGAGAGACCTGCCTGTCATCCAAAAGTCCAAGACCCTATCCTGACGATGTCCATCGATGCCAGGTGCAAGGAGCAGCGGACAACTGCCGATCCCATCTTCATGGACTTCAAGGCTCGAAAGAGCAACTGCAGGCTTTGACTACCCTCATTTCCTGGTGTGAATGTGGGCCGATCTCCTATCAGCCGTAGCAAGAAGAATGGATCGACCCCAGGTCCTGGAAGCGCATCGCTTCTAAAGAGGCATAGGCTAGGGAAACTGCGCTTGTTCAACGCCCTCAAGCGTTGGCAAAAGTGATCTCGCCTGAATGATCATCACCCAAACAAGTTCGGCGCTGTCTATGCAGCAACACCTGAAAAAGCTCTGAAATGTACCTGCGAAAGCAGTGATTCCATGCCTCCAGGAAGGGGTGGGCTCAGCTCAGGGTCAGGGGCCTGCTCCTTTCTTTGACCATCGCTCCAAATAGATCAACACTTGACAAGCCCAGCTCACTTCAACTAGTACTGGCGTACTGAAAGGCAGAGCATGGAAGAAGGCTGGCTGATTGACAGCGATGACCGCTGGATCTGGAGGTTTCACCGAGATCAAAAGGATTGGATCAACGAGCCAAAGGTTTTCATTGACAGAGGCCGCAGGACCTCTGATGGCCCTCCTTTGCTGAAGGAGCGCCGACACCTGAACAAGGGCGAAGCAGATCAACTTTGGGCGTTATTGCAGACCAAGGGATGGAAGCGCCTCGCTGCACCGGCCTGGGGTGACGCAGTTGAACTCTAATCTGATTCGAGCAGCGGCCTACCCATAGAGACATCTGGGGCCAACTCCAAGGGTGTCCATCAGCAATCCCACCTCACTCAACTAATTGGCATATTTAAACTTGTGAGGAAAGATGCCTCTCAGGAGTGGTAACAAGGAAACACTCCTGAGAGGCGTTTGAAACCCTGCCTTCGGCGGGGTTTCTTTTTTATGCGAAGAATCCAATGAATTCGAACATCAACGAAATCGAATTCGACTTCGACCAAACCGTCAGCATCCGAACCGACTTAAAACTGAGCAAGGGTGCGACGTGAAGCAGATCGTCTCAGAAGCTTCCGTAGAGACGCTGGAAGAGATCGGTAACAAGAGCCTGGTCACCGACGAGAGCACCTGAGGGCAAGGGCAAAGGAGTTCGCCGCCAAGCTCAAGAAACCAGACCTATGCGTGAAAAGGATCAAGTACTGGGACGAAGAGGGGAACAAGGTCTGAGAGTTGCACCTGGTCATCACTCCTCAGGCGAAGAACACAGCCTGGACACATCGGTGCACCAGCCTTGTAGCGGCGAGGAGAGCTCAACCTCTGGGACTGAAATGCACCAGAGGTTTTTCTTGTTGCCTCAGTGGAGTGGATTTTTACAGCTTCCTCCCCCACCCACGGCTATTCAATTCTGCTGAGAACGGGCTCAATATCCCAGTCGTAGCCACGAAGAACCATGTCTGCGCAGCGCTTCAAAGGGTGAATGAAGCGTCGCTCGCCCGGAAGCATTTCTTGCAGCATCTGGCGAACTACGTACAAAGCTGGCCGCTGCCTTTCGCTAACATCACGCCTGAGACGCTTGACCAGCCTCTGCAAAAGAGGGGTTTCGATGTAAACCACCAACGAGATCGGCACCGCCTGAAGAAAGTGTTGCGGCCCATAGGAGCCTTCAATCAGAACTAGGTCATAGGGCTGAACCAATGACCTAGAACCTACCTTGCGGCTACGCATGTCATAGCTGCGCAGTGAGCTCAGCTGCCGGTAGCGAACAGCACTGAGCTGCATCCGCAGCTGATCAGCATCGATGGCATCAATCGTGTCAAAGCCATAGCGAGAGTTGGGCGACCAACCACTGCGGTAGTAGTCGTCGCATGCGATCAGCAGTGGATTTCGTCCTCTGGAGCGCAACTGCTCGGCGAGATGGGCCGCAAATGTTGTCTTACCGGCAGCTGACGGTCCACAGATGCAAATTATAGGAACTGCCCCAGACAAACGCCGCCTCCACCCAGCCACCCAGATTCATGCTGACAAAAGACCCGCAAAGAGGCGACAAAATAGTAGCTGTTGATACAAATTAGAGCTATCTTGTAAGCACGTTGAGCCTCTTTAACAGGCCGCAGCCAGATCCATGCCAGGCAACGGGGGCGTGGGCACCGCGTAAGAGAGAGATGAACACCCTTCAATTGATCAAGGCACGGACTGTGCGCAATCAGGCCATCGAAACGGCCAGAACCCAGATGGCACTTGCCTTCCGTCACGAAGGCCACACCGACAGGGCGCACACCCCAGCGGGAACCAAAACCAAGGTCCTGCTCTATCGGCCCGTCACCTACGTTGCGATCGACCCACAACAACACCCAAGCGGTGGGCGAGAACTGCGTTACCGCGGCGCAAGCTATGCCGTATATTAATCCTAAAGTTGAGTCTCTAGCCATAAAAAAACGGGGACCATCCCCGCTTTTTTTATGGCCGTCCAGAGTGACAAAAAACGAGTGGCGGACTGTACTGATCTCAGCCGCGGCAGTGGCCTTCAGCGGCGCGGCTGCCCTTGAACCTCCGCTGCGACACCTGATCAACTTTGCCAAGGCGGGAACGAGTTTCAGCGCCAAACAGCTCTGCAGCAGCGTGCTCATGGCTGGGATGGACCCGGAGCGGATACTTAGTGAAGACCTGGCCGTCGGCAAGGGACTGATCCAAACCAAGATCGTTCCAAGCAGTGGACGCGTTGAAGCCAGTGCCTTGTTTGGACTGTTTCGCGCTGAAGCCGTTCAGAACGGCAATCGGGGCTGCACCTGGCGGATCAACAAACTGCCAACACCCCAAGTCCCCAGTCAAGCCAAACCTGCCAGAAGGGATTCAACGCCAACCGACGAACCCTGGCCGCTCATCGCCACAGCCCGGTCAGAGCCGCCTGAAATCGATCGCCAAGCGCTAAAAAAAGTTCTCAATCGCGCCTTTCAAGAGGAAGACCCTCTCACACCAAAACGAACCCGCGCCGTGGTGGTGGTGCAGGACGGCTGGGTAATTGCTGAACGCTACGCCGAAGGCATCCGGCCCGACATGCCTCTTATTGGTTGGTCGATGAGCAAAAGCATCACCCATGCTCTGATCGGACGGGCCATCCAAGAAAGGCTTCTGGATCCGCACCAGCCGCCGAGCGTGCCCGAATGGAGTGATCCGGAGGACCCACGTCAAAGGATCAGCTTGGATCAGCTGTTGAGAATGAACAGCGGGCTGGCCTTCGAGGAATCGACGGGATACTTCAACTCAGATCTGGTGCGGATGCTGACCCAAGAAGCCGACATGGCAAGGTTCGCCGCCAGTCAACCCCTCGCCAAACAACCCGGTAATAAATGGAACTATTCATCCGGGACCACCAACATCCTCAGCCGGCTTCTGAGGCAGGCCATCGATGACGATCAGCGCTACTGGCGCTTTCCCTCACAGGCGTTGTTCGGCCCCCTGGGCATGACGACCGCTGTTCTCGAAAGCGACAACAGTGGAACCTTGGTGGGCTCATCGTTGGTCTGGGCCAGCGGACGCGATTGGGCACGCTTTGGCCAGCTCTACCTAGATCAGGGAATCTGGAACGGCCATCAGCTTTTACCCGCGAACTGGGTCCAGCAGGCACGAACTGCGTCACGGGGATCCAAGAAGAAATACGGAGCCCACTGGTGGCTCAGCCGCCGCAAATCGCGAAGGGATCTACCTAAAGACAGCTTTTCAGCAGAGGGCTACCAAGGACAACTGCTTCTGGTGGCTCCATCGCAGCATGCGGTAATAGTGCGCCTGGGACAGACACCGAAGAAAGCAGGATTTGATGCGAATGCTTTCGGGGCTAATGTTCTCTCAGCCCTGCGCTGAAGTGAACGGCAAAGCTCAGTTCTTGTCGTCGCCCTTAGGAACGAAAGCCTGGGATGCAGCGACGAGAAGCCCGGTGATCAACAGGGCCGGGAGGATAACAGTCGGACCGCCTTGAGCTGTCTGGGAGGCGAACAACAGCATGGTCAGGCAACAAACACCATTGAACACACTGGCAGAACAGGGCGTTATCAGCGACTCCTGCAAACGTTTGTCGCAGAAAGCAGCCTCAGCACATCACGACGGGAAAGAGGAACAGCTCTCCTTGCACGGCATCACAGGCTCGAACCGAAGAGGAAGTCCTGTCGCGAGATGTCGACACAGCTGAAGCCGCCGCAGGGAAAGCCTTGCGTGGGCGAATCAAAGAATGACGCATCCACTCATCCGCACGGAAAGTGGCGTAAGGGGAACTCGCAGACATGAGCATGAGACCAATACATCTGTTTTAGTGCGCATGTACTATTGCGTCAACCCAAAGTATCCCCGCAACAATCACAGGACGATCCGCCTCACTGCAGATGACGCAACTGGATGAGACCATTGCCAGCCGCTTGAGCCACATCGAAGAACGGCTGACCAGGATCGAGAAGATCCTGCTGAGCGAAAGGGAAGACCAAGAGCAGAACCCCGTCGCCACGCAAGAGCAGTGCTACGAGGCATGGGTCAGCTATCTAACCATCACGCCTGAGGCTGTCGAAGCTCACCTCACCGCCCATGAGATGGCTGCCTTAAAAGCATCCATAAACGCCCCAATCCCAGTCGATTCTTAGCGTTATACACAGCTTTTCCACAGGTCTTGAACAAGCGATCCTGGCGAGTACAGCGGTTTTGGGAATCGACGTGGAAAACAAACCTCAAAAGTGTGCCAGCATCAAGCGAATCCTGAAGGCCGTGTTGAAAATGCTGTGCTGACGTTTGTTTTCACGGATCAAAAGCCTCAGCGATTCTGAAAAAGCATTGATTTCAAACGAACCGCTGCATGCCATGACCGAAGCGAAGAATCCTGAGCTGAGACTCCAATGCGCCGAGTTAACTCAGGAATCAGCGGAAGAACTGTGGAAAAACAAAAGACTTTTGTGATCACTGCAGACAGCCGGGGAATGTGCATTTCCGGGTCATCACCGACCAACTCAAGGAGTGGATCCTTGTTTGCGAAACCTGCTGGCCAAACTATCGAAGCGAAACTGGTTATCGCTACGGAGGAACCCGCAAAGCCAACCGCCGCAACCGCAAATAGCGGTTACTGGATGCAGGCTCAGATCAGCTCGCATTGATGGCGAATCACCGTGCCGCGGCGTTCCCAAAAATCCGGTGCTGAAGCATCAACAACGTGCCACCACCAACGGCCATCGGTGTAACTGGGTGAGCCTGCGTTGTTGGTGCGCGGAAGCTGCAACTCCAAGTCGCGCCAGCGCAGCAGAACACCATCCCCAGGAAGGGTTCCTTCCAAAGTGTTCGGAATGCCTTCCGTCAGACCAGTGAGATCAACAGCTCCCCGCGTGATTTCCACACTGAGCCGATCCCCATCGCAGATCCAATCGCCCCATGAAGGCTGGGGATTAACCAATAACAAGCAGACCAAAAACAACGCAAGGCCCAGCCCCTTCGCGACAGAATTCAGCAATGCTTTTAACCCTCATCTACGACGGCGGATGCCCATTCTGTCGGGAGTTCGCCCTACGAAGTGAACTCAAGGCTGGAGTTGCCGACCTCCAGATTGTTGACGGGCGCGCTGATCACAACATCCGTCGAGAACTCAATGCCCTCGGACTGCACCTCCGAGATGGAGCGGTTCTGATCGAAGGAGAGCAGCGTTGGCATGGCAGTGAAGCTATTGCAGAACTCAGCCGTCGCATGAAGCCAAGCGATCCTTTGTTGAGATTGCTGGCCAAGCTGTTCTGTAATGACAAACGGTCAGCGCTGGCCTATCCAGCTCTTTTGGCAGCCCGGCGCCTTGCCCTGGCCTCACGCGGCCTGAACGTGGACCTGGATCAGGCGCCCCAAAGCTGAATTAATGGGTCAAAACACGGGTGGTCGCAACCAATACCACTGGGCTACTGTCAAGACGTGCCTAAAGATTTTCTTAAGTATCGACCCTGATCCCTTTGTTCCGGACGCGCTGAGCCATCAGCAACTCAACGCAATGCTGAGAGCGGCGATGGACGAATCCGCCGTTCCAGAGGGCCAGCTCAGCGATGACGAACTGCTTCGAGCCGCGCTGACTGCATGGGCCGACCAAACCCAGGAGTTGCTGCGTTGGATTGAAGCGCAAGGGGATGCGGTGAGCGACACGCGATCGCCCAAGCAGGTGATGGCACTTGGAAGCTTCCGCACCCATCTAGTGATGGGCCTCAAAGCATTGCGCTACTCCGAAGGTTGAGCCGCCTGCTGATCGCGACGGGCATCACAGCATTCCTCAAGAACAAATAGAAACTGTTCAGGCTCCGGTTGATGATCGAGATCGAAGCAGATGGCTGTGAAAACAGTGAAGTTGATCCAGGCCTCAACTTCAAGTCCACCGGAGGCCATCACAATGTCGTAACAGGCTTGAAAATCTGAATCCAGCGCAAGATCACGAGCTGCATTAACTACGTAGTAGAGCTGATCCAACCCTCCGATTGAGAGTCAGCAAAGACGGAACGAATGCGATCCAACATCAACAACCAGGCTCGAGCTCTACAACAAAGACATCTGCTGTGGAGCAAAAGTCTTCTTCTGCAAGGGCAAGCATTTCTGCGTTGAGCTCAAGCAAGATCAGCGCTAAAGACGAAGCAAATTCGATGCAGAACGACTCGTCTTTCACAACACAATTGCATCGAATGCAGAGGTTCTAATCAACGAAGGCATTCGACCGTGGATCTCGCAATTCTGCTTTACATCGATAAACAACAAGAGCGTTTTAATTTAATATCTGTATCGAAAGATCAAATCAGTCGCACCCGTTGACCTGGGGCGCTAGCAGGATCTGAACGTCAGGCCGCTGCAACAGGGTCAAGCATGGAGCCAACGCTGGGCTGGAAGCCGATTTCACGCAGCCGGGCGTTGCTCACACGAGCATTGAAGATGCGAGCTCCAGGGCGATCGTGGTTGTCCCAGATCACGGGAGGCAGGCCATGATCGTCGCAAAGTGCATTGGAAAGCTGACGCCTGGTGAACTGCAGATCATCCACAAGGTTGTAGATGCCCTGAAGCTGTCTTTCAAAGGCGAATTCAATACCACGGATGATGTCATGCAGATGAACCCAAGCGTTGATGTGATTGCCGTTCTTGCGAACCGACTGGCCAGCAGCGCTTCGGATGTAAGAAGGAATATCCATACCAGGGCCGTAAATACCACCCAACCGCAGCACACAGGCCTGGATAGAAGCTTCGTTCAATGCAAGAACAGAGGACTCTGCGCTGGCCAGCAAAGCGTTGGTGTTGTTCGAACAATCCGGAGGCGTCAGCTCGTTGCAGATGGCTCCAGACTGATCTCCGTACACCCCTGCACTACTCAAATATGTGACATGCAGCGGACTAGGTCCCTTCCTTTGACGAAGAGCATCAACGAGAGCCGGCACAGCCTGGCCATAGACCTTCTCGTATTGATCTACTTCAGAGGAGGAGGTGGTTGGCGCTATAGCAATCAGAACACCATCTAGACGATTAAAAAAGCTGTCATCAGCCATGGGGTCACCAGCCCTGTAGATGCGGGGATGGTCGACCAGATCGCATAGTTCAGCAAGCCGTTCGGAACTGGTGGTGGTGCCGACAACTTCATACCCATTATTTCTGAAATGGGCAGCGACAGCAGATCCGACGTATCCACAGCCAATAATCCCGAAGCTACCGGACATGATTGGTCAAATATATATTACATAATTTAACGAACTCACATTGGCTTTGCCGTGACAATGGAGACATGATCTCTGTGGCGCTTAACCTGATCTGGGTTGTCCTTGGTGGGCTGCCCATGGCTCTGGCCTGGTGGTTGGCAGCCTTGATCTGCGCGATCACGATCGTTGGCTTGCCGTGGGCGAGGTCTTGCTGGGTGATCGGTTACTTCTCCCTTTGGCCGTTTGGTACAGAAGCCATCAACCGTCGTCAGCTGAGGGGAAGAGGTGACCTGGGAACGGGCCCAGCGGGAGTGATCGGAAACGTGGTGTGGTTTCTTGTAGCCGGCTGGTGGCTGGCCCTGGGTCACCTCAGCAGCGCGTTGGCATGTTTCGTGACGATCATCGGCATTCCCTTTGGCATTCAGCACATCAAGCTGGCCTTGATTGCCCTGGCCCCGGTCGGCATGACGGTTGTGAAGTCAAGACATTAATCTGACATGTGCTGATTAGAACAACAGCTGAATCAGCCAGAACATGGCCAAACCGAGCACACCAGACAACAGCAATCCGCCCATCAGGAAGATGATCGCGGCGGCCAGCCCTATCCTGGCCATGGTGACTGGATAAAGAAGCAACAAGGTCATCCCAAGAGCCAAAGGCCAAAGAGGCGGAATCAACAGGCAGACCCCGGTCAATATCAACAGCTTGCGATCACGCCGTTGCTTGGCCTCAGCTTGAGTCGCCACAGCATCAGCTTCACGATCAAGGTCTACTTGCTCATCGTCACTGAGCCAGCGCCCACGAGCCTTGGCACGAGTGAGCTCGTCCTCTAGCCGCTCAACGGGGTTTCGCTTACTCATCAATTCAGCTTAGGAACCAAAGGATGAAAGCCAGATTGGCTTGTGAGCAACTCGTGGTCGCATTCAAGCCAACGAAACAAAGCCTTAAGTTCACAATCAAGACCAATTAGGTAATTTTATCTAGGCATTTACCCGCCGTAATAGTTTCGTTGCCACAAAAGAAAAATCAGCATAGTGTCATCAAGCGAATCGAGGAATAACATGCTGAATACAAATTTGCAATCACCAAATGCAGCGCAATCCTGTGTCACAGAATCAGAAGTTAATGCCTACTTTGAATGTCTAACTCTCTGCGATCTCGACGATGGCAGTTGCTACGAGCAATGCATTCTTGTGCATCTGAAAAACGAGGTTGATGCATGAAGAGCTTGAGTCATCAAACACAAATTAGTTTGGCATCCCTGGCCTCAACTGTGGCTGTTGCTCTTTTCGTGATTGGTTTTATGGGTATGGCCCAACACATCAATGCCAGCCCGCTATAAACCACCTGCTCACTTCTGCCGCTTGAAGGTGTAGCAACCACCGTGATAACCGGTGAAGGGTTGGGCGTAGGTCACCAATTCCCAGCCCTGTTCACCCAATTCATTCATCAATCCCACCAGGCTTACGTCACGCTGCGGATGGCTTCTGGAGATCAGCTGGCGATCATCCAGCCAAAGCTCCTCAATTTCCCCGGTCCACGACTTACCACGCGGAACGAAGCGCAACTGGGTGTATTCCCATCGCATAACCAAGAATCAGCCGAACGACGCACCATCTTTGCGCTGCAGAGGGCACCAGTAGGGGGGCACAATTCAAGAACACGTTGTTCTGTGATGCGTCGCCTGCTCGCCCAGCTCGTTCTGCTCTTCAGCCTGCTCACGATCACACCAGACTGGTGCGGAGCCTTGGAGGTGACCCTGCAAAGCATCGATGCCAATGGCATTGGCGAGTCGATAGGCACCGTTACGGCGCAAGACACCGACCAAGGCTTGGTGATCTATCCCGATCTGGTGGGGCTGACACCTGGGGAACATGGCTTCCATCTCCACAGCAATGGAAGCTGTGATGTGGGCCAAACTGCCGAAGGCACTTCTGTGGCCGGGCTTGCCGCGGGCGGGCACTGGGACCCTGACGAAACCGGTCGGCACCTAGGGCCCTTCGGCAATGGACACCGGGGCGACCTCAGCAGGCTGGTCGTGGACAACGATGGCAAGACCAACACCAGCGTGGTGGCGCCACGGCTCAGCACAGCAGATCTTCGGGGCAAGGCACTGATTGTTCACGCCGGAGGCGACACATACAGAGACGAGCCTCCCCTTGGTGGAGGGGGCGCTCGGGTGGTATGCGGCGTGGTGCCAGACGAACGTTGAGTTAGCCGTTCACTAACCGTGCATGCAGGCGACAGACCCTGATGGCCTGCACGGGAGGTTCCTCATAGAGGGCACCAAGCTCCCTTTTCAGCTGACTGAACAGGGAAAGTTCCGCCCTGGGCATTGATGGAAACATCAGGAACAAACTTGAAGCGATCAAGCCGATCACAGCGCCGCGCCAAATCCTAAAAGAAGCTTAAGGCTGCATTTGTTGGGAATCAATCCTCGATGATCGATAATCAGGTGATGAGCGGTTGTCATTGGGCCGGTGCAGGGTCTCTCCATTCAGCAGGCAAAGCGCAGTTAGCACATCTCCCAACTCAGGGCGTTCAACGGCAGGTGAGCAAGATGAAGTGCAGAAGCTCTCAAATCGTTGTTCAAATCACCCCTGTTTCGACGCGTCGGGATTTACCTCGTGCTCAGCACAGCAGCCGTCACTGTCGTCAATCAGCTCGAGATTGAGCAGCAGAGCGCTTATCAGATTTATATCCCGATGTTCATCGGGATCTACGTGATCTCGCGTTGGCTCGACAGTCGATTCAGTGAGGCCTCACAACAGGAACAAGCCAACGCAACAGCAACCCACGACAAAAACTCACCGTCCACAACCGATCGAGGTTTTGGACAGTGAGGTGAACTCACAGGTATGACTGCCGTTGAACGATCACCGGCCCATCAACCATGGGTTTGTTTCGAAGCTCAGCGGCGGGGTTCGGCCTTACGAACAGAGATGGCACGACCCATCCACTCAACGTTCTGCAGGTCGTCTATGGCCGACTGCTCATCGGCTTCGTTGCTGAGGTCCACAAAAGCGAAACCACGCTTGCGGCCCGTCTCCCGATCGAGGGGCAAGGAGCATTTGCTCACCTCGCCGTACTGACCGAAGAGATGGATGAGATCATCCCGCTCAGCGTCCCAGGAGAGATTTCCGATGAAGATCGTCAAAAAAAAATTGATCAATACTGCTTACCTTCGCACACAAGCGACCAAGGGCAGAGCCTTGAAAGGGGATTGCTCAACGCTGTGATCGAATACTGCCAACTTTTTATTCAAGGATGAATTCCATAGAAGGCCTTTTATTCGAGCCAATTTGAGCCACGACGGAACCAAGCTTGAACTAGTAGAAGCATTGAGATGAGTGGACTCAGCGGTACCAAGTCAGACGATTTCATCAATGCAGCCAAAGCCAGAGGCGAGGCTGCCCTGGAAGACAGGCAGCCCAAATTGACCAAGCTGGAGAAAGCATTCCGGCATGCTGCAATGCGGCGGAGGACTGAAGATGCCCGCAAAAAGGCACACCACTCCTAATTCAGGGCCCGTCCTTTCCATGTCCAGCCGCGTCCCGTGCGGGTGCGCCAGATCGAAACGGGTCCAATTGCACCCACCAGCAACCCACCAACGCCCATCAGCCACCAATAGCTGAGGGGCACATAAAAGTTGCTGCGCGTCCAGAGCCGAAGCAGCAGCTGTTGAACGATGGCCAGGACAGCTAAGGCCATCAACCACCACCAAGTCGACGACAGCAGGGGCTGAAGCCAGAGCAGAACCAGCGATGCCGGCAACAACAGCCAAGGCAGCGTGAACATCAAGACCACCACCAGTGCGGCACCGAGGGCTTTGAAGGGGTCCCGGTCCAAGCCCAGAAACCAGTTCTTAGTCCACCCCTCCCAAAGAGCAGCGAGGTCGGTGTACATCCGAAGGTCGACTGCATCAAGACCCAGGACGTAACGAAGCCGATGACCTCCGGCCTTGATGGCGCGAGCGAGGGCCAGATCTTCCACCACCTCGCCAGCCAGGTACCGGTGGCCACCAATCTGCGCGTAGATGGACGCCTTGAACAACATAAAAGGTCCCGCTGCAAACGCCACCGGCGAGGCAGGATCGTTGGTTTCAAGGATGGGAAAGCCGAGGCCCAGCAGGCTGGCCATGATCGGCTGCACCATCCATTCCGCCAGGCATCCACAGCTCAACCGCGGCGCCAGGCTGAGCAGATCGGCATCTTCATCAAGCGCCTGAGCGAGGGCCCGTTGCAACGCATCGGGCTTGAGGCGAACATCGGCATCAATGAACAACAGCCACTCGCTGCAGACCTGTTCAACGGCCTTGCTGCAGGCCCAGTTCTTGCCCACCCAGCGTTCGTTGACCGGCCTGGGGCCGGCCTGGATCAGGCGGAAGTGAGGCGCTGAAGATCCAGCGGCAATGGCGTTTTCAACCGTCGCATCGGTTGAATCGTCGTCCACCACCAGCACCGACCAGTCCCGGCATGGGGGTGAACTGGCCAGCACGCTGCCCACGCAGGCTTCTATGTTGTGGGCTTCATTGAAGGCAGGGATCACCACGGTGAGAGAGGTGTCCGGAGCAGGGTCCGACTGACCCCGCTTCAAGCGCGGCGCAACAGCGAACACCCGTTTCAGCCCCAATTGAAGAATCAACAGTCCCGCTGAAGCCGTTACTGCCGCAGCGAGAAACAACAGAGGCTCAAGCAGGTCAAGCGTCAAGGCCCGGCAAAGGTGTAGGGGTTAGCCGTCTCAATCGACGGTTGCTGCAGCTTCCACCATCGGCCACATCGCAGCAAATTCGGCATCAGAGACCACGGCTGTGACATCGAACTGAATGCCGAAGTCCTTGATCCAGGGGCCGAGATGCGCCCAAACCTTACCTATATCACTGGCAACAGCAATCGCTACTCCACTGCCGCTTATCGGTTCGCAGACGCGATATTTGAGGGCAAATCCGTCGAAAGCATCTCCAGGGGCTCCGGAATTAATGTAATCAGCAAAGCCAGGACACGACTCCCAGGCCCCCTCAACGGTCGGGAACGTCCAAACAATCAAGTAGTGCTGCAAGGTGAAGGAAGCAACCGCTTGATTGGTAGCCACGAACGTCCATTCAGGCTGAATTGCAACTGAATTCAGCAGTCATTCAGCAGGAGCCTCATTCAAATATGCTAAGGGGCTACAGCTGAAATAAGACACAGTGCTGCCATGACTCTCCACGTCGCCAATGAGATGGATGAAGTCGAAGTGGCCGTTTGGTGGGACCTATCACGCATCGTCCGTCACTTTGAACGCCAGGGACTGGAGAGACAGGAGGTGAAAGTAGCGGTGATGAATGCGGCGCTGCGGCTGATGAAGGATGAGGGCCAAGCAGAGAAATGAGGAGATTGCAGGGCTGACACGAAAGACCTCATCAAAGTTGTTAGTGCTGCAAAAACAAGACTTCATCCGATGAGTTCACTCGCCCAAGAGCAGCATTGCGATGGGGATAATGACCAAAGCGCTGCAGCTGGATGAGATTGCGTCGGGCGACATCAGCCGTGGAGCAATCCACCCAGTGCTCGAGCAGGGGGATGGCCTGCGCCACCACCTTGTTCTCTTCGCTGTGCAGCAGAGGCATCAGCCAGAACTGACGCTTGGCTCGCTCCGGTTCACGTCAAACCCAACCCCGTGGAAGGCCTCCTCGCTTAAGGCCTGCGCCTGCTGATCTCCCGCGAAAGCCTTGGCCTCATCGCGCCAAATCTGACGGCTGAACTGGTCGAGAAGCAACACAAGGGCGAGGCCTTGCGCAGGCGAGTCAGCCCAAGCATCAAGCTCTCCGACCAGGGCCCTCTCCACAAGAGCAGCGAAACGATTGCGCACCAGCCCATCGAAGCTGTCCCGGCGTCGAAACCATTGCCAGGGAAGGCACTGCTGAAACCAGAAGTGCAGTACGTCGTCAGCGGTCAAGAGGAACAGCTGTAGTGGGACACCCCTCCAGCACTGAAGAACTCCCGCGGCTTCAAACGGTCGTAGCGCGCCCCCAGTTCAGGGGAAGGGGTGTCGTAGGGAGTACTAAACAGCTGCTGCAGTTCAGCCATCAGGGAGGTGTTGCTTTGGGCTGCCTGCTGGTAGGCCGGAGCGATCAACCACTCGCGCCAGGTGATCGCCGGATTAACCCGCCGCATACCAGCGGAAATCAGGGCCGGGTCGACGCCACTGGGCCGCTGGGCGCGCCAACGCAGCAACCACTCCTGCCACTGGGATTCGAGGGACGTCGAGAGGGGCAAATAGAAACAGCCTCGCAGCGGATCGACCTGCTCGGGCAGATCCGACAAGCGGCGGAAGAACATCGAATAATCGGCATTGGAGACCGCCAAGAGCTTCAACAGCTGAGGCACCAGGGCATCGTCGGTGCTGGGCAAGCCGAGTTTTCTGCTCCACATCCGTTCCATGGCCTCCTGCATGGCAGCAGGGAAGGCCTCCAGCAACTGGTCCAATTGGGCCTGGGCCTCGGCCTGGCCCTCCATCAGCGTGCGCAGGGATTTCCAGAACATGCGGTAGTTGGCCTCCGCGGCCACCGGCTGGTTGAAGAAGCAGAAATGGGCGCCTCCTCCAGTCCAAGGCTGAAAGCGCGGATCAAACAGCTCGCAGAATCCAAACGGGCCGTAGTCGAGGGTGAAGCCACCAGCGGCGCAGTTATCGCTGTTGAAGTTGCCCTGGCAGTAACCAACACGGATCCAGTTGGCTACCAGGGCCGTGAGGCGATCACAGAACAAGCGCGCCAGCAGCACAACCTGGTCGCTGAACGGCAGACGGGGATCAATCTCCTGGCGGTAATTGCGTTCGATCAGGTGCGCCACGATCTGGTGCAGCTCCTTATGCGCCCGAGGATGGGCATCACTGCGGGCACGGCGGGCGAACAACTCCAGCTGACCCACCCGCAGAAAAGATGGGGCCACCCTGGTGCTGATGGCCGCAGGGTTGTCGACCATCACGTCCGGGTCCATGGAGCGTGAGTTCTCGGAATACCAGGGTCGACGCACCGTCTCGGCATGGGAGACGTAGAGCGTCAACGAACGGGAGGTGGGCACATCGAGGGCATGCATGAACTCCTGCGCTAGAAATTCGCGGACGCTGGAGCGGAGCACTGCTCGACCATCGGCACCACGGCAGTAGGGCGTCGGACCACCCCCCTTGAGCTGCATCTCCCAGCGGCGCCCTTCAAACAACCCCTCAAAGACCGACATGGCTCGGCCATCGCCGTAGCCATTGCCATTTCCAAAGGGGCACTGCTGGGTGTACTCCGTGCCGTAGATCGAGAGGGCGTAGCCAGTGGCCCAGCCAAAGGGCCGCATCGGACCAGTGGCGACATGGAGATCCCCGGAGAACATCCGGCGAAACTGATCGTCATGGGCGAGGTCGTCACAGAGGCCAAGCTCTCTGAACAAGGTTCGACTGTGCGCCAGGTATTGGGGCTCGGGAATCGGGGTGGGCGTCACCGGCACGTAATGGCCAGAGAGCACCTGGCGTGGACGGTGGTCCTCACCATCCGCTGTCGCCTCCGGATCAGGCGTAAGGGCCTCCAGCAGGGAGTAGTCGGCCCGTTCGGCGAACTCAGCAAACGTGGCAGTCTTCATCGGACCTTGAAGCTGAACCCATCATCGCCAGGGCTGTGGCCGGGTGTTTTCACCGATGGCCAATGGTCAACAGAGGCCTTACACAGAGGGGAGCATCCAAGAGAACATTGGGCAAAGCCAAGAAACTACGTTCTGACAACCGGCAGGAGGAACTGATCACCAGCCTGATCGGCCTCACCGCGATTTTTGTGGCGACCGCCATCTGGTGGAGCGTGGCTCCCCAGTGGCTCACCAGCAGCTGGCAGAACTTCTAGCTCGACGACCCCGTCGCAGCAGCGTCATCAGTAGTCGGGCATGGACGCCTCAGCCCTAAGCGTGCACCAGGGCTCAAGCAGAGTCGGACGACCGCAATGGGGGCAATCCTGCCCCCTCTCCTCAACGCGCACGAAGGGGATCCAACGGGAGTTGGCCTGCCCCTCATAGCCACAGTGCTTGCAGTGAATTCGGTATTCGGCCACGGCTTAGAGCGCGGGCTTTTCCTGACGTTGCACGGCCTCATGGGCCTGGCGGAGGCCATGCACCATGAAGCAATAGGCCGGATTGCAAACCAGGTACCTCCCTTCTCCGATGGCGTCGATGGTGGACCCACGCGAGGTAGCAAAGATGCGGCTTTTGAACTCCATCTCATCTCCAGTGCTGACCTCACTCTTGTGGGGACGCTGAGGGGCGGCAACCCGTGAAATAGCGCATTTTTGGCGAAAATTCAGTCGACGCGTTCGCAATGGTCGCCATCGCACTGCAGCCCGCACTGGGGTTGCTTGGCGCCGTACTGCCAGGGACGACGCATGGCCCAGTACTCATCCACCAAACCGAGCAGGTAGGTGCCGATACGCCGGAGCAGGGATGCCTGTTTCATGCCATCAAACTGGCAACAGCACAGCAAGCCTGCAACCGGACGCCACGGAATCAATGTGGCGAAGCACAGCATGGATGGGTTAGGCCCGAGGCAGTGCCACCGCACCATGAGCTCCGTGCAATGACCACCACACAACATTCGAACCAGCTGCTTGAAGAGCTGGTCGCTGAAGAGATCGGCTTTCAGATCGATCAAATCGCTGAAGACCTGCAGCGGGAAGGGTGGCCGATCGCGATGGTGAAGCGCTTCATGCATGTTGCGGTGGAACGCCTGCCGGAATGACGCGAGCGGCCCACTAGGTCAATCGACTCATCTGCAGCGGGCTGTCGCGCTTTTAACAACGACGATCCAGGAAATTCGTTGAAAGTTGGTCATCACTTACGCCATTCTCAATGAATGTCGTCACTGCTTTTGCGGCCGTTGGCCTCACCGCGGTGTCGTGGGACGACACACTTAGCCGGGCTGGGGCCAGGGCGTTCCGCCATGCCCTCGATTACCGCGAGCCCTACTGCCAGATGAGTGACAACGAGGTGGTGCTGCTGATGGATGCGGTGCTGGCCATGCGTCTGGAGCGGGGAAACAAGGCGCTGATGCTGGAGGCGGCCAAAGTGCTAACAGCCGAGCAGGCCCTCACGGCCTATGCCATGGCCTCGGAACTGATGCGCTCCGATGGGCCCTATTCAGCCGAGGAGCGTCGCCGACTCGATCTGCTGGCTTTGATGCTCTCGATCTCACAAGTGGAGGCCCAGCGCATCGATTCAGTGTTTGAGTTACTGCATGCCCCACTGGAGCGAGCCGGAATCCCTTCAGCGGTCAGCTGATGGCTGGAGCTCAATCCAAAGCAACCAGAAAAAGCCGATGAACGGGATCAGAGAAATGAAGATCCACTGCCATGCACGTCCAGTGTCGCGAATGCGCCGAATGTTCATCGCCAGGCCTGGACAAATGGAGGCGACCCCAAAAACGATATAGATGGCTGAAGGTGAGATCCTCGATAAAACTCCCCCAAGGATGAGGTTGACGAGAACGATTTTCCAATAATCGATCCGGGATGTCCGCCCATCGAAATCGAAGGCACAGGTCCAGAACTGGGGATAAAAGCTCAGCATTGATTCATGACTTAGGCGGCACGTTTGTCATCACCAAACCAGATGCCGCGGCGGCTATCGGGAAGTCGAACAACGGCGCGCTCATATCGTTGACGGCAGCTGCGGGAACGGAGATGGTCCTCAGCTTCCTGAAGCAGAAGTTGCAGCCTGACGTCGTCCATGGAGTTGCCTTGATGCCCACCCATTCAGGCCATGATCCAAGCAGCGTCAATAGGTGACGTTCAACTCTTCTGATCCATAACGAAGCAAAAAGTCTGCTTCGGATTGCTCGGAAAGCAGCAGACAGGTTTGGTGGTTGTTGCACGTTCGGTAGCAGTAGACGTCGAGCCCCTCAGGGTTGCGGTTGGAAAGGATGATCTCTCCCGTCCGAAGCACGTAGCGCGTTTCCATCGTCTTCTATTAACTGATGCCTTCGGATTAGCGCTGATCAAGCCCAGCCAGTTACCTCTGTGCTGAGCTGCTCACCGGACTTCAATCGGAATTGACTTTATATCCACCTCATTCGCTGTCGACGCGAATGAAAAAGCGACTCTCCACATCCATCTCGCCCTGGTCGTCAGTCTCCGGCTCGCCCTCCACCAACTCCACAGCAAAATCTTTGTCGTCCAGTTCATACACAACGCTCTGACCATGCACAAGGTTGTGGACGAGCAAGAGTCGTTTCATTAGTGAAAGCAGACGCCGTTCCACCGGTTGATAGCAACAGCTTGATCACCGAGCCGATTGGATAACATCGGGAGCCGAAACCATCGGAGCTCGGCTGTTTTACTGAATACTCCCGCGACAGGGCATCAGGCATAAGGGCGATGTAGCGGTCATCAATACCCATGTCCTGCATCAGCTGACGCATCAGGTTGTTGATGCTCTTAAAAAGCGTCTGGAATGTGATGGTTCAGATGCTACTTGGTGTGCTGGTAGGGCATCGGAGACAAAAAATTTCCCGTGGAAACCAAGGGATCCACGGGGAGAATGGTGTTTCTGCTGAACCGGAGATCAATCCTCTTCTTCAGAGCCACCAACGGGAATCAGGCGGATCTGCTTGCGTCCCAGCTTGATCTCATATTCATCACCGGGTTGCAGTTCCAGCAGGGCGGTGTAGGCCTTGCCGATCAACAGGTTGCCGTTGCCCTGAACAACTGCTTTGTAAGAGAGCTTGCGACCGCCCTTGCCAACACCAGAACCTCCGGTAGAGAAAGACAGTCCCTTGGCCTCAAGCAAGGCCTCATAGAACGCTGTGAATTTCACCTGTTCAGTGCCGTCTTTCTTTTTGACGACGTAGCCACAACCTTTGGCCAGATCTGTTTTGGCGCAATCGCCAAGTTCTTTGACGCGGTTGAGCAATTCAGCTCCGGTAAGCATGGGTCTGTGTGAATGTGACATCTCTATTAGAACAAATATTGTCCCGATCACAAGGGGAAAAAAGATCTGAATTCAGTTGATTTGCTGTGAAACCAACCACACATGCTGTGTGGTTGGTTTCACACAGCGATCAACACGAAACCGTTGGCCTCAAAAATGACTTGCTATGGCCAACACCGACCCCCAGCCCCAATCAAAACATGACCGGGGGTCATCGGGTGGTTAGTGAACACAACCCACAAAGAGTGGTGCATTTCAAACCGGAACCAGTTTCAGGGAAGACGGCTTGGGTCTCAATCAAGACGTATCACTACAAACCACCTGAACCCCTAAGCCACCTTCGCGTTCTGCCTTAAACCGCTATCGAAAGCTGGACAGACATGCTGAAAACAGGCTGGCGCCCCTACCGGGCTCCGGCCTGCTGATCACTTTCGTTGTTGTTGTTACTTGATCGACATTGAATGGCATCAATTGCGGAGGAATGCCTCAATTCAGGCTGTCGAACTGGATCACGATCGGTAAGTTGCCGCACAGGAACAGGTTCAGTTGTGAGCGTTAGTTCGGTTCAGCCCACCCAGGTCAATACATCCCCCACCGTTCATGGCGCCTGGCAGCTGTTGAGCTACGACGTCGAACAGCAATCCAACAGCGACACCTTTGTACCGATGGGCGATCAGCCCACGGGCTACGTGATCTTCACTCCGGACGGGCGTCTTTCCTTCATGCTTTCAGCCGAGGGACGCCAACCGGGGTCCAACGCCGAGGAGCGATCGGCCCTGCTGAGCAGCATGATCGCCTACACCGGTATCTACCGCCTCGAGGGTGACCGCTGGATCACCCAGGTTGATGTGGCTTGGAACCCCGAGTGGGTGGGCACGGAACAAACCCGTTTTTTCGCGATCGACGGAGACGTGCTCACGGTGCACACCCCCTGGAGGGTGATGCCCAACTGGCCAGAGAAGGGCCTCACCCGCAGCATCGTTCGCTTTCAGCGCTGCCGCTGAACACGTTCAAGCAAACGCTCAGGCGTCCATCTCGCCTTTCTGCCCACCAAAGGCATGGCGGGGTTGGTAACCCTGCTGCTCAGCCAGGTAGCGGAAGTAGACGATCTGATGACGGTCCGGCATGCCCACAGCTGCGATCAGCCCCAACGGCCCTAAGAGCAAACCCACAACAGCCCAGCGGTTGCTGTTGCGCGCTTTCTGGGCAGCAACGGTTTTCGTCAAACCAGCGCTGATCAGATGGACGACGAGCACCACAACCAGGGACTTCAGTTCCACAGAGAACGCGCAGCACATCACATGGGATAGCCAACGCCTGCAGCACTGTCAGGCCTAGAACAACAGCTCACCCCGAGCTGTGATGATCGACAACCCCCTCCCCAGCACGGGCGCCGTGAGCGGACTGGGGGAAACCCTGGCCTTCTTCACCCAGGCCGACTTCGCCCAACGGCGCTTCGAAGCCTACGGCGATGTGTTCGAAACCAAGCTGCTGGCCCAGCGGGTGGTGTTCATCCGCGGCGAGCGGGCCATCACCGACCTACTTGGACAAGGGGATGCCTTGGAGGGATGGTGGCCCGAAAGCGTGCGGCAACTGCTGGGCAGCCAATCGCTGGCCAACCGCAGTGGCTCCGGCCACAAAGCCCGGCGCCGGGTGGTGGGGCAACTGTTTTCCAGCGCAGCGCTGGCGCACTACACCCCGTCGATTCAACAGTTGGTGGATGAGCTCTGCCAAGAGCTGATCACCACCAACACACCACTACCGCTGGCGGCGCGGATGCGGCGGTTCGCTTTTGCGGTGATTGCCACCACGGTGCTGGGGCTAGATGGCGCAAGCCGTGATGCCCTGTTCGCCGATTTCGAGATCTGGACCCGAGCGCTGTTCTCGATTCCGCTAGCGATTTCAGGCACCCCCTTCGCAAAAGCAATGGCCGCCCGACAACGGCTGTTGAAGCGCATCAAGAAAGTGTTCCAGGAGGGGAGCAAAAAAGGCGGCCTTGATCTGCTGAGCGGCGGATTGGATGAAACCGGCATTTCCCTGGAGGATGACGACATGGCTGAACAGCTGCTGCTGTTGCTCTTCGCCGGCTATGAGACCACCGCCTCATCTCTGAGCTGCCTGTTTCGGGCACTGCTGCTAAACCCAGAGGTAGAGAACTGGTTGCTGGATGGCCTAATGGTCGACACGACATCGCCGCGATTGGACGCGACGGTGCTGGAGGTAATGCGGTTGACGCCTCCGGTGGGAGGATTCTTCCGGCGCACCCTTGCGCCGATCAACCTGGCTGGTGTGACCATTCCCGAAGGACGCGTAGTTCAGGTGGTGCTGAGCCCGACGGCTATAGGGAATGACGACGATTTGGCGACATTCCGGCCACAACGCCACCTGGATGGATCGTTCAAGCAGACGCTGCTACCCTTTGGCGGCGGCGAACGTGTCTGCCTGGGAAAGGCTCTGGCGGAACTGGAGATCCGCCTAATGGTCGTGGGACTGCTGCGCACAGTGAATCTTCAGCTGTATCCGGGTCAAGACCTGTCTCTGCAGCTGATCCCCAGCCCCACACCAAAGGGCGGCCTGCTGGTTCAAGCAGCAGCGCGGTGACGACGGCGGCCGAGTGGTTCGATCCAGTCCACAAGAACTTCCTGGTGACGCAGCATCGGCTCTGGCAAGCGGCATCCAAGGTTGATCTCACCTTGATCCATTAGGCGCCCAAGGCGGATGGCGGTGGCCTCCTCGGGCCGATCAAAGCTCGTCTGGTGGGATGCCAGCCAGTTCACCTCGTGCTCGGTAATCACCCCAGTGGAGAGGCTTTCCAGGAAGATTTCTCCGACGGTCATAGGAGATGTGTAACGAATTCGTTACATCCTGGCGCGTCCGACCGGCAGCTGCGATTCAGGCCGCTCATGTCAGCCACTGATCAGCGTCCATCACTTTTTTATAAGTAGCCCGAGGCGCTTGAACTCGGCGAAGTTCACATCCTTGACCGCCCGATCCAGGCCGCAATCCACCCAAGCGCCATCGCGTTTCTCCTCAATGGTGAAGTCCTGCTCGAGGTTGTCGCGACGGATCCGGTAGGTGATGCCGTCGTCGTGGAGGTAATCGGCGGAAAGCAGCAGCAGACCCATCGATCGCTCGCGTCAATCCAGCGATGGTGGCGCGAAGGTGTCGGCCACCGCAACAATCCAGCGGGCCGCCGCCGCCGTCACCTGTTCCTTGGTGACGTTGAACTCCAGGTCGTGCCCCTGCTCCAGTAAATCGGGAATGATCGTCTGCCAGGCCATGCCAGCGGCACTGGCATTGAGATCACCGATCAGCACGAACGCCTTGGCTGCTCCGGTGACGGCATCGGTGTACTCGGGGTTGGCACTCACCTTGCTGCGGTACCAATCGCCCACCAGATCCCGCTGGGCCTTGCTCAGAAACGATGGGGCGCCAACGAGGTAGGCATCGAGCACCAACATCGGGCTGGGCACGCTTTTGCCGGGGTGCTTGAGCTCAAACCAGGCCTGGCCAATGGAGGCGGCATCGGGCCAGTTGCAGAGGATTGCGGCATCCTGACTGTCGAGCGATCGCTGGCTCGCCAACTGATCGATGCGTTCCAGCAGGGCGGAACCGAGGAGGGGCAGCTCACTGCGGGCGTGCTCGGCCCGAGCTTCATTGATCGCCTCGGCCACGGCCGCCTCGTTCTCATTAAGCTGCTAAAAAGAACGCTTGAGGTTGGCGTCTGCGTCGGCGGGGCTGGACACGAAGCATCAGTCAGAGGGAAACCCCAAGATCTCACCCCTTTTGCCAAGCCGCATCCCTAAAGAGCGCATCAGCTTATTGATAGTTTTCCACCTGCAGGTTGTAGGACGACACCAGCAGATTTTTATCCAGACATATCTCGGCTGGAAATTTTGATGACGCCGATTTGATCAGCCGCAAGTGAACATCAATTGGCTTGTATCCTGCTCTCATACAGCATTCAAAGAATTGGGATACAGCAACTTCGAGAACTTCAGTGCCAAACAGCGGCGTCACCTGCTCCACTCTCATGCACCAACAATCCAAAGTAATGCATCCACAACTCAAAAAGCCCGCAGACTTTACGGAAATGAGGACGATTCTCAGGGGGTATTCCTACCCATGAAAAAGCAGGAGGCTTACGCCTCCTGCTTTTCTGCTCATCCCAGTGATGCAGGCAGCAAGGAATCAGAAGCGGCCGTAGTTGAACTTGCCGCCATACATTCGACGATAAGCAGCGTTGCGGGGGTTGCTGACGGCGTTCGTGTATGAGAAGCCACCACGATCGCTGTCATCTGAGTAGACGGCAGCAGCAGCGAAGGAACCGAGATCCATGGTGAAACGTTTCACCAGGGAAGGACCGGTGTACATGGCGTTTTCAGAGCCGGCATTGGCCGGAGTGATTTCGGCCATGCCAATAAAGGTGGAGCAGGAAGCCCGTGCTTCCGACTTGAAACCACGGAGATAGGGAACCGTGTCGGTTCCGAAGGTTTCGAGGTACTCCTCCGAGCGGACGAGGCTGTCAACGAAAGCATCGAAACCCTCTTCAGCGATCAGCTGAATGCCAGCACTCACCTCCTTCTGATTAATAGGAGGACGACCCAGCAGGTGCTTGGTGGTGAGCTCGATGCCGCGCATGGGAGACACGACGTGGAAAAACTTCTGCTTGTAAAGCTCAGATTTCACCAGGCCTGCCATGAAGCCCTGCACGTTGATGCGGCCGTCACAGAGGAAAGCCTCCAGTGAGACGAGACGCTGGTTGTCGGAGATCCCGATGTTGCCAAACACCTGCTTGTAGCCAGAGGTGATGGCAGCTTCCAGAGCCTGGCTGCCCGTTGATGCATAGGAGTGGTTGATCGCCGAATAGGGGCACTCCTCATGGATCCGAGGGCCCATACCAATGCCCATGGCGGCGCACTGGTTTTGCTTGTACTCAGCAGGTGTAGATGCCGCCTTGCCCTTGTTGGAGCTGGCACTTTTGGCTGCGTCCACGGAGTTCGCAAAGGCGAACGACACCCGCTGTTCGTGGGTGAAATCCCGCTTGTACTTCAGGGCTGGCATCCGAGAAAACAGTGAAATCAGATCAAAGATATGGCGATCGCTTCATCATTGGAGATGAACTTAGTAATAGTTAAAAGCTGCGTTGGTCCAGTAAAGGGCGTTCATTGATTCTCCCCAAAACGAAGGCCTGGTCTTGGCCGAAACGCAGGCTCACTGAGGAGTGTTGGCCACAGCCCCTAGCGAGCGCTGTTGTTGAATTTCAACCTCCATTGCGATAGCGAACGGCTTCGGCCTGGAAGCTGCCCTGGCTACAAAAGCTTTTACGCAGCCGTTGAACAAACGGCTCTCCTGCTTAACGGCACACAGACCGAAGGCAATGGCCGCCAACGACACGGCGGACACAACTGTGGCGGAGATCTGAATCAGGCCGTCGGCGAGCATCGCCCTCTTCTGGCCGCCGCAGGACTGCTGGTTGTGAGTGTCGTTACTAATGGATCCACACGCGATGGCGAGCCTGGATAGATCCGACGACGGCGACCGAAGCGGAATGGCGGCCGTGATCACCGAATAGATCAGCCAAGGGGATCTATCAGGCCATGCAGCAGTGCCATCACCGCCAATTGGGTGCGATCAGCGGGACTCAAACTTGTCGTTGGTGTTCACCACGTGGGTCTTCACCGTTTCCACCGAGATGCCGAGGCTGCTGCCGATGCCCTGGTTTGTGCGACCGCGGGCCACACCCGCCACCACCTCCAGCTCCCGCTCGGTGATCTCTTCTATCAACGGCGGCAGGTTCGGGTTCGTCGCCTGGGCCGCACCAAGCTTGCGAATCTCCTCGGGTAAATAGACGCCGCCTTCAAAGAGGCTGTGGAGAGCTTGAACAAAATCCACCTTGCCGGTGCCGAGGCTTGGTTTGAAGATCACCGGATCGGCATAGGCCTCCATCCATAGGAATCCCTCAACTGATGGAGGCATGCATCACACAAACTCCCTCCAGTGAGGGATGTGTGATTCAGCTCTCCTCAAGACAGTGAAACCATGCCTGCTGACAACACACCTCCAATTCGCAAACGCTTGGCAGCTGAAGCCAAGGGGGTTGCGACCGATCCGGATCCGATCAACCTGGCGATCGCGCGTGAGATTTTGAGGCGAGTGCGCGATGGGGAGTTGCCAATTCCCATGCAAGAAAAGAATCCAGTCGCAGACTGACGGCATGGCCACGCTGTCACCGAGCTGTCTTCAAGACCTAGAGGCCCTAGCCATTCCGCGGCGCGCCCGCTGGAATCCGATGGGATTGATGGCAGTGCGCAGTTATGTGCGTGATCAGCTCTCGGCGCTGGGAGAGCTGGAGAAGCACCACTTCGCCAGCGGGATTGATGAAGGCATCAACTTCATCCTCAAGCTCCCGGGCCGTAACCCCAATCGAAGGCCCCTTCTTGTTGGCGCCCATTACGACGGGCCACTGCACTCCATAGGTGCAGACTTAGTAGACCGACTAAAGGTAGCCATACTTGAACTGGCGAGGCGCTGGTCGGCCAACCCTCCCAAAAGACCGGTGTGGCTTGTTGCTTTCGATCAAGAGGAGTGGGGGATGCTCGACAGTGCTGCGCTCGCCGAAAAACTGAAGGAAACCAGGCCAGCGCTCAAGCTCATGGTGAGCTTGGAGATGCTGGCCTTCACCGAAGAAAAGCAGAGCTACCCCCATCCAGCCATACGCAAGTTGTATGGCGAGCGAGGCGAATTCATTTCATTTGTGGCCGACACCAGCGCGGGGTTAATGCTCACGCAACTGACCCATGCGATTGGGCAGCACGTCACCACCAAGTCGTTACCTGTCCCCAGAGCAGGCCGCGATGTTTCCGACGTTCGGCTGAGCGATCACAACCCGTTTTGGGATCGCGGCTACAACGCGCTGATGGTTACCGACACCTCATTCCTGCGAAACCCGAATTACCACCAAATAAGCGACACGATCGATACCCTGAATTTGCCGTTCTACGCATCGGTAATTGATGGGATCAAAAGTGCCATAGATGGTCTTTGAAAAAAGGAAAAAAAGAGGAGACAAGCCAGGGGGATACCCCTTCTGTGACCAACAACACGCCCCCGCTTGAACCAGCGCACAAGGCCAAGCCGCCAACCGGGTCATCGTGAAACCACGTAGGAAGGACAAGAAAAGACGTCATCACCTACCCACCAGCGACCGCCATATCAGGAAAGCCTGCCACGTGGCAGGGCTTTCCCAAGCAGGTGTGTCAGACCACCTTCGTGTCATTTGGCACAACACACTCCCGATACAGCCAGCACATTGAAGCTGTCGCGTCAAAGCTGTGGCCAGCCGGCTGCGTCGATCCCTGCTTCAACTTGGTGACCGATTCACCCGCCGCTCACCGCGGTGGCCGGAAGGATCCTGGCCCGATGCCATGCAACGCAGCCCCCGCCGCCGAGTACGCAGCACCGCCAAGGATGTGATCAAAAACACCGCTCAAGCAGCAGTGGATCTGGGGCGCCGAGTTGCACGCCTAGGGATGAAATCGATCAAAGGAACAAGCAACCGATGAACAGCGGATTGCTGGTGCTCTCTGTTCTGCTGTTTGTGGCAGGCGTCACCTTGATCAGCCTGGGCTGACTAAGCACAATCACTCAACATGATCAAACTGATAGATCTACAACCAAATTCAAAAAATACGACAGCCGTTGATACAGTTTCGCTTTGGAATTCTCTTCATCGTAGAGACACCAAATTCCAAAACGAGTGGAAATTCTGATTGCTAGCTGCTTCATCTTCCCGCTTTCAGCACTTTGGATCCAATCCCAGGAAGACGACAACAACGAAGATGAGATGGATTTTCTCTGAATAAATCGATAGAAGACATTGAGGGCATGGCCCTCGGAAGTCAAGCCATGGATGATGGCAAGACTGAGATCTTCAGCTCATGGGCCAGAAGATCCGTGGCCAGCATGGTTAGAGCTATACCCATAAGCGCAAGAGCCATGCCTTGATTTTCGTCTGATGCAACAGCTACATTCCGGGACAATTCCAGATGTTTTTCCCAAGAGAATTGCATCAGAATTAGCCCTATACACGTTTTCTAAGGCCATAAGCCTTTGCGATCCAAGTGATCAGTGGGATTCAGAAATGTTCTGTAATGCCAGCAATGGTTTGAACTGATCATTATTCCCGCTAATCGGTTGCAACAACTACGTTTTTGATTTGCAGCACCAAAAATTTTCGGGTACCTTCCACTTGCAATGCCACAAGCCAATGGAACCGATAGCGTTGACTCTGGGCCAGAAATTTGAAATCGAGAAATTTTCACGAGAAATTGACGACTCAAATGATCTTGCGGCCCTACGCAGCATTGCCAAAGAACTGTTGGTGGCATGGAAGCAACAGCAAGCAGCCTCGGCCTGGATCATGCGCCAGCCGGAGGTTCTCTGAACCCAACCGGTTAACCCTTTGTTTCCAGCCATCTTGGAGGACAACAAAATGATCACCACCATCACCTTGGAAAGAGATGTTCTGCGTCTTCTACACCGGGTTGTAGCCGAAGCACACGACAACTGGCCCGGAGGCGATGCCAACGAACAGACCTGCCTTTTGAACATGAAGACCCAGCTCTACGCGGCCTTGATGGACCACCTGCTCGAATCAGGCTCCATCTGAGCCTTGTTCTCCTAAAAACTATTGTTTTCCTGGATCAGTAGAAAAACTCATGTCGAGGCTGGGACAGCGGCAACAGACTTAATCTGGTCGTGGAGATACTCATGCAATCTGATCGCTCCCGCCTGCGTGAACTGGAAATTCGTGTCGCCAACCCGCAGCACTGGAGTTCGGGGGAACACCAGATCAATGTTGAAAATCTGAGACAGCTGCGCTTTCAGATCGAGGATCAACTCAAGAAACTGCGCAAGCACAATCAGTCGTTGCCTTGATGGTACGGGGCACCTTGGCCTGTTCGTCTGGCCTCACTCAGGTACGGACCGCGTTCGGCTGCGAATGAAGTCCCATGCCTCTTCCGCTGAGTCCGAGAAATGAATCAGATCAAGGTCATCATCTGAAATCAAGCCCATCTCAGCGAGGTAATCAAAGTTCACCAGCCTCGTCCAAAACAATGTTCCGAACAGAACAATGGGCATGCTTCCTTTGGTGCCAACCTGCCGCAGGGTGAGCAGCTCAAACAGTTCATCGAGTGTGCCAAAGCCGCCCGGGAAGAGTATGGCTCCAATGGAGCGCATCACAAAATGGAATTTACGCAGCGAAAAATAGTTGAACTTGAAGCAAAGGTCGGGGGTGATGTAGGGATTGGGATGTTGTTCAAACGGAAGCGTGATATTCAGCCCGATGGAACGGCATCCGGCCTCAAAGGCACCTCTGTTGGCGGCTTCCATGATTCCCGGTCCGCCACCGGTCACGATCACATGGGATGCGCATCCATGGCTTTGCCCTTTATCCGCCTGACCATGCTGGGACGCCAATGCAGCAAATTCCCGGGCTGCATCGTAAAAACGGGACAAGTCCACGAGCTGTTTTGCATGGATGACTTGTCTCTTCAAAGCCGATGAGCTTGGAGTTTCACTGAGGCTTTGCTCAGCTTCTTTCAGCCGCTGTTGAGCAGTGTCTTTGTCGACAATCCTGGCGCCACCAAAAACAATGATCGTCGATTCAATCCCAGCAGTATCCAGATGCAGATCTGGCTTGGTGATTTCAAGCAACATGCGTACACCTCGCATGTCATTGCTGTTCAACAAGTCGGGATCTTCATGGGCAATTCGATACGTGGGTGATTCCGAAATCGCATCTAGATTAACTTGCTCAGATTTTGAATAATAAGCAAAGTGAGTCATGTGTTCAACATTCAATTGTGTTGGCTTAAATCAGAGGATGTTTGCGGCCAGCTCAGCCAATTCACTTCGCTCTCCCTTCATGAGGGTTATGTGCCCCACCAGGGGCTGCCCTTTGAGCTTCTCAACCAGCCAGGTGAGCCCGTTGCTTTCGGCATCGACATAGGGATTGTCGATTTGATAAGGATCACCAGTGAACACAACTTTGGTTCCTTCACCCACCCGGGTGACGATCGTCTTAACTTCCAGGGGCTTCAGGTTTTGCGCCTCATCCACTACCAGGAACTGATTGGGAATTGATCGCCCGCGAATGGTGTTGATAGCTTCAACCTCCAACAAACCCATGCCTTGCAGGTCAACCCAGGCATTGCGTGGTTCCCGGTGCCGCTGTTTCTTCATCTGCTCTGAGTCCTCTCCAGGGGAAGAACCGGTAATGAAGTCGATGTTGTCGATGATCGGCTTCATCCAGGGGCCGAGTTTCTCCTCAAGAGTGCCAGGCAGGTACCCAATGTCTTTGCCGAGGGAGATCGGAGGACGCGTCACTAAAAGACGGGCGTAGTTATGGGTGTCGGCCACCTGGTGGCAACCAGCGGCGATGGCCAGCAGCGTTTTGCCTGTGCCTGCCTTGCCCACCAGGGTCACTAGGGCGACAGATGGATCGAGCAGCAAATCCAGCGCGAAGCTTTGCTCCCGGTTTCTCGCCTTGATCCGACCCAAATGGGCGCGATTCAGCCAGTGAAGCGGTTTGATGGTGTTGCTGTTGCCTTGATTCCGGGCAAGCAGGGTGTGGCTGTTATTGCGCTGATTCACCAGCACCACCCCTTCGTTGGCCTGCAGATGCTGCCCCTCGGGATCTACAACAGCTTCAAGAGGGAGCTGATCCTCGTCATGAAGGGTCTTGATCGTCTCCGCATCGGTGCTGAGTTCACGGAACCCTGTGTAAAGATCATCAAGCGAAACGCTCTCATTGACGTACTCCTGGGATGGCAGGCCCACCGCATCGGCCTTGATTCTCAGGTTTATGTCTTTGCTGATCAGCACGACCTCTGGTGCCTGTTTCAGCCCAATGCAACGCATCTGCTCCAGAGCCACCGCGAGGATGTTGTTGTCGCCGCCGCCACCCTGCAACTCTGCCGGTAATTCTTGAAGGGGTTGGGCCTTACAGAAAACCACCTGCAGCAGACCGTGATTAGTCCCCTCGATGGGAACACCATCGGCAAGGCTTCCGCGGGTTCGATAGGAATCCAAGAGCCTTGAAATCCGCCGGGCGTTGCGGCCTTTTTCAGAGTGATCTTTTTTAAACCGGTCGATTTCTTCAACCACTTGCCTGGGGATCACAACCCTTAGATCACCAAAGCGGTGCGGTGCTTCAGGGTCATGAAGCAGCACATTCGTTTCGAGAACAACTATTTTATATGTCATTAAATGTCACCCTAGAATAATGAATGGGTGCTGAGAAGCCGATCAAAGTGCTAATCAGCAAAAACTAACAGCATGTTCACTTCGCCCTGCTGTTTAAAACAGGGGTTTCAGAAGGTACTCACAAAACCCCCTTGCAGAGCAGCAAGGGGTTGCTGTCTCACTAAAAACAATGGAATGAATTGCCTCAATCACCTCAACTGATTAGTGTGATTAGTGCTGCGCTCAATCGTCGTAGATCTTGCATCCAGGCGCAGTGGGGGACTTGTCGCAACGATCCTCCCAGTACAGATCGTGCTGAGACATCATTGCTTGTTTGGGTTGATCAGCCTGCTTGGACTGCGTCTGGTCAAATGCATTGAGGGGAATGCATAGATCGAAAAATCCTGAACAAATCGTGATCATCTCTCTCCTTGTCACTGACTTATCTCTACTCCTCTAACCTGCAAAATCAATAGGTACTTAACGCATTCCTTTACACAAAGAAAAACCGCTCGTCCTGCTGGACGAGCGGTTTAGCGCTCTCGTTTAGAGATGAGGCAACGCGCTCTCAGATCACGGGTTACGTGGTTGATCAAGCAGCCTGCTGGTTGCCTTCTTCTTCTAATAGGATAAATCGCTTGCGCTGAGCGGATTCATTGCCAGATAGATCGCTTGGCTTCGACGGCTTAACGGGTTTTCGTTCGGGCTTGTCCAACCCCATCAAAAGGGGATGAATACCTCTCCTGCTCATTGGAGTTTCCTCTTATTCAGATCTCGCGTCGTGGTCTCTCGGCCATTTCGCGTTTAAAAATCATCGCGCAGATCGGTTGCCGCCGCGTCCCGCAATGCTTAAGAGAATCTTGGGAGTCGCTCCAGAGATGCCAGCTTTAGAAGGGTTGAGACAGCAGAGTGAGTTCGGAAGTCAAGCCAATGCGTACCGCAACGTTCCAATGATTGGCATACGAACCACCCTTGCAGCTGCAAGTCTCGCCATCGCCACAGCGATGACGGCAAATGCTGAAATCGTTGCCTCAAATTGCCGACTGCTCAGCTACGACGACACCAAAACCACCGTTGAGACGTTTCGCTGTGACTTCCTGCAGCTCGGCGGCAACGTAATGGTAATTAGCCCTGTGCATGAGTTCAACTTTCTGGCTGCCGAACAGGGAGAGACCTACATCCGCATCAACTCCATTCCGCTTCGCTTCACCCGCACGGGTAAATACACCCTGGAGGTGACACTATCGCCCTGGCTGCGATGAGCAGAAGTTGATGGAGCACACGAGCGGGACAATAGTCTGAACAACGCTGGTCTGACTCCCTCCATCGCCAGAAGGGAATTCAATAACTGAGACTGCCTGCGATAACTAAAGAAAGCCAAGTAACACTAAGCATTCTCAAGGAACTTCGCACAACTTGCGACAGCATGCTGGGGCACATAAAGGCAGAAAACACACTTAATCAACGCCAAGCTCTGACCACCTGCAAAAGCAGAAAGGAACATGGCGAAGGCAGCTCCTTGGTTGAAGGATCTGAGGTCTGTCATTCGACGCAGCCATTGTCCTGGCTGGGTACTGGAAGATCAGTACGGTCGCTTCAAGATCCAGAAGATTGAAGGAACGCGACGATCAGCTAGACGGCCATCCATATCCACTCCATTGCCCTTTGCTCCCAGCAGCAGCGATGCATTTACCGCACTGGTGAAAAAGCTGCGGGAAACAATGGCCGACCAGAACATCGGCCTCAAGGACGCATATGAACTGATCTCAGATAGTCCTGAGCTGGCTGGTGAAGCAACCAACTGGAATGTGGTAGCTGAGCGTTATCGCAGCTTCCGGGTTGACTCTGGAACATTGTCAGAGTCGAACTACAACGGCAATGAGGCTTACAATGTAAAGTGTGTAGTTGACCTCACAACGGCTCACAATCTCGCTGCGCATGATGCTGGTGCACTCCTTCGCCTCTACAACGAGAAGCACCAAAGCACGATCCCACCAGGTTCCGACGGCCGTAAACGCAACCTGCATGGTGTCTGTAGCTTCCTGAGTTTTGCGGTGAAGCGGTGCACCGCAGACAACCTATGGCTACCCCCTGATGATGAGGAGGTGAACCTACTTATTGGGGTTAGGACGACACCCAAAGAAGACACTCCACCAGTGAAACCAGCAGCGCTGATCAGGCTGCTGGACAGTCTTGAAGGCAACCCTGAGCTGCACTTAGCAGTGGGGCTGGTTGCCTTCTATGGATTGCGCCCTGCTGAATTAACGGTGTTGTCCTTTGAGGACGACAAACTCAAAGTCGGCAACACGAAGCGGAACAGCAGAACAGCGGCAACACCCAAAAAGCCCCGCACTGCTCGTGCGCTCAACCTGAAAGAGCTACCCGGAGAAGGTGAGCGCCTGGTGCAGCTGTGGCACAGCGGACTGGTGAAGCTCCCGACCAGTATTCGAAACGCCAAAAGCCTCAAGGAATGCGGGGCAGCCTTTATGCAATACCTCGATCGACATCCTTTCTGGGATGAAGTCCTGAGAGTAGAGATCAAAGGCTTGAAGCCCTACAGCCTGCGCCATGGCTTCGCTTGGCGCATTGCTCTCTACACACCGATCGCCATCCGCACTGCCGCAAGGCTTATGGGCCATAACGTTTCCATTCATATAAACCACAACGGCCACTGGATTGACGACCAGGACATGGAGAAGGAAGTGGACGCCGCCAACATGGCTGTGGTGGCAACGCTCAGTAAGCGTCAGCAGCAGATGCAGCAACAGCAATAACAAAGCTGCAACTGCTATTAATCGGCGCAAAGGCGGCGGGCAGCGCCTCCAGCCCGTCTTCAGCGTCGTGCGCATCCAGGCCCAGCTGAAGCTCACCGTGAGCCCAATGCACGTCCCAACTTGTAGTTGAGCGGCTGCACCCCCTCAGACATCACAAACACCACGGTATCTGCGAAGCCATGCCCATCGCCGATCTTGGCCAGAGCAGCTTCCCTGCGGCGTTTGCGTTCGGCCTTGGTGGTCCTCATTGGTGGCCGGTGTTGCTGCTGCTTGAGGGTGATTGCCATTGCTATAACTTAAAAAGCAGATGGAAAGTCGTGAAAAAAGTTTTTAAAAACGAACTAATGAGGCGAAAAATCAACGCAACAAAGCATTGTGGATTTAGCTTAATTGAGCTTGTTATAGTAATAGCGCGGTTCTAGGAATAATTGCTGTGTTAGCCTTCCCAAGCTATCGCCAGGTTCTTCACGATGCAAAAGTAGCTACCGGCAAAGATTTGCTAAGTAAAATCATTTCCGAGTGCATGGTTGTTTACTTAAGAAACGGGTCTGCTACGGCTGGAGATCTTGCGATGACTGCATACGGTGCAAACAACGCTCCAGGAGGTACTCGATTAGGTATACAGTTCGGAGAAGGCCAGGGGGACCACCCGGTATTTGGCGGTTGGGTATTGGACACGGGCCTTAATTCCCAAATTCAACTTCGACCTCAACATAGTTGCTTTCAAGTTGCAGCGAAAAGTGGTACTACTCATTTCATGATCAAATATGATATTGAAACAGGAAAACTAGATCGTGATTGCAGAATAGATGCTGGAGAAACAATGTACAAGCCTTATCATTGTGATCCTTCTAAGCCAGCTGGAAAGCACTGGTGAAATCGATGGTTGCCGGATATTTGAACAATGAAATTCATCGTCTCCCAAGCTTCTATACGTTGTGCCGTAGCAACCGCACAACGCCATATGCAAAAATTGCCACACCAACGATAACTTCACAGACAGCTGCTGTGAGGAACAGTGTGTAGAACATCCAACCCTCCCTGCATCTGAACTTGGTCTAGAGCAGACGAACTGAAACGCAAAGAGGCACAACCGAACCCTTTTGATCGTTGTCTCATCTGGATAAACACGGGCTGTTGATGTCTTATGCCCCACCCACAAACGCTAGATGCAAAGCCTCAACAGCCCAGCGATGCCGTTTGACAGCCAGGATTATCGGCCGATGGGCATGAGTTCGGACCCACCAAGGGCTCTCCCTTTGGTAGCCAAATCGTACATTTCCTGGTGAATATCGTCCGATTCCTTGCTAAACCAATCGGTAAATTCAGGTTTAACATATTTTTTTGGTCCAAGATCAATGAAAGTATACTCAAGCGTAATGAAATCACCTCCAAAAGTTCGATAACCAAGCTCAAGAAGAATCTGGCCGCTTGTAAATGGGGTATCAATCTTAGCTTGAGTTGCATTGAGCCCGATTTCTATCAACTTGGTAGCAACAGTGCCATCACCGGATGCGTCCCTAATTCTGAACATCAGTGCTGCTCCTTTGTTTTGGCTCAGAAAGACCTGAGTTTGCTTCCTTAGGCCCCATTGACACGAAATGGAATTAGAGCGAACCGAGGTCTTAAAAAACGAGAGATCTTTCTTAAGGTCCTGGGTCTTTTTTTCCTGCTTGAGCAAACCGAGTTTTGAGAGCAGCCATTTCATCGCATCGATTTCAAATGAAACCGTGAATAGCCCATTTTTGGGCTGGCACGAGAGATTGTTCTTAACGCTTAACCCAAGTATCCGTTGTTACTAAAGAGCTTGCTCAATGCATCTTTCCCAAAAATTCAAGTGGGCTAATGAGCGGGCGACATCGACGAAGTGTGAGCGTTGTAACGACCAGACTTTAACGATGAAAGCCATGACAGAAGGAACTTATCAGCAAGCCCAATGGCTCAGCCAGACTTGATTGCTCAGACCCCGCACGGTTCATCCATCCAGAAAATCGAAGCGGGCAAATTTCTGGTGTGTGATAGCGAAAACGTATGCTTCTTCACGCGCAGCCTCTACCTCGCCGAAGAGCAGCTGGAAGAAATGGAGCTTGGGTACCGATTCCCTTCCAACAGTTTCCGCAAAGCGCCGGCATGACGAGTGAAGCCTTTTGAGTAGCAAATTCTGCTGAATCGACTGGGTCCAATGTCTTATTTATAAAGGGTCTCAGTCTCATGCACCTAGCCCGGGACGCGGACACATGTCAGCGGCAACTGCTGGGTTCGTTTGTCTAGCGAATCGCACCTTGCGCCCACGGCATGTGTATCGATCTGGACGCAAGCACAACAGCCACCCCACGCTTATCAACAAAAGGCCCTCCTTCACCAAGAGAGCGGCAGCGACTGCTTCTGCGAGAGCTCGTCTCGGCACGACAGGCCAAAAAGGGCCTGGGAGAACCAAAGGTTGTGTTGGCGCCTGTGAGCAAGCTGCTAGCTCCTAACAAGGCGGGGCAAAACAAGCATGCGATGGGTCCGTATCGCTCGCAACCATCGCCTGCATCTACCGAGATTTTTTGCTGATCAAAACATCTTCAGAAATTCCCAGACAAGCTTGCCGAATAACCTCATTATTGTGATTCAGTTACCTGCAAACCAGATGTAGTGCTAGCAGCACGGGGAGAGCGACCCTGGCGCTGACAGAAGCATTTCCCCGTTGAGAGAGATCAATGGGAAATGTCTCTGTGACTTAAAACTATAGACATTCAGTGCATAAGGCAAAAATCAATGTGTCTTGGCGAAGGTATTTTGCAGATACCGCATCGCTCAGGGAGAACTCGTTACTTCTCGTGGTTCCGTGGCTCCAGATTATTAAGTCGCTGCTTGGTTGAAGGACAGCCATCGCGGCAGAAGGAGCTGTTCGAAGTCAGCTGACCAGCCTTCTCAACTCCATTCGATCAAACGAAACTTTAACGGAAAACCTGAAAGAAATATAATTACCTATTTGCGATATATAAAGGCAATGGATAAGGCAATCAAACAAGTGCTTAAGTCGTTCCGTTATTTCATGGAGGACTGTATGCAAAGTCAGAAGAAATCCCCTGCATGCTTTTTACGCTGGTCTGTTAGCAAGGTTGCAGACAAGCTCTATGCGGTAGCCGCAACGGTTGATGGCCAGCAATACGACTTTGTCGGCAATTTCAAAAGCGTTCGGGAAGCTCAAACAGCAGGCCGCCGCTATGCCGAAGACTTGGTTCACAACTCAATGGCTGGCGGACGCTTATCACTGAAGCACCAACCTTTAGTCGCATAGTTGAATTCTTTTGAACTCCTCGACAACAGAAGCTAGAGTTTCCCTGGGTAGTACATACCCAGGTTTTTTTCATGGCTCACGCTGTCCAAGGGTGATGCAGAGAGCGTGCGAGCACTTACTCTCCCTCTCACGTCAGATGAACAGACGTATGGCTAGATCCATGAAACACTAAAGCACCAGCCGCGAGCCAATGGCCTGCTTCGACAAGTCCACCCCCTTCATGTTGCTGGCGCGAATCCACGTCAAACCAGGTTGCGTTGACCAGTATCTGGAGCTTGCCCACGTCACCGACGAAGCCGTTCAGGCATCTGAGCCAGGCATGATTCACCACACTTTTGATCAGGATCCAGACGATCCTCAGACATTTGTTTGGTCAGAGGTCTACGCAAATGACGAAGCGTTCAGTGCCCATGTCTCCAACCCTCCTGTGCAGGAGTATCTGCAGAAGCATGCGGTGCTTGGAGATGGCTTCAGCGTTGAGGTCTACGGCACGGTCGGCGATGAGTGCCGAAAGCTAATGGAGTCGTTTGGCCTTCCACTGAAGATCTTTGAAACCAAGCTCGGATACAGCAGGGTCTGAACGGCCTGAAGGTGAGAGTCCCAGGGGTTGTGGCAATGATTCCTATGAATTGCCTTTCAATTCATCATTGAGTTTGTCAAGACGATTCTTGAGTTGCTTGACGAGACGAGTTGTGGGTTTGTCGTCATGGTCCATCAACGCTGATATGATCACAGGGATCTCCTTCTCAAGCTTCCGTCTCCTGGTGAGGGAGAGCGCTTCCTGGGCAAGACTGATCAAAAAATCGGCCCGCGGGGCGTAACTCGGCGGGATTGCATTTGGGTCGTTTTGTCCGTGCAAATTCTCAGGATCAATCATGATCCAATGCTTTCTCTGCAACGTCGGCTGCCACAAGAAACACATAAGAGAGTGCATTCATATGACTGGCCAGATCCTTGATCGATTCAACGATCTCCTTTCTCGACAAACCACTCTCCCCCTGAAGTCGAATGATGTCGTGCGTCAAACGGGTCACATGGTCGCGACCATAGTTGTAAGCAGTACCAAAACAATCCTCACTCTCCTCATCACTCCGGCAGGCTGATGCAAAGTCTGAGGCAATTTTCTGGGAAAAATCTTCAACCTGACGGCAGGGCATCGCTTTCTGAATTTGCTGGAATGTATCCGAGAAAACAATGAAGTCCCAATAATTTTTTGAATCAATGATTTGAACTTCGCATTCTTCCTTATCGATCAAATACAAAACTTTATGTTTTTTGTTGGAGAAACAAAAAGATGCTCAACATCTTTCTGCAAGGCCTGAACCCACGCATCTACCAGTGCAAAGGTAAATTGCCTTCGTTGGACAGTGGTCGCAAGCGAAGGCCACCCGAAGCTTCTCTCGAGCCTCGTTTTGACTGAGAAAAGCTTCTTTTTCTCGCGCACAACAACAAAACTCATCCATCTTTCCTGTCTTCGTTGAAATCCCGAGCTCCATTTAGGCCTTGAGGCCTGACCAGCTTTCTGCTCGATGCGGCCCGCCGTCCAAGCTGGCATTCACCATCCTGCCTTTGGGGCGTTGCTCCGGCAACAGGTGGTCTACAGCGATGTCTTCTGTTGCAGTCGCCCCACCCACTTGTCTCGTTACCGCGTCACCTACGAACCACCGGGACAGCCAGGAGTAGAAGGCTAACTGGTGAGCCCAAAGCAGCAAAAGGTTTTCCAGTTCAAGCCAGAAGCAGCCACCGCCCATTCACAGTGGGTGGCGATGCGCACCTAAAGCTGGATTCTGCCCAGGCCACCGGTGCCACTGACCCGGCGACGGATGCTGCGGCACAACGCCATCGAAGCTTGGAATACGATGCTGAAAATACGTTGGCGGCGCTGTTCAGCGCCCGTGCGCTGACATCACAAAAAACACCCACGCCGCCCCCCGGGACCGGTGGAAGCATTCACTGGATTTGTCTCTTGGTCTTAGACCATTCCATTGAAAGCTTCAGTCATCGCCCAAGTGCCCGAGCAGATACATGAGCGGCATGGCGTATTCACGAAGGAGCCAACTGTGCGTGAGAACGCATGATCAATCAATCGCCTCGAAGTTCTTTCTCCACACCTTCATGAGGGTCGAGGCTGACCTCGTCTAGACAGGCTTGTTTGTCCACTTGGCACAACAGTTGCATGAGATTCCAACGATCAAGAGCAGACAGCTCACCGTTGATTTCCCACTTCAGACAGGTTCTGCGCTGGCAGCTACCGGTATGACCCTTGAGGACCTCAAACATGGCAGCCTCCCTTGGGCTGATGATTCGATCCATACGACGGATTGATGGGGTTCTGCCAGAGCAGCAATACCTACCTCAATCGAGACTTACCAAAGCTCAACAACCACGGAGTGATGAATCTCAGTGAAGACTGCTGGACCCCTGCAACCTCGTCCGCCAACGTGTTCGCAGTTTCGAACAACCGATGACCGACGGATCCGGCACCTGGGCCAACAATCAGCCCCCAGCAGCAGCCGAAAAACTCTGGAGAGGCCTGGCTCTGGTGGGAGCCTTTCACATCGGAGGAATGCTGATCAACGTCATCTTCCAGATGTTGGGCAACAACAGCCTGGATGGCATTCCCGCCAAATTCCTAGGCTTGTGAGCCGGTCAGCCAAGAACAACTACTCTTATCACCCCCTGCCTTGGGCAGGTGTTTTTTATTGGTCGCTGGCGACGCGCCAAACGAGGCCAAGGCACCAGAACTGCAAAACGAGACCCAACAATCACGCGCTGAGCAGAATTACCCATTGTTAAGGGAGATTGAGGAGCATTAAGTTCCTGCCGCATGCACGAGTCGTTCCCGAGGAGTGGGCTCTTAGGGAACATTTTTTTCGGTAAGTTCACTGCAGGAGAGGGTGTATCCCGTAGGTGGGCCTGCGGATACATCTCTTTCTATTTCATGACCACTTTTCAGTAAGAGCCAAAGGGAAAGGAGCAGACGAAGCTCATGTTCCTATTGCCTCCAGAAACGTTTGCAGTGGTGCTCGCGCCTGCAGGTTCATAGGCCAGGGGAATTCATTATTAATGAGCAGCGAATCTTAATTCGACTCCTGAGAGTTCTCTAGGAAACGCTTCAATCGCACCAGTCGCGGAGCTCCACTGAGCCACTTTTGCAAGGAAAGTCGTGGTGTCTTCAATGCGTCAATCATGCGCGAGCTCAGGGGCCGGCTCTTTTTTTGACCGCAAGGCCAGCAGTCCGCATCATCAACATCGAGACTGAAAACAACCGAACCACTACCGTGCTCCCCCTGCTCAAAGCGTTGCTTCTAACGCTGAGCCTCTGGAGCCTCCTCCCCGCAACAGCGGCACCCATCAGCCGCGATGATCCGGAATCCACCTATCCGGACCGCAAGGGCACCTCCAGCGCCAGCGGATCAGCCGTTGTGGTGACCGCCAATCCCTTGGCCAGTGCCGAAGCGCTGGCTGTTCTGAAGGAAGGTGGCAGCTCCATCGACGCCCTAGTCACAGCGCAGGCGGTTCTGGCGGTAGTGGAACCCCAGAGCTCTGGACTGGCTGGCGGCGGTTTTCTCCTGCACTGGGATGCTAAGCAACGCCGCCTGGTCGTGCTGGACGGCCGTGAAGTGGCCCCCGAACGCAGCCAGCCCGATGACCTGCTCGACGCCTCAGGTGATCCCCTGCCCTGGCGTCAGGCCACCGCCCAAGCCAACGCCATCGGCGTTCCCGGCACCGTTGCCCTGCTCTGGGAGGCCCATCAACGCCACGGCCATCTGTCCTGGGGCCGAACGCTGCAACCTGCGATCCGCCTTGCCAACGCTGGCTTCCTGCCGAGCCCACGGCTCTTGCGCTCCATTCGCCTGGCACAGCGTTTCGGCGTCAGCCACAGCCCTGATTTTCAGGAGATCTATCTGCCCGGCGGCCAGCCACCACCAGCGGCTCAACTCTTCCGCAACCCCGCCCTGGCCCAGACCCTCAGGCAATTGGCCAGAAAAGGGGGGCCGACCTTCTATCAAGGGCCTCTGGCGCAGCAGATCCTGCGCGGGATCAACGAACTGCAGGCAAGCGAGCCAAACTTCCGCGGCTGGACCCCTGCCGATCTAAGCAACTATGACGTGGTCCGACGCGCGCCCCTCTGCAACCAGCAGCTGCAACATCGGATCTGCACGATGCCGCCCCCCAGCAGCGGTGGCTTGGCGCTGCTTCAGACCCTGGCGCTGCTGAACCAGAGCACCGACCTGCCAAGTTCCAGTGCTGGCAAGCCGAAGGTCTGGCGGCAGCTGGCCCGCGCCCAGGCCTGGGCGGATGCCGACCGCCTCTACTGGGTGCACGACCCCCTCGATGGAGCGATCCCCACCGAAGCCCTACTGGATCAGGCCTACATCGCAAGACGGGCCAGAGCCATGCAAAGCGCCAACGGCTTGAGGCCAACACCAGGACTACCCCTAGGCATCGAGAACTATCCCTACGGAGTGCCGGATCGGGGCATCGAACATGGCACCAGCCAGATCACGATCGTGGATGCCGGCGGCAACATCGCCTCATACACCTCATCGGTAGAGACGATCTTCGGGAGTCGGCACCTTGTCGCCGGCATGGTGCTGAACAATCAGCTCACCGATTTCGCCTTCAAACCAAGCCTTGGCAACAAACCAGTTGCCAACCGCCGCCTGCCTGGACGGCGGCCGATGTCGTCGATGGCACCGACGCTGGTGTTCAGCAACGGCGAGCCGGTGCTGGCCCTCGGCAGCCCCGGCGGCCGCAGCATTCCCCATCTGCTTAGCCGGGTGCTGCTGGCGTCCCTGGCCTGGAATGAGCCGCCCGCGCGGGCGGTGGCCCTGCCCCATCTCTCCAGCCGGGGCAAAACGCTGGTACTGGAAAGCGATCCACCGCTGCCCTGGCCGTTTCCACTGCAGCAGCTGAAAAGCGAGGCAAGCCTGCGGCGACAAGGAATCGGCAGTGGCACCGCACTTGTGCGAAGGATCGAAGCTGGCTGGCAGGGGGCCGCGGATCCGCGCCGAGAGGGAACAGCCCTGGCCTTGCCCTGATCCAGCCAACTGATGATCAACCCTTGGAGCGCAGGTGCGTAAAGCTGGGCACGCCATTGCCCCAGGCACGGGTGATGGCCAGAATCAGCCCCCCAATCAGAGCCAGGTTCATCGCAAACCCGCTGTCCACCGGGAAGGTGTGGAACATCAGCGTGGTGGGTACCAGGAACAGCAGCAGCAGCGAGGCTCCTAGCACCGTGTTGCTGCCGAACACCAGCAGGATCGATCCTGCGATCAGAACCACAATCGCCGCCACCAACAGAACAGAGGCCAGG
>QCSL01000009.1 GCA_003209165.1 Synechococcus sp. AG-670-B23 | reverse complement strand
CTGACATGGACTACGGCACGGGATGCAGCCCTAGATTTGTCGAGCGAACCAGAGGAACCGAACCTTGAGGCTGATTCGGAAGACGCGGATGAGTCGCCGCAGCTATGGCAGCAGCGCTGGGTTCGCCCCGCGGCCGCCGCTCTTGCCCTCGTAGGGATCGCCGTGGGAGGTCTTGCCCTGGTTCGGCGCAGCTGGGATGCTGCGCCGTTAATGCCGCAGACGGCGCAGCAGTCGGTTTCAGAAACTGGACAGGTTGACGAGGAGGTCGAAAAGAACACGGAGCTCGACGCTCCTACATCTCTCTTGGAAGATGAGCCTATTGCGAGACTAAAGCTCGACCTTGATCTCTCCACCCCCTCTGAACCACTGGTCAGTGATGTGCCGACAGAAGCGGAGCTTCAGACCTTGCTGCAGGGATGGCTTGATGCCAAGGCTTTGACGCTGTCTGGTCAGCCGGCTGACCTTTCCGTCGTGGCGAGGGATCCCCTGGTGAAGCGTGTCGATCTTGAGCGGGCAGCTGATGCGGCAGCAGGGAGATCCAAGTCGATTGATGCCTCCATTACCACCATCGAGGTGGTCGACCGCAAACCTCAGAGGATTGAATTACTGGCCCAGGTGGCGTACAGCGATCGCCTCCAGGCTGCGGACGGGGCCATCATCGAAGAGACAGCACCTACTGATTTCATCGTGACCTACGTGCTCGGTAGGGATGGAACGCAATGGCGTTTGCACGACTACATGCCGGGCTCATGAGTTGCTTGACCGTCGCTTTTTACGATCACCCCATTGATTCAGGGGCGTAACGCTGATGTTCGACGAGCTTTCAGCCCGTTTTGAGGATGCGGTCAAGGGGCTGCGCGGCCAAGACAGCATCAGCGAGACCAACGTCGATGGCGCCCTGAAGGACGTCCGTCGGGCGTTGCTTGAAGCGGATGTAAGCCTGCCGGTGGTGAAAGAGTTCGTGGCTGAGGTCCGCGACAAAGCCGTCGGTGCTGAGGTGGTGCGCGGGGTCAGCCCGGATCAGAAGTTCATCCAGGTTGTCCATGAGCAGCTGGTGGAGGTCATGGGAGGCGATAACGCTCCTCTGGCCAAGGCGGCTCAATCCCCAACCGTTGTGTTGATGGCCGGCCTTCAGGGAGCTGGTAAAACCACCGCTACGGCCAAGCTGGGCCTCCACCTGAAGGATCAGGGCCGCCGTGCCCTGATGGTGGGTGCCGACGTCTACCGACCAGCGGCCATCGAGCAGCTGAAAACGCTCGGTGCTCAGATCGATGTGGAGGTGTTCAGCCTCGGTGCTGAGGCCAAGCCAGAAGACATTGCGGCCGCTGGTCTGGCCAAGGCGAAACAAGAAGGGTTCGAAACGCTCCTGGTCGACACTGCAGGTCGCCTCCAGATCGACACCGAAATGATGGAGGAGATGGTGCGGATCCGCACCGCAGTGCAGCCCGATGAGGTGCTGCTGGTGGTGGATTCGATGATCGGCCAGGAAGCGGCCGAGCTCACCCGTGCCTTCCACGATCAGGTGGGGATCACCGGAGCGGTCCTCACCAAACTTGATGGTGATTCACGTGGCGGTGCAGCCCTCTCGATCCGGAAGGTGAGCGGTCAGCCGATCAAGTTCATCGGTACCGGCGAGAAGGTGGAGGCCCTGCAGCCGTTCCATCCTGAACGGATGGCCAGTCGCATCCTTGGCATGGGTGATGTGCTGACGCTGGTGGAGAAGGCGCAGAAGGAGGTCGAACTCGCCGATGTCGAAAAGATGCAGAAGAAGCTGCAGGAGGCGACGTTTGACTTCTCGGACTTCGTGAAGCAGATGCGCTTGATCAAGCGCATGGGTTCGCTTGGTGGCCTGATGAAAATGATCCCGGGCATGAACAAGATTGATGACGGCATGCTCAAGCAGGGAGAGCAGCAGCTCAAGCGCATCGAGGCCATGATCGGTTCGATGACACAGCAGGAGCGGGAAAACCCCGACCTATTGGCGAGTCAACCCTCAAGACGTCGACGGATCGCCAGCGGTAGCGGTCATCAGGCTGCGGATGTGGACAAGGTGCTGGCCGACTTCCAGAAAATGCGCGGCTTCATGCAGCAGATGAGCCAGGGCAACATGCCCGGCATGGGAGGAATGCCCGGCATGGGAGGAATGCCTGGGATGGGCGGAATACCTGGGATGGGCGGAATACCTGGGATGGGCGGCATGCCCGGGGGTGGTGGTCGCCCCGGTCGCGGTGGACCTCCGAAGCGGCAGCGACCCGCCAAGAAGAAGAAGGGCTTTGGGGACCTGTGAGCGCGGAAAGGTATGGTTGATGTTTGACGGCGTTTAGGCGCCGCCGGACTACCTTTTTTCCTTCATTCCAGGGCCACGATGATCAAGCTCCGCCTGAAGCGGTTTGGCAAGAAGCGGGAAGCGAGCTTCCGCCTCGTGGCCTGCAACAGCACCTCACGTCGGGACGGTCGTCCCCTCCAGGAGCTTGGCTTCTACAACCCGCGGACGAAGGAAACCCGTCTCGACACCGAGGCCATCCGTGAGCGTCTCGGTCAGGGTGCCCAACCCACCGATGTGGTGCGCACGCTGCTCGAACGCGGCGGCCTTCTGGAAAAGACCGTGCGTTCTGCAGAGACCGTTGGCAAGGCCAAGCAAGCTGCCAAGCGTGAAGCTGATGCCAAGCAAGCTGCTGAGGCCAAGGCTGCAGCCGCTGAGGAGAAGGCTGCCGAAGAAGAAGCTTCCGACTCTGCCGAATCCGAATCCACCGAGGGCTGATCATTCCGGTGTCTGACGACGGCGAACGCGGCCGTTTCGTTCTCGACCTGCCTGATCCCGATGCTGCACTGGCCCTGGCCGGTGAAGCAGAAAAGACCCTGCATCGCCTTGAAGCCCTCACAGGAGCCTCCATGGTGTTGCGGGGTCTCCAACTAGTAATCACCGGGCGGCCAACACAGATTGAGCGGGCTGCTGCGGTTGTGGAACTGGTGCGACCAATCTGGCAGGACGGCCAGTCGGTTTCACCGGTGGACCTTCAATCGGCCCTGGGAGCTCTCAATACGGGCCGCGGCGATGACCACGCCGCCATGGGCGAGCAGGTGTTGGCGAAGAGCCAGAAGGGCAACCTGCTGCGCCCGCGCACCCTGCGCCAGAAAAAATATGTGGACTCCATGGAGCGCCACGACCTAACCTTTGCCCTCGGTCCTGCCGGCACCGGAAAAACGTTTCTTGCCACCGTTCTGGCGGTCCGGATGCTCACCGAACGCAAGGTGGAACGCTTGATTCTCACCCGGCCGGCTGTTGAAGCTGGGGAGCGTCTTGGGTTCCTGCCGGGTGACCTGCAGCAAAAGGTGGACCCCTATCTACGTCCGCTCTACGACGCCTTGCATTCCCTGCTCGGTGCGGAGAAAACCACTGTGCTGCTGGAGAAGGGGGTGATTGAGGTCGCTCCCCTGGCCTACATGCGGGGCCGAACCCTCAGTGATGCCTTTGTGATCCTGGATGAGGCGCAGAACACCACGCCGGCTCAGATGCGCATGGTGCTTACCCGTCTGGGAGAGCGGTCTCGGATGGTGGTGACGGGTGATACAACCCAGGTGGATCTGCACACCACCGTGCAGAGCGGTTTGGTGGAGGCCTCCGAGGTTTTGGAGGGCGTGGAAGGGGTGGCGGTCTGTCGCCTCACTGCGGCGGACGTGGTGCGCCACCCCCTCGTGCAGCGGGTGGTTGAAGCCTATGCCCGACGAGACGAACGCAAAACGCCCAAAGTTCAACGTCTATAGGGAGAACCACACCCCAATCCCTTGTCACCGCTGGCAGGATGTAATGAGTCTTTAGTGAACTGGTCGACATGCCAGCAAGCAGCAATTTCCAGGAGGCGATCCGCGAGGCGCAATCGAGTGCCCTCGTCGGCCCCAACGTTGTCAATAAAGCTTTGCCCTACGTCGGCGGCGGCATGGTGCTCACCTCAATCGGGGTGGTCGGTGGTCTTTCGATGATGGCTACTCCGCTGTTCATGCCCCTGTTCTGGGTGGCTTTGATCGGCAACCTGGTGCTGTTCTTCGTGGCGCAGAACGTCGCGATGAAGGGCAATAACTCCACAGCCTTGCCGCTGCTGTCGATCTACAGCCTGATCACCGGTTTCACCCTGAGCGGTCTCGTGGCTTTCGCAGGAGCCGTGGCCGGTATCGGTGCGGTCGGCACCGCTGCTCTGGCCACCGGCATCACCTTTGTGATCGCTTCGGTCGTCGGTCGCCGCATGAGTGATTCTGTTGGTCAGGCGCTCTCCGGTGTGGTGGGCCTTGGTTTGATCGGCCTGATCCTGGCGATGGCCGTCCAGTTCATCGGAGGCATCTTCGCCCCCGCCATGTTCCATGGCACCAGCTTCGAGTTAATGATCGCAGGCTTTGGCACCGTGCTGTTCATCGGCGCCGCCTTTGTCGACTTCTACACGATGCCCCGCTCCTACAGGGATGACCAATATCTGGCAGGAGCCCTGAGCATGTACCTAACGTACATAAATTTGTTCATCTTCATCCTGCGCCTGATCATCGTGCTTAATGGTGGTGGTCGTCGCGATTAACGGCTTGACGCAATCGGATAAGTCTTAGCCCCGGCCTGTCCGGGTTTTTTTTTGGGATCAGCCCTCTGCTACGGCATAGACGCTGTCTCCGATGGCTTGCTTCTGCTCGGCGTCGTATCCCCACTTTTCCAAGAAGGCGACATCTTCTCCGCGGTTGTCGAGGGCTGCGGCCAGCAGTTGTTCCAGACGCTCCTTGACCTCAGCAGGTTCCAGCAGCCTTAGCAGTTCGATGCAGCGGTTGCTGACCCGCTCAGAGCCAGCCTGCTGCACCTCATCTCCTGTGCGCCGGTGATGCACGGCCATGGCGGTGCTCATGGCCAGATTGCGGACGCTCAGATCCACAACTTCAGCGCCGGCATCGCGTAGTTGGCCGACAACAGCGTCGGGCAATCGATCCATCAACACGCTCTCGCCCGCCAGGCTCACCACGAAAAATCCCCGGGCACCATCACGGCTGACCACCATTTCACCGATGCGATCAGCGAGCACCTCATCGCTGATCTCCTCGTTATCCCACTGATGCAGCCAGGCTGCCGTGATCTCCATGGCCTGCTGGAAGGTGGGCTGCTGATCCGCCATGGACCTTTCGAAATCCTTCCCACAGGCTATGGGGCGATTCAACGGCGGCGCAGACTTAGGGCATGCACCCAACTCCCCCGCCAGAGGATTACCGCTCTGGCTTCATCGCACTGATTGGTCGCCCGAACGTGGGCAAATCCACGCTGGTCAATCAGCTGGTGGGGGAAAAGGTGGCGATCACCTCCCCAGTGGCTCAAACCACCCGCAACCGCCTGCGGGCGATCCTCACCACGGAGGTGGCACAGATGGTGCTGGTGGACACGCCTGGCATCCACAAACCCCACCATCTTTTGGGAGAGCGCCTGGTGAAGAGTGCGCGAAGCGCCATCGGTGAAGTGGACCTGGTGGTGTTGCTGCTGGAGGGGTGCGAGCGCCCGGGCCTGGGTGATGCCTTCATCGTGAATCTGCTGCAGCAGCAGTCCCTGCCGGTGCTGGTGGCCCTCAACAAGTGGGACAAGCTGGCGGAGGAGCATCGGTCCGAGGCGGAGGAGGCCTACGCCGCCCTGCTGCAGGAGACGTGCTGGCCGGTGCACCGCTGCAGCGCTCTCTCTGGCGATGGCTGCGCAGAGCTCACAGCAGCGATGGCGGCTCAGTTGCCCTTGGGGCCCCAGCTTTATCCGCCGGAGATGGTGAGTGATCAACCGGAGCGGGTGCTGCTGGGGGAACTCATTCGCGAGCAGGTGCTTCTTCACACGCGGGAGGAGGTGCCCCACAGCGTTGCCGTCACCATTGATCGCGTTGAGGAGCTACCGGCCGAGGGCAAAGGTGCGGGTCGGACGGCTGTTCTGGCCACGGTGCTGGTGGAACGCAAAAGTCAGAAAGGAATCCTGATCGGCAAAGGCGGGGCGATGCTGAAGACGATCGGTCAGGGGGCGCGGCTGCAGATGCAGGTCCTGATTGATGGGCCGGTGTATCTGGAGCTGTTCGTCAAAGTGGTACCGGACTGGCGTAGCAAACCGGCCCGCTTGGCGGAGCTGGGTTACACGGGGGACCAATAACCGCCCGCTCCAAGGCATCAGCGCGTAATGTCGCGCCCATGCTTTCGCTGCTGACGCGCAAAAAGAGCTTTCGGGATCCCTGGGTCGGTCACCCGGTTTTGAACCGACGCTGGCAGCTGCATAGACATCGGGTTCAGCTGGCCGAGACGCTATGCCTCTGGAGACGGCTGCTTCGACCAGCTCAGCTGGCCAGCTTGGAGCGGGATGGATTTGTGGTGCTGGAGAACTTTCTGCTGCAGCCGGAGTTTGAGGCCTTGCTTGACGAGGTGGAGGCCGTGGTGGCTCGCGCCTCGCGTCTGCATCCGGCACCGGACAACAGCAGGCCTGGCTTTCGCCCGAAACAACCCTTCCCTGGGGGGTTTGACCGCTTCGATGGAGGAACCCTCAACCGCTTTCTTCACATCGACCCCGAGCAGATGCCTCGGGCTGCTGCCTTCTCCCATGACCGGCGGCTCAGTGCAGGATCGCGCCAGGTCATTGGCTTGCCGATGAATCCGCGCAAGCTGGACATCTATCTCACGGTGCATGGTGAGGAGACCCGCACGCCGGATCTGCAGAAGGTGCTGCATCGCGACACGTTCTTCCGTGCCCTCAAGTTCTGGTTTTTTCTGCGGCCGGTGCAACTCCAGGACGGACCCTTCGAATACGTGCCGGGCAGCCATCGTCTAGATCCGTCTCGGCTGCGTTGGGAGCAGACCACAGCCAACGCGGCAGCCGAACAAAGACGGCAGCCGAATGTGTCTGGATCGTTCCGAATTCGCGAAGAGTCCCTGGCCGAGCTGGGTCTTCCCAAGCCTGTTGCTCTGACCTGCCCACCTAATACACTGGTGCTAGCGGATGTGTTCGGGTTTCACCGTCGCGGAGCAGCCTCCCAGGGTCAGCAGCGGTTGGCGCTCTACGGCTGGAACCGTCCCTACCCTTTTCTTCCGATGAGCTGGTGATCCGGCTGAGAGAATGGGCGAATGAGTGAACAAGCCTTTCCCCCGGAAGACCCTGGCTCTTTTTTGGGCCTCTGTGACGGGGAGTGGATGAGCCTTCGCAGCTGCTTTGAGTTGGCTGCGGGTGGTGATGATGAATGGCACAGCAGCGAACGGGGTGAACTCACCGTCCGCTGTGTGGCACAGCAGGGGGCTCTCGGCCAACTGCAGGTGCAGGCCCCTTGTGGAACCAGCAGCACCCTCACCTTTGCCGCTGATGGACAGCTAATCCTTGATGGTGATTCCCCAGGGAATTGGAGGTTCTGGCCCGACGGCAGCATGGAGCTGAATCTCAGCCGGGCTGATGGCGTGCAGGTTCAGGAGAGGATCTGGTTCACGCGGGCCAACCTGCGCCTGCGCAGCACCACGGCGGTGGATGCACAGGGAACACCGGTACAAGGGAGTTTCTGTACGGACATCCGCAGGGTGTCCAAACCTGCGGCCTGAGGCGGAATGGCGCCCTATCGCCTTGATGTGGTGAGCCTGGCGCCGCAGGCGTTTGCTCCTCTGCTGGAACTGGGAGTGATCGGTCGTGCCTTCAACGCGGGCATTGCCGAGTTGCATCTGCACAACCCCAGGGACTTCGCCACGGATCGCCATCGCAAGGTGGACGACGAGCCCTATGGGGGCGGCGCCGGCATGGTGCTTAAGCCCGAGCCGGTGTTCGCCGCGATGGACGCGATCCCCCGTAGTCCCCGTAGCCGGGTGCTGTTGATGTCACCGCAGGGGCGTCCCCTGCAGCAGCAGAACCTGCAGCGTTGGTCTACCGACCACGATCAGCTGGTCTTCCTCTGTGGTCACTACGAAGGTTTCGACGAGCGCATTCGCGGCCTGGCCGATGAGGAGGTGTCGATAGGTGATTTCGTCCTCACCGGCGGTGAGCTGCCCGCGATGACGGTGATCAACGGTGTTGTTCGCCTGCTGCCCGGCACGGTGGGCACAGCCGATTCTCTGGTGGAGGAAAGCCACAGTGCACTCCTCCTGGAACATCCGCATTACACCCGACCCGCCGACTTTCGCGGCATGACCGTTCCGGATTTGCTGCGCAGTGGCGACCACGGTGCCATCGCCCGATGGCGTCAGGAGCAGCGGGAGCAGCGCACCCGCGAGCGTCGACCGGATCTGTTCGCCCGCTGGCAGACCGCGACAATGAATGACCCTTCAGAGCCCTGCATGGAGCTGCGCATCGGCAACGGATACGACATCCACCGGTTGGTGCCCGGGCGAGACCTCGTCCTGGGTGGAGTGACACTGGACCATCCCGACGGTCTAGGCCTGGATGGGCACAGCGATGCCGACGTGTTAACACATGCAGTGATGGATGCACTTCTCGGAGCCATCGCCCTGGGTGACATCGGCAAGTACTTCCCTCCCACGGATCCCCAATGGAAAGGCGCAGATAGTTTGAAGCTTCTGCATCAGGTGGTGAAGCTGGTGAAGGAGCGCGGCTGGTCGGTGCTGAACATCGATTCGGTGGTGATTGCCGAGCGTCCCAAGCTCAAGCCGCATATCGCTGAGATGAGCAGCCGAATGGCGTCAGTGATTGGCATTGCCCCAGATGCCATGGGTGTGAAGGCCACCACGAACGAAGGCTTGGGTCCGGAGGGCCGGGAAGAGGGCATCAGTTGCCAGGCTGTTGCCCTGCTGCAGCGGAGCTAAACCGTGCATCGACTTTGGCCTCTACCGCTTAGGGTCCTCGGACCTTGTTTGGCGCTGGTTCTCTTGTTGGGCGGGCTTTCGGAGACAGAGGTTCGGGCAGGGGCCGACTCTCAGGTTGGTGATCCGGTGGCTGTGGTTGAGCACCTGCGGTTGCAGGTGCCCCAGGGGAGCCGTGAGCATTGGATGGTTGCCGAACGCGGCAGCTGGAAGCCTTGGCTGAAGCAACAGCCTGGATTTCTCGGCCGTGATTTGTTCTGGGATCCAGCAACCGAGGAGGGAGTGCTGCTGATTCGTTGGAGCAGCCGTGAGGCTTGGAAATCCATCTCTACGGCAGAGGTGGAGACGGTCCAGGAGCGCTTCGAGACACTGGCCCGAGAGCAAACAGGACAGCCCCAGGGCAATCCTTTCCCGCTGGTGTTTGAAGGGGAACTGTTGCCGCAGTGAATACGCCGGATGCTCGCCTCGATCTGCGGCGCCGCCAGCGGTTGGGTATGGTCGAGGCCGTCTGGGGGGAACACAAGTCAGCCGATCAGATCATCGCCATCCTTGAGAGCTTCGAGACAACAGGCGAACTGGGTCTCGTCACTCGAGTTGCTCCCGAGAAAGCGACACTGGTGTGCGAGGCACTGCCGTCGGTTGAGCTGCACCCCGACGCTCGCTGCCTCACCCTTGGTGCGTTGCCTCCCTTGCCGCCTCCTCCTGCTGAGGTGGTAGTGCTCAGTGGAGGCAGCAGTGATCGCACGGTGGTGGCGGAGATCAGCTTGGCCCTGGGTTGCCATGGCATTGGAGTGGATCCCGTAATGGATGTGGGGGTGGCTGGATTGCATCGCCTGCTCGATCAACTGCCCCGTTTGGCCACGGCTCGCATCCTGATCGCCTGCGCGGGGATGGAGGGTGCGTTGCCGACGGTGCTGGCCGGTCTGGTGCCGCAACCCGTCATCGGAGTCCCAGTTTCCGTCGGTTATGGGATCAGCGCAGGCGGAAGAACCGCTTTGGAGGGGATGCTCGCCAGCTGTGCCCCAGGACTGACGGTGGTGAATATCGACAACGGCTATGGCGCAGCGATGGCTGCATTACGGATCCTCAAAGGGTGTGCCCCAGAATCCTGAAGCTGCAGTTTTAGGCCGCAGCGGGAGAATCAATCTGGCCCAGACGGTGCAGCTCAGCGATGTTGTTATCGCACTCCAATCGCTGCAGAGCATTCAAAAGAGCTTCTAGATCAGCCCTAGCGAGCTCACCGTCCTGTTGCCATTCCTTGGAGCGGGGATCGGGTGCCAATGCTGGATTTCGAAAAATTTTAGTTAATAAAATTAAGTCAGATTTATGAGTAGAAATACTCAGAAATCCTGTAGATGAGCCAAGACAAGCTCTGGTTTCTCAGAGGTGTTGCAGGTTGGGGTAGGCCGTCACCAAGTCGTTGGCGCTCAGCACATCACCGCGGCCTTCCGGTTGCCAGATCACTTCGAGGGCCATCACATCACTAGAGGCTGTGGAGCCAAGAATGCGCAGGGTCTGGCGCAGATCTTCTCCGGTGTCGGCTCCAGCGAGCTTTGCCGATGCAGTCGAGGCTACGAGCAAAGTCACAACAATGTATTCGTTGGTGGCATCCGCGTCTCCAGCGCTGCTGCTCGAATCCGTCGTCCGATGTCCGCCGACGTTGCTGGTGAGTTCAGCGTCAAGCTTGCTGCGCTCGTTCATCGAGAGGCGATTGAACGTCGATTCAGCCGAACTGAACGGAACATTTCCGCTCTCTGCATTGGCATAAACCCAGAGGTCCGGCTGGCGCAGCAGGGCCAGGGTTGTTTCCTGCAACAGCCTCTGCAGACCGGCGGAACTGCTGGTGTCGGAAGAGGCAGCCAGCGAACGGAGATCGTCCTGCAGGGATTTGGCACTCGCCAGAAGACCCACCTGCACTTGAATCATGTTGACGTTGCGCGGCATTGCTGGGACTGCATCCGCTCCAACGATCGAAGGGGCATTGCCGAAGCCACGGACGGCGTTCACCAGCACGCCTGCGACGGCCATCAGGATCAGCAGACCAAATAGTCCACCACCTCCGAAGCCGAAGATCGGAATGATGAAGGGGAAGCCCATCCCGCCGCCGCGGTAGCCCCCCCCGCGGTAGCCGCCGCTGGATCGTGGCATCGAAGGAACGCGGAAGCTGCCCCCACCCATGCGTCCACCGCGGGCGGCATCAGCCGGCTGTGCCTGGAACAGGCAGAGCCCCGTAATCACCAGTGGCAACAGCAGTGATGCAAGCAGTCGTAGGGGTCGTGTCAACAGTCGGGGGGTGGCCACAGCAGCGCCCACAGGAACACTTCGGAGACTCTAGGAACCACCACCAACGATGGTGACGATCTCAAGGGTGTCGTCATCCTTCACCACGATGCTGTCCCAACGGCTGCGGGGAGCGATCACGCCGTTGTGCTCTGTGACTACCAGCTGGGGGTTTTTGGCCAGCAGGGCAACAACGGCCGCCAGGCTGGCATGTTCCGGTGATGGATCAAGAACGCGGGTTTCACCGTTGACAATCAGGGTGAGAGGCATAGCTCAAAACGTGGCATGGTCCAATTGCTGGAGCAGTTGCCGGGAGGCCTGCCCGCTGTCATCTGCGTGCATGATCGCGCCGATCAATGCCACGCGCTGGCCCCCGGCCGTGAGCAGTGCCGGAAGGTTGGCTGGCGTGATTCCACCAATGGCGAAGACGGGGCGTTGGCTCATCGCTGTGGCCTTTGCCAATAGATCCAGACCAACAGGGGTCCGCTCGGGTTTGACGGCGGTGGAGTGGATCGGGCCGAAGCCGAGATAGTCGATCGGCTCCTGCTGAGCCTGATGGACCTGATCAATGTTGTGAGTGCTGCGGCCCAACAGACGCTCGGAACCCAGAAGTTCGCGTGCTACTTCGCTGGGCATGTCCTCCTGGCCCAGGTGCACTCCATCCGCATCGACCGCCATGGCTAGGTCCACACGGTCATTAATAAGTAATAGAGCCCCGAAGCTGTTGCAAAGCTGTCTGAGCTGCTGCGCCTCCTGCAGACGTTCGCCGTCGTTCCCCGCCTTGCAGCGGTACTGCACCATGCCCACACCGTTCTGCAGGGCGGCCTGCACCCGATCGCTCAGGTCATCGCATGGGGTTGTGATCAGGCAGAGGCGACAGTCCTGAAGCTTGGTGCGTCGCCTTGCTCCCAGGGTGGCGTTGAGGCAGACCACCTCCAGATCGTAGAGGCCGTAGCGGATCACAGCGGCTTCAGCGGCTAGCGAAGGATCTATGTTGCGGCTGTACTCCTCCAGCACCCGCAGAGCCTCCTGCACCCGGGCGCAATTGGCGGCCACCACGTGGTCGGGGCTGTGGCGATCGAGTTGGGCCGGATGCTCCAGGCCGGCGCCGGCATCGGTGCTGGTGGAGCGGGCCTGCTTGTAGCTGTCGTGATGGAGCCGTCCAAGCCGTTGTCGCCAGTCCTTGAGGCGCACCACCAGATCCTGTTGCTCCAGGCCGAAGCGGCACCAGTCCTCGACAACCCGCAGGCCTTCCCGGGCACGGTCGAGGTTGGCGTCGATCAGGCGTGCCACCCGTGGATCCATGGAAGTCTTGCTAGGGGTGGGATTGGGATTCATGGCACCCTGTGGTGAAAGGTTTGTGCGTCGGTCATGGAGAACGGTGGTTCTGAGAGCACCATGCACGTTTTGGTCTGGGGAATCGTTCTTCTCGGTGGCATAGGGGTGTTCATCGTCTGGGGCCTGGTGAATGCCTATCCGACCGCGGCCTGAGAGCCGGTGTGAAGAATCTCGCGAGCCTGAACTGCGTCGCGGCCGATCTGGCTGCTGAGCTCCTCGAGACAACTGAATTTGGTCTGCCCGCGCAAGCGCTGCACCGGCTCGACGCCCAGTTGCCGCCCCTCCAGCTCCAGGCTCTGATCCAGCAGGTGCACCTCGACGGCTGAAGGAGATGTTGGATCGATCGTGGGTTGGGGGCCGAGGTTCATCACGGCGGGTAGGCGATCGCCATCCCCATCCAGTTGGGCCCAGGCGGCATAGACGCCAAGCCCTGGCAATGCTTTGCGTCCGTCAACCTGGAGATTGGCGGTGGGCCAGCCCAGTTCTCGGCCCAGCCCTCGGCCCCGAACCACCCATCCCTGAAAGCGGTAGGCCCGACCAAGCAAGGCTTTGGCGGTCGCTAGATCGGCCTGTTCAAGGGCGGCACGGATCCTGCTGCTGCTCATCCTCCCCTTAGTGTCTTCAACGATGGGCACAACGCTTACCTCAACGCCCCCGCGAGTCGCCAGCCGTTCAAGCATCTCGGCGTCGCCCCGCCGCTGATGGCCGAAGCGGAAGTTGGTGCCCACGGCAATGCGTCTGGCCTGAAGCGTGTTCAGCAGCACGCTGGTGACGAACTCTTCCGCACTCTGCTGAGCGAGCTCCCGGGTGAATGGCACCAGCACGAGCTGCTGGATGCCCAGGGGTTCTAGCAGGCCCAATTTTTCGCTCGGCAGATCCAGCCTCAGGCGTGCCTCGCCAAACAGCACTTCTCGGGGATGGGGCCAGAAGCTCACCACTGAGGCAACGGCCTCTTCCGGACTGCCCTGGATGGCCTCAGCGATCACGCGGCGATGGCCTGAGTGCAGACCATCGAAACTCCCCAAAGCGAGGGCTGTGGGCCGACGGGCTTCCTCTGGAGAGCAGAGCGGGATCAAAGAGGTGCAATAGGTGCGCTTTGGTGGCAAGTTTGAACGACCGAGCACCAGGGCATGGCTGACCGCCTCGATTTCCAGAAGTTGTCGTTCGGCGTGCGTCGGATGGGATGGATCCGGTTCTGGATTCAGGTGGTTCTCGGCATTGTTGTGGTGGGCGTTCTCCTGTTCAACAACATCGGCGGGAGCCTGGCCCGCAATTCCGAACGTGCTGTCGGCCTGGGTCCTGGCCTGTCGCTCACCTCCCTGGCCTTCCTCGTGCTGCTGTTCAGCCTCTGGCAGGGCTGGCTGATCGTTCGTACAGGTCGGGCGATCGATAGTGCTGCCAGACCCAGTCGGGGAGAGGTGGCGCGGCTGATCAAACGGGGGTTGCTGGCGGATCTGCTGGGTCTCACCTTCGCCACCATCGGCTATCAGGCCCTCGCCGGCAGCCTGTTCGTCCAGGCTTCAATGCAGACCCCCGGTATTGCCATTGGCGGCCGCGGCATGGCCGACAACCTGGCGATCACCTCCCTGGAAATGCTGTCTGTGCTCAGCAACACCCAGGTGCTGTTCGCTCACGTAATCGGTGTGTTGTTCTCCCTGTGGCTGCTGCAGCGGGTTTATCGCACGCAATGACCTGAGAACTTGTACTGACGTTTTTTAGGCCTTGGTTGGAACGTAACCCGCGACCAAAGGAGCTCACACCACTTGCTCCTTTGGTCTGGGAAGACGATTGCTGAGGGACATCGAAGATCGTCGAATGGCCCTTATAGGGAAGGCTTGGACCTCATCACTATGACTCTGGAGACATTGGCTGAAGATGATCGAGAGTTGTCTGAAGGAAGCCACCGCACAGGCTGACTTCGTGGTCATGGGGATGAATGTAGGCTCAACGATCAGGGCCACTCATCAGATCATCCAAAGCGATCAGTGACAGGTGATGTCGCCCCGACGGCTCAAGCGATGAATGCTCGCTCACAAGGTCGCTTGAAGCGTGACTTCCCAAACAGCTGAGGGGGGTTAGTGCATAGATCGTTGCCACAACCTCTCGCACATCCAAGCAGTTCAAGTGTCAGAACACGCGCTAAGCCAATGACCTGGCCTTAAGGGTGTGGTTTAAGCAGGACGTGATTGAGAGATTTTTGCGCCCACTGCTAGCTAGAAAAGAGGCAGTAAAAGCCACCTAAACTTACAAACTTTTGAGTATATTTTGCCACGCTATCAAGATTTTGGCGAGATTGAGGCCGGCTTGCTTGGGCATTCATCACGCTTAGATGCGAATGGCTTGGGGCAACCCGTGCTCGCCTTGAAGAGAAAAAGAGCCGCAAAGGCAAAGGCGTGTCGTCAGGAAACTAAAGATAACTAATTATTCTTTAATTTAACTTTTTTCAGTGTTCAGAGGGAATTGGTGTTTCACAGCTAAGTTGCCAATGCACTCCAAGGGAGATGCACCATCAACGGTCTTTCTTGCTCGCAATTGCTTGGCAAAGGCTTTTAGAAACTCAGCTTTTAATGAGCGCTTCCCTCTCTCCTAGATTCAGATTCGGAGCAGAATCCAAGTTAATGGATGTCGGTTTTGCGTAGTCTCAAGCGCGTAAGAAGACGAGTCCAGCCGCTCAAACGAATGCGGAATATCTGAGGCAGTCGTGTGCACAGATGCGTATCGGTGTAGTCCCTAGGGACCATGTTGAGTGTCCGTATCGGGTGACCTTTGATCGTTTTCCCCCCTCAGATAGAGAGGCTCTACACGAGTGTATTGATGCCGCATACCGGCAGGTTCTCGGTAACGCGCATCTCATGGCCTATGAGCGTTGTGATTCGCTCGAAGCAGAATTCGCCGATGGACGTCTTTGTGCTCGTGAATTTGTTCGTCATCTCGCCAAAAGTGAGTTGTACAAATCCCGTTATTTCTTCAAAGTGTCTGCTTATAGGGGCACTGAGTTGAATTTCAAGCATTTGCTTGGCCGTCCACCACTTAATCAGCGGGAAATTATAAGTGCTGTTGCAATTCAATCTGAGAAAGGATTCGATGGGCTGATTGATTCCATTGTTGATTCTGCGGAATATGCAGAAGTTTTTGGGGACCATACGATTCCTTATATTCGGGCGTTCACTTCCGCAAGTGGAATGTCGATGCTGAACTTCGTTCGCATTGCTGCTCTTGAACAAAGTTTTGCAAGCAGTGATAGATCCAAAGGGAGCGATAGCTTGCTCCGTAGCAATCTTGCAGGTGGAGCATCTATGGCGATTCACGTGCCGCCGGCGCCAAAATACGCACAAACTTCTGCCGCTTGGGCTGGAGGTAATCCACCTACTGATTATGAAAAGCTATGGCGTGGGTTGGCTCTTGTTGGTGGTGCCCACCTGGCTGGAATGCTGGTGAATGTGGTGTCGCAAATGCTTGGTGTCCAGGCTCTTGACCGTATTCCAGCAATGTTCCTAGGCCTTTGATCAGCCCTTGGCTTTCGATCCCTTGTGCAAGCCAACCATATGGATTGCACAAGGGCAAATCCGCAGGTCAGGACGGTTCAAGAGGTTTGACTCTAGTTTTTAGAGATTCATTCTGGATGTAAGAAAGGTTTGGCCAATATGGATGAATTGAATGCGTTAATCCTCTTGCCGACATCTGCAAATCGATTTTAGTAAGTCGGATTGATCTCTTGGGATAAAAGCACATGAAATCATTGACTTGCAGGAGTCTTGAGTTGCCGCCTGAAGTTAATGATTTCTGTCTGAGACGATTTAACGAACCAGCTGATCGTTGAGCTTGAGTTGAGGCAGTCCGCTGAGGGGGCCCCTCCAGAACAGGTCGGGCTGGATTGGCGTGAGTGAGGGCGAATTGGCGTGGATCTGGGCCACATCACTGGGCCAATCCCGGGGGCCTTCCCCGGCTGATTCAAGATCCTGCACTGCTTCTCCTGCCAGCCAGTAGTAGGCGCGTCCACGGGGGTCTTCCCGGCGGCTGAATTGCTCGTCGTAACGCCTGATCGAGAGACGAGTCCAGCGCAGTGTTCCCATCTCCTCCCGGGCACAGGGAGGGATGTTGAGGTTGAGCAGGAGGTTCTCGGGCCACTGGTCTGTGATGGCCTGTTCACTCACCTCCAGTGCAAGATCGGCGGCGGCTTGGAACTGACGCCACTGGAAGCAGGCGCTGCTCACCGCCAGGGAACGAATGCCTTCCAGGGTCCCTTCCATCGCTGCAGCAACGGTGCCGGAGCAGAACACGTCTGTTCCCAGGTTGGGGCCATGATTGATGCCGGAGAGCACTAGGTCAGGCTTCTCCTTCACCAGTTCGAACAAAGCCAGCTTCATGCAGTCGGCGGGGGTACCGCTGCAGGCCCAGGCGGTGACCCCTGGGGCGAACAATTCGTCGGCCCGCTCGGCACGGATGGGGGTCTGAAGGGTGAGGCCATGTCCGGTGGCAGAACGTTCCTGATCCGGGCAGACCACCGTCACCTGATGGCCGCGGGCTGCTGCTGCGGCAGCCAGGGTTCGGATGCCATCGGCGAAGACCCCATCGTCATTGCTGATCAGGATCCGCAGCGAGGCCATGGGGTCATTCGCACTGAGGTGAACCTAAGCGGCTTGGCTGCTTACAGTCGGCAGCTCTTTGTTCCATCACTGTGAGCGCACCGGTCACCCTGCAGCAGCTCACCGATCAACTCGATGCCCTCGAGCAGCAGGCCGCGGCGGAGATCGCCGAGGCGGCCGATGCCACTGCGCTTGAGCAGCTGAGGGTCGGGCTGCTGGGCAAGAAGGGCCGCATCTCCGGGGTGCTCGGTGCCATGGGCAAATTGCCCGGTCAGGAGCGCCCCCTGGTGGGTCAGCGCGCCAATGTGCTGAAAACGCAGGTTCAGTCGCTGCTGGGAGAGCGGCTTCAGGCTGTTAAGCAGGCGGCGATGGCCGAGCGTATTGCCGAGGAAAGCCTGGATGTCACTGCTCCGGCTTCAGGGGTGCAGATGGGGCATCGCCATCCCCTGATCACCACCACCGAAGAGATCGTCGATCTGTTCCTGGGCCTCGGCTACAGCGTGGCCGAGGGGCCTGAGGTGGAGCGGGACCACTACAACTTCACTGCGTTGAACATCCCCGAGGACCATCCGGCCAGGGACATGCAGGACACCTTCTATCTCGGCGGTGATCTGCTGATGCGGACCCACACCTCACCCGTGCAGATCCGTCACCTTGAAAAGTGTCCGCCGCCGGTGCGAATCGTGGCTCCCGGGCGGGTGTATCGACGCGACGCCGTTGACGCTACCCACTCACCGGTGTTCCACCAGGTGGAGGTGCTGGCCATAGACGAAGGTCTTGATTTCAGCCATCTGCGTGGCACGGTGATGGCCTTCCTCAGGGCCTTCTTCGGCGACCTCCCGGTTCGCTTTCGGGCTAGTTACTTCCCCTTCACCGAGCCCTCAGCCGAGGTGGATGTGCAGTGGCGTGGCCGCTGGCTGGAGGTGATGGGCTGCGGCATGGTTGATCCAGCTGTGATGGAAGGGCTTGGCCTCGATCCCGAGCGCTACAGCGGTTTCGCCGCAGGCCTGGGGGTGGAGCGGTTCTGCATGGTGCGCCATGGCATTGACGACATCCGCCGGCTTTACACCAGCGATCTGCGCTTCCTCGAGCAGTTCTGATCGGCGCTGCAAAAAATTAAAACCACGCTCTGCTCCAGGGCCTTCGGTGTTTTTTCAACTCGCCGTTTGCAAGGCTGAACAGCGTGTTTAAAAAGAGATTTAGGAAACTGTTTATGGCACGTCTTGTATGGCGACTGACGGTTTTGACATCACTCGCGATTATGTCGGGTCTTGCGCTGCTGTTCGGCGTTTCAGGTTGGAAGTCGACGTCAGTTGCGGCAGACATCGATGCAATGGGCCGTAACTCTCTGATTCTCTTCTCGATGGCCTTAGTGGCTTCGAGTGTGCAACGCCTCTGGCCGTCATCCCTGAGTTAGTCGATGCTTCAAAACAGGCACTGGATTGGGTTGAGTTTCGCTTCGTCCCACGGGATTTATCTGGTCTTGATCCTTGCGATGTCTCTGGATTTTCCTGACCCATTCCTGAATGAGCAGCCTGCAGGGAAGTGGCTGGTTGGGGGTGTGGCGTATCTGTCTATTGCCTTGATGGCCCTGACGTTGACGAATGCACCTCCACCAATGTTGTTCACCACGCCGGATTGAGAGCCCGGCATCCAGTTGGCTCCACTCCACATGTTTCCTTTTCCGTCAAAAATCAACTTCCCGGGTGCTAAAGCACCACCAATGTCAAAACCAGGGAAAGTGAAAAGCTTTTTGGTTGAAACAACAAATAGGGAGCGGTTGCTGTTGTACGCAGCTGTGTTGTTTTGTTGGTCGGGTATGAGCTTTGGAACAGCTGATAAGGTTCTCCTGCGTTGTTCCAGGGTTGATGGGCAATGGACGTCATTGCCGTGAGTGTGTCTGTTGAATTTGTTATGGCGAGCAGCTGAGAGCAAGCTTGAGATTGCTTCGGTAGCCCGCACAAAGTAATCAGATCTGAGATCACATTCATTCGAGCTGCAGTCTCGGAATTCAAAAGATTGGTGCTTTTCAGCAACGTTGCTCCAAAGCGTCCTTTGCTCTGGACCACCAGGTTTTCAACTTGGCTTGAACCGATCGTTAAGGCGCTTTGGCTTCCTTCCAGCGCTGTGCCTTGAAGCAGCTGAGCGTTGGGCCAAGCCGAACCCAGTTGGTGAGCTCGTTGATGGCCACCTGCTGCTGCCCCAACAGCCAATGCATTCAGGCCTAGGGCTTGTCCAAGCGTTTTGAAGGCTTTTATGGACGCCTGTGCATTTCTTTACCTTCAAGATTGAAAGAGACGTTTGCGCAGCGTTTCGATCCCGATCACCTACGGATGGGCGCATGCCAAGTCCCATAAGCTGAACCAGATGTTTCTTGGCCACGATCAGTGCCCCGGATCGGACTGATCGTCAATGACGGCAAGCCCCTTGCGATTCAGACCGCGGACACGATTCAGCAGCGTCTAGAGGCAGCGGGCCATGCCGTGGAGCGGGCCAGCAGCGCCGGGGGAATGGTGGGCTTTGCCAACCCTGATCAGCACCTGCGGCTTCAGGGCTACAGCGCCTGTGTGCCCAAGGGCTTTGATCAATCGACGGTATTGGCCATCGTGCTTGGTGGAGATGGCACGGTGCTCTCCGCAGCACGTCAGACCGCCCCTGTTGGGATTCCGATTCTCACGATCAACACCGGTCATTTGGGATTCCTGGCCGAGGCCTATCTCGATGATCTGGACCGAGCCCTCGATGTGGTTCTTACTCAGCAATGGACGATCGAGGAACGCAGCAGCCTCGTGGTGAGTGTGATGCGGGGTGATCAGCGTCGCTGGGAGGCCCTTTCCCTCAACGAAATGGCACTGCACCGTGAGCCACTCACCAGCATGTGTCACTTCGAGATCGCCATCGGCCGCCATGCCCCGGTGGATATCGCTGCTGATGGTGTGATCCTCTCCACGCCGACAGGATCTACTGCTTATGCCCTCAGTTCCGGGGGGCCAGTGATCACGCCGGACTGTCCGGTACTGCAACTCACGCCGATCGCGCCCCATTCCCTAGCCTCCCGCGCCCTGGTGTTCAGCGACCGTGAACCCGTCACGGTGTTTCCGGCCACGCCGGAGCGCCTGATGATGGTGGTGGACGGCAGTGCTGGTTGCTACGTATGGCCTGAAGATCGGGTGCTGATCCGTCGTAGCGAGCATCCTGTTCGCTTTGTGCGCCTCGCCGACCATGAGTTCTTCCAAGTGCTGCGCAACAAACTGGGTTGGGGCTTGCCCCATATCGCCAAGCCTGAGCGGGGATGAACGCTGATCCCCTGTTGCTGTTGGCAGGACCTTCGGCGGTATCCCTGGCGCCCCGTCTGGCCGCATCGGGATACGCCACCCTGGACTGGCTTAGTGCCGGGCCCTCGGCCCATGCTCCTAAACCGGGTGAATCTCCTGTAGCTGCTGTTCTGGGAGCTGGTCAGGCCGTTTTGATTCAGGGCCTGCGCAACCGTTTCGGGATCATGCCGATTCTGTTGGATCTGGAACGAGACAGCGTTGAGGCCCGTGCCGCCTGCCTGGGAACGGGCGCGGACGATTTTTGGCTCTCGGAGATTGGCCCCAGCGATTTGTTGCTACGTCTGCGCCTGCACCGCGCCATTCAACAGCGGTTGGGTCATCGTCCGGCGTTGCTTCAGCTCGATGATCTAAGTGTTGACCTCACCACCCGGACGGTGCGTCGGGGGGGACGTGTAGTGGCTCTGACGGCACGGGAATTCATGCTTCTGCAGGTGCTGATGCAGCGTCGGGGCCAGGTGTTGAGCCGCGATTTGTTGCTCCAGGAGGTCTGGCAAGGGGAGCGGTCCAGCAGCAATGTTGTTGAGGTGTATGTGCGCTATCTGCGCCAAAAGCTGGAGGCCGGCGGCGAGCGCCGTCTGCTGCATACCGTGCGCGGCCGGGGCTATCGCCTCGGCCAAGGGTTGCGGGAGGCTTAAGCGGCCATGGACGCTTTGCCTCCTAAGCCGCCCCCGCAGTGGCTTCCGATTGGTGCCCGTTGGTGCGTGGCGCATCAGCGCTGCATCGATCTCGAGGTGGCCCTCAGTCCGGAGCAGCAGCGGCTGGGATTGATGCAACGGCCGGCTCTGCCGTCCTTGCGCGGGATGTGGTTCCCCTTCTCCACCACGCAGCCGCAGCGCTTTTGGATGTTCAACACCCTTGCGCCTCTGGACATGATCTTTGTGCGTGATGGGCGCGTGCTCGATCTAGTTAGGGCCGTTCCAACCTGCGCAGCATTGCCCTGTCGCTCCTACTCCGCTGATGCGGATGGCAATGGACGGGCTGATTTCGTTGATGCCGTGATCGAGATCGGTGCCGGAGAGGCTGAACGGCTTGGGATTGGCATCGGCGATCCGGTTCGGATTGCCCCGCTCACGCCCTCCATATTGAAGTCGCCTTAAAGCGGCTTCGCTCCAGTCACGATCAACGTGGGGTTCATCGGAGCCAGGCGCGTTCCGTCCCCAAGCGGCTGTCCCCGCCAGGCCTGCAGTTGCTGAACGCGCACCTCCAATCCGGCGTTCTCGAGTAGCGGTCGAACGCTGGCCAACGCCTCCAGGCTGGCCAGGGGAATCACCACTACGCCACCAGGCCGCAGCCGCGCCAGCACCTCCTCCAACAATCGCTCCCGTTTGGATCCACCGCCTCCGAGCAGAACCCGATCTGGCTGGCTGAGATCGCTAGGTAGGCCGACGTTCATCAACGCAATTACGTCGGCTTCCAACACCGCTGCGGGGCTGACGCCGAGCCGTTGCGCATTGCCTTGGATTAGTTGTGCGCCACCTGCGCGGCGTTCCACCGCCAGCAGTTGCAGCCCTGGGCGCAGGCGCAGAGCCTCTAGTCCAACGCTGCCGGTGCCGGCCCCCAGATCCCAGAGCACGCCCTGTTTTGGCAGGGCGAGTTCGGCCAGCAGTTGGATGCGCACCTCCCGCTTGGTCATCAGTCCGGGGTGATCGCTTTGCTGGAGATAAAGCCCGTCATCGAGCCCGAACAACGGCAGCTCATGCGGATCCGGTGCGGCGGGTTCCCGGGCGATCAGCAGTGCAATCAGCAGCGGATGCAGGTCAGCCGGCAACGCGGTGCCGGGGGTGATCAGCTGAACCCGCTCATCGGCGTGCCCGAGGTTTTCGCAGAGCCACAGCTCCGTACTGGCTTCTAGGCCGCTGCTGCGCAACATGCGCTGCACCGTGCTGGCGCCCCCCTGGTTTGGGTCCGTCAGGACCGCCAGGGCCGCCGGTCGCTTCTGCAAGGCGCTGGCCAGGATCTCAGGGTCCCGTCCGTGTAGGCTCACCCACTCGGAGTCCTGCCAGGGGCGACCGATGCGGGCGAAGGCCAGCTGCAGGGATGTGGGGGCGGGATGAAACCGCAGCCGCTCTGCCCCGATTCGGTCACAAAGGTTGCGCCCCAGTCCGAACCAGAGCGGATCTCCGCTGGCTAGCACCACCACAGGTTGATCAGCAGCTCTTGATTGCAGGGTGTTCACCAGAGCACGCGGGTCATCGCTGCTGATCAGCTCTGGCAGGGCGTCCTCCAGCCAAGCTTCCAGAGCAGCTTGCAACCGCTGCGGTGCTGCAATCACGGCGGCAGCCCGCAGCAACGTCTGCTGTCGAGCTGGCAATGAGGCGGGAGCCCCGGCGTCGGTGCCAATCACATCGATCATGATGTAACACCTCCGGTTGCACACCAGTGTGATCCACTGGTATGACTGGCGGGTTGCTGGTTCAGTTTTGTCTCCGCGGTCAACTCAAACACCGAAGAAAGGGGCGAAAGTTCCAGCAGGACAAGCTGCACAGGATGGTGTGGCCGCCAAAAAACTGGCGATCAGTTACCAGCGTGTCTCAACAACAGCCCAGACGGAAGAGACCAAATCACTGAACGACATAGTCAAGCGCTTCAGCTTCTTAAACGGCCTTAATCGGCCTTATTTGCGGTAGTTGCTGGGGCTGTGCCTGGACACAACCTGCGGCTGCGACATCACCGCGGGTGCATGCGCTCAGAAGGACCCTGGCAATGCATAAGTGGGCTAGAAGAGAACTTTCTTGGATTGACTCTTTCTGTAGGAGCCAACCCACTCTTTCTCTGTAGAAGTGACTGAGTGGACCATTCGCTTCATAAATGCTCCGCTTGTTCGATCAACTTCAAAGTAATATTCCATCTGATATTGACCAGGATGATCAATATATTTGAACTTATACTTTGACGCTGTTACCACCTGATAACTGATCAACGATCAATTGCGGCAGCCTAGATTGTTTAAAAAGTTGATGGTGCTTATGTCAGCCATCAGCACCTCACCTTCGGTTTCGTATTCGCAGAGGCTGGCAAGGTCAGAGCTGATCTACTCGCGTGCGTCTTGATAAAGTGCCATCAGCCCTGCTGCTTTTCGTAGGGCAGGCCATTGCGGAAGTAATGGCGGTGAAGCTCAACAGCTTCTGGGCCTTCTAGTTGTGCACCAGGGAAGTCTGCTTTGACCTGCTCGTCGATTTCCCAGAAGTTCTCCAGACACGGGCGGTAGTGCTCAACGAGTTCTGGTGAGCGGTCTTCAGGAGGAAGCTTCGCTGCGATTTGGTCGTAGGTGAATTCCATCTAAAGTTGGGGTTAGGAATTTCTGGTTTCCCACGGTTGCAGCCGGGGGATTTTTTTGTCAGCTCTTCGGCAGGCTTTTGAGGCCCTGCTCGATGAACGAGCGGACGAGGCGACTTCGGCTCGCGCCTGTCTGCTGTGCGGCGTGATTCAGCTCGCGGAATCAGACTGGGGGCAGCACGAACCGCTAGCGGCTGCGTCGGCTGCTCTCGGATCCAGTGTTTCACGATCAGATTTCGATGTGCAATCCAGCTGTATGACAGCCCCAAACCCACTGCAAAACCTGGATTTTCAGTGGTGTATATCCGGGGCTAGTTGCTCATCCCGTCATTCTGGTGTCAGGGTTTGTGGAGCCATGGCATGGGGTGATCTGCTGGTGGATTGACCCGGCCCGCAGCATCAACTCTGATCCGGTGAGCCTTCACTTATCAGCGCAACAACGCCTGAACGAACTGATGGAAGAGACATGACCCCAGCTCACGATCGCCGCCAACGCCTTCATGACCTGGTCATTGCCCTGATTGCGCAGCAGGACGATCTGCCCCTGCTCGATCCCGACAAACCCGACCTGGAGGGGACGACCCCCGCCCGTTGGTTGGATCAGAATTGCCGTAGATTCCAACGTTATCAAGCCTTGGTCCGCACTGCAGTTACCTTGGATGCCCTGCTGGATGCCGAAGACAATCCCCAATCCTTGTCTGCGGGGTGATCTCAATGGCTAGCTGATTATGCCAAACCTGGCAGTCTGGAGCGACTCTCGGCCCCTGCATGGCTTCGTTCGGTTGGTCCTCTCTGAACTCCCTGCTGGGCCGCGGCAAGCAAGCCTCCCAATGGCAGCCCCCTGAGGCCTCCTGGAGCCGCTCCTTTGGCCTGGGCTGGGACAACCCCTACACAGTTCGCTACGCCAGCAACCTCGACGACGGACCCAACCACGGCATGCCGCTTGGGGGGTTCGGGGCCGGTTGCTTCGGGCGGGCGCCCGACGGCAATATCAACCTCTGGCACCTTGATGGCGGGGAGCACTGGTTTGGTGTGCTGCCCGATTGCCAGTTCGCTCTGTTTGAGGGGAATGGCCGCGGCAAGCGCGCCCACGCCCTTGCGGTTCAGCCGGATCAGGACGCCTCCCGTCCGGAGGGCGGCCAGCCACTAAAGGCCTGGGATTGGTATCCGGCCAGCACGCCAGATCTCAGCACCGGCACCTATGCCGCCCGCTATCCCCTCAGTTGGGCCAGCTACGAGGGTGTGTACGACGCCGAGGTGCGTTGCGAGGCCTTCAGTCCGATCCTCCCGGGTGATTACCAGCGCACCAGCTACCCGGTGGCGGTATTCCTCTGGACGCTGCGCAATCCCACCGACCAGCCTCTGGATTTGTCGTTGCTGCTGAGTTGGCGCAACACCACCGGCTGGTTCACCAACACTGATGCCTCGGCCGAGGTTCACTTTCGCGATGACGGCAGCCCGGAGCACAACTACGCACCGGCCATCGGCACCACCACGGGCCAGCGCAACCGTTACGTCGATGATGGCCCCCTGAAGGGGGTGGTGCTGGAGGGCAACATCTCTGAACCCATTGCAGAGGGTGAGGGCCAGTGGTGCATTGCCACGGCAGAGCAACTCGGTGTGACGATCCAGCGCTGCAGCCGTTGGAATCCCAGTGGTGATGGTCGTGAGCTCTGGGACAGCTTCAGTAATGATGGCTCGATCCCCGAAAGCAACAACGATCGACGCAGTGGATCGGATGATCCCCTTAGTGCTGCACTCGCAGTGCAATGTCAGTTAGCCCCCGGTCAGAGCATCGAGATCCCGATAGTGATCAGCTGGGACCTACCTGTGACGGCCTTTGCCACCGGCAGCCAGGCTCTGCGCCGCTACACAGACTTCTTCGGTGCGGATGCCAACCAGGCAGTTGCCATTGCCGCTGAAGCGCTACGCGATTGGCACAGCTGGCGCCAGCAGATCGAGGCCTGGCAGCAGCCGGTGTTGCAACGCAAAGACCTGCCGGAACCGCTGCGGATGGCTCTGTTCAATGAGCTTTACGACCTCTGCAGTGGCGGCAGTCTTTGGAGTGCGGCATCACGTGAGGATCCTCAAGGTCGTTTCGGCGTTTTGGAGTGCCTTGACTATGCCTGGTACGAGAGCCTCGATGTTCGTCTCTACGGATCCTTTGCTCTGCTGCAGCTCTGGCCCGAACTCGACAAGTCTGTGTTGCGCAGTTTTGCCCGGGCGATTCCGGTTGCGGACTCCACCCAGCGCCCTATTGGCTGGTACTTCACCCAGGGCAAAGGCCGGGTGGAGGCTGACCGCAAGGTGAAAGGAGCCACCCCCCATGACCTGGGGGCTCCCAACGAGATCCCCTGGGATGCGACCAACTACACCGCTTATCAAGACTGCAACCTCTGGAAGGACCTCGGCAGTGATTTTGTGCTGCAGGTGTGGCGCACGTTCAAGCTTGCCCCAAGTGGTGAAGACATCCGTTTCCTCGCCGATTGCTGGCCGGCGGCCGTGGAGGCGCTCCGGTATTTGAAGACGTTTGATGTGAACAACGACGGCCTGCCCGACAACGGCGGCGCTCCGGATCAGACCTTCGACGACTGGCCCCTCAAGGGGGTGAGTGCCTACTGCGGCGCCCTTTGGATCGCTGCGCTTGAGGCTGCCCTTGCTATGGCCCAGTCGCTCCAACTCAGCACCGGGCTGGACACCTCCGCTGAGCAACGGGAATTCAGCGGTTGGTTGGAGCAATCCCGGGGCAACTTCGACGAGCTGCTCTGGAACGGCGAGTACTACGACATCGATGCTGAGAGCGGTACGCCAGTGGTGATGGCCGATCAGCTCTGCGGTGATTTCTATGCACGGCTATTGGGCCTGTCGCCTGTTGTGAGTGACGGCAACAGCCGTAGCACCTTAAAGGCCGTTAAGAAGGCTTGCTTTGAGTCCTTCGATGGCGGCTCTTTGGGCGTGGCCAACGGCTTACGCCGCGATGGCACCCCGTTGGATCCCAATGGCACCCACCCCTTGGAGGTGTGGACGGGGATCAACTTTGGGATCGCCAGCTATTACCGCTTGATGGGAGAAAAGCAGACGGCGGAAGCGATCTGCTTAGCCGTCGTCGAACAGGTGTATTCCGGTGGTCTGCAGTTCCGTACGCCTGAGGCGATTACCGCGGTGAAGACCTACCGGGCTTGCCACTACCTCAGAGCCATGGCCATTTGGGGGCTCTGGGCCACGGAGACCGACTGGATGCTCATCCCAGGAGCGGATGCCCGTTGAAGTGTTGCGCTGCGGGATTCTCCTAATTGGCTGCGGTAATCCCGCGCAAAGTGATTGCAGCTTTGAAAGCCGAAGTGGGAGGCAATCTCTTGCACGGTATGGCCGCCGATGGTGCGCTGAACTTCTGGAGAACCCAGGGGACTGCTGTACATGAGCAAGCCGGAATTGCTTGAGCAGAGCCCTGGGGCTGATGCCGAAGGTCTGGCGGCAGCGGTGATCGATCGAAGAGCGTGAGGCGAAGATCGTCGCGCTGAGGTTCAGCGTGATGGCTTGGCCGGTCTTGTTGAACCCCCAAGCGATCATCTTCTTCATCAGTCCAGCTCCCACGCGTGGAATTCATCACTGACTGTTCCCTGCAGCTGATGGGGTGATAACGCCTCCAGCGCAGCCACTTCCACCCGATCATCCTGGCCTCCTCTTGTCAGCTGGGCCTGGATCAAGACGCTGATCTCCTAAAACCTCTGGGTGTGGAGGTTGGAAGAGTTGGATCGTTGGATCACCTCGAGCGTCTGGTGATCACCGGTGGCAGTGGCGAGCTGTTCAAACCGCGTTTGAGAGACAAGTGTCGCCTGGATGTGGGGCCCTGCGGGAAGCTGAAAAAACGTTTCGCTCAGGCCGGCCTGAAAACCATTCAGAGAGACGGGATTTTTTTCTCTCCCACGAACCACCGGCTGCTGATCGGTGGTGTTCAAGCTGAGGGGCAACACCCCAGGGCTTCGGTTGCCGTGAAGCACCAGGTCTTGATTGGTCTGAATCGAGAAAACGGGCAGCTGCCGTGAACCACCCAGGCGAAAAGTTGTATGGAGAGCGCCACGGCTTAATTGGGCCACATCCATCTCGAGTCCGACCGCTTGCAGGGTCGCACCAAGGCCGGGAGCTGAATGGAATGCAACCTCTACGTGCTGATTGTTGGGGCGAATCGCCTTCTGAAGTGGTTTGTTGTGAGAATTCACCCACTCACCTCCTCCCCATGCGCCGTTTGCTCTGTTGTCTGTTGGCCGCTCTGGGGCTCTTGTTGCTGACGCCGGGCATGGCCTGGGCTCAGGTGCACCAGCACGAGAGTGAAGCCGGTGTTGCCATGGTGCGTTCGCTGGAAGGCCTGCGGGATCTTGATTACGACAGCTGGCAGGCGGTGGCCTATCGCGAGGGTCCTCCGGGGCAGCCGGTGGTGCTGCGCGTGGTGGGCTATCCGGGAAAGCTGAGACTCGATCATCCAGTGAGTCTCCAGGTGTTGGCGGGTCGGAGCGAATGGCAGCTGAATGACATCACCCTGGCGAATCCAGTGCTGGCCTCGGATGGCCGTGACGCAGCGGCTGAATTTGACCTTGATCCTTTGCTGGACGATCTCAGCAACAACCGACCGCTCCGGTTGGCGTTGCCGGGTGTCTTCACTGAGTTGCCTATACCTCCTTATATCGTTGGTGAATGGCGCTCGCTGCAGGAATTGCCCCTCAGCTGATGTGGGAGCTTTGGATGCGTCGCGCCCTGGCCCTGGCCGCGCTTGCTGAAGGTCACACCAGCCCCAACCCGCTAGTGGGGGCAGTTGTTCTCGATGCCTGTGGTCGCCTAGTGGGCGAAGGCTTTCATGCGCGGGCCGGTGATGCCCATGCCGAGGTGGGTGCCCTGCGCCAGGCTGGGAATGCGGCCCGTGGGGGAACCCTTGTGGTGACCCTTGAACCCTGCTGCCATCACGGCCGCACGCCCCCCTGCAGTGAGGCGGTGCTGCGGGCTGGTATTCATCGTGTTGTGGTTGCTCTGGAGGATCCCGATCCCCGTGTTCATGGGGGCGGCATCCGTCAGCTGCGAGAGGCGGGTTTGGAGGTGATTAGTGGTGTACTGCGCGATGAGGCTCGCCAGCAGAACCGGGCCTTCCTGCACCGCGTCCGCACCGGCCGCCCTTTCGGGATCTTGAAGTGGGCCATGAGCCTGGACGGCCGCACTGCTTTGCCCAACGGCGCCAGCCAATGGATCAGCGGCCCCCCCGCCCGCGCTTGGGTGCATCAGCTGCGTAGTGGCATGGATGCTGTGGTCGTGGGTGGCGGCACAGTGCGAGGAGATGATCCGCTCCTTACCAGTAGGGGACGGCGTTCACCAGAACCTTTGCGGGTGGTCCTGAGCCGCAGCTTGGATCTGCCGAATCAGGCCCAGCTCTGGAACACTGCGGTGGCGCCGACTCTGGTGGCCCACGGTCCCGAGGCTGATCCTCAGCGTCTTCCTCCTGGTCCTGAGGGACTTGGGCTTTCGGCCTGTGAACCGATGAAGCTGATGGAGGCCCTGGCGGGGCGTGGTTGCAATCAGGTGCTGTGGGAATGCGGTTCGGAGCTGGCGGCCGCGGCGATTCGGCAGGGCTGTGTGCAGGAGATTGCTGCGGTGGTGGCTCCGAAACTGATGGGGGGCACGGCTGCCCGCACCCCCTTGGGAGATCTGGATTTCCGCTCCATGGATCAAGTGCTGGGGGGGAGGTGGCATCAGTGCGAGCCCCTGGGGCACGACTGGTTGTTTCGCTGGTGCAGCGGCTCCTAAGGTCAGTGCCCTTGGCTTTGGCGGTCGAGGCTGCTGGCATAGCGGCCGATCAGCACGCCCATCACAGCAGCGAGATAAAGAGGTCCGGCGATGCTGGTGGCCACGCTCACCATGCGAGCCAGGGGGAGCATCGGACTGATGTCCCCGAAACCAACGGTGGTTAGGCAAACGAAGGCGTAGTAATTGATCGCCGAAAAGATGCGGGCACTGGCCAGAACGCTTGTGTCGCTGGCATTGGCCAGCGCCAGTGGCGCGAAGCTGCCGGGTTGCATCGTCTCGAGCGCACTCATCACCAATCCGGCAGCGAGTCCGATGTGCAGATACCCCGCTGTGGCGCCCATCAGCAGCGCTTCGGTCACGCGTCTAGCGCTGGCGAAGCGCGTCACTAGCCGGATCACGCTCCAGCCCACCAGCCCACTCCAGCTCAGGGCGAGCGGAATGCCGCTGTAGATGAGCCTTAGTGGCGTGAGCAGCCACAGCCACATGGTGGCTACTGCGACCAGTCCCAGCCCCCGGTACAAGGCATCACTCAAATCCGGAGCGTTGCTGCTGCCTACCATCACCTGTGTGAGCAGCAAGGCGATCAAGGAGTAGCCGATGTAAGTCGCCCATACCAAGCGAGGAAAGGCAAACCCAACAGTGGCGATCAGCGTGCAGAGCAGCAGCAGCTTGAGCTGGGTGCCATCCCGCTGGAGGAGTCGTTGAACCAGTCCCACCAGCACTTTGGCCAATGCCCATAGGGTCGGTAGCCAGCGACGGCTGTCAAGCATTGTTCAGTCCAGCAGTGAGAGCTGCTGGTGGTTGTTGTTAGGGGCGGTTGGTTTTATTGCTCTGCATTCCCATGTGTCCGGGGGCGATGGCGTGAGCATCGGCTCGAGGGCGCGACAGTGGGCCCCATCGCCCGGTTCGAGCCAGACGCTCTCTAGTCCGTTGGGAATGATCACCGGCATTCGATCGTGCAATGGTTCAACCAAGCTGTTCGGCCGTGTCGTGATTACGCAGCAGGTCTCCACTTCACTGCCATCGGGACCGATCCAGCGGTCCCAGACACCGGCCAACCAGAACGGCCGCCGGTCTTTGCGATGGATGAGGTGCCCCTTTTCAAAAAAGCCCGTGCTGGGCAGAAGGCAGCGGTGATGACGCCATGGACCGCGGAAGGAGGCTTTCTCCCCGATGGTCTCGGCGCGGGCATTGATGGGTCGCGGCGCCCGAAGCGGGTCCTTGACCCAACCCGGCAGCAGACCCCAGAGCATGTGGGAAACGCGGACTTCACCGTGCTCACACCTCACAGCTAGCACCGGTTCATGGGGGCGGATCAGGTCGCGGGGGGCGTAATGCTTCAGCCATGCGCTGTCGTCGGGCCGGAGCCAGCTGCTCAGCAACTGCTGCAGCTCAATGCTAGGCGTTTCGAGGCAATAGCGACTGCACATGGGCAGAACCTAGGTGCCGTTCGGTTCTCACACCCGTTGATTGCCAGAGATCCCTCGTAGCGTGTTGGGACTTTCGGGGCATCCATGCCGATCCGCCAGGACGACAACCAGCCGAACCGTCGCTTCGGGATCATCAACCTGGTGTTGATTGGCTTTGGGGTGTTGCTGCTGTTCAGCAGCTTTCTCCCCAGTAATGGCATGCAGCAAGTTCCCCGGGTGCCCTATTCCCTGTTCATAGACCAGGTGAATGACGGTGCGGTGAAGCGGGCGTTCATCACTCAAGAGCAGATCCGCTATGAGCTGAGTGAGCCCGAGGAGGGCACCCCTCCGGTGCTGGCCACCACTCCGATCTTCGACATGGATCTCCCGCAACGCTTGGAGACCAAGGGTGTTGAATTTGCGGCAGCACCTCCGAAGAAGCCCAACATCTTCACCACCATTCTCAGCTGGGTGGTGCCTCCCCTGATCTTCATCCTGGTCCTGCAATTCTTTGCCCGTCGTTCGATGGGTGGAGGCGCGCAGGGTGCCTTGAGCTTCACCAAGAGCAAGGCCAAGGTTTATGTTCCCGATGAAGAGTCGCGGATCACCTTCGCCGACGTGGCTGGTGTGGACGAGGCGAAGCAGGAACTGACGGAGATCGTCGACTTCCTCAAGCGTCCTGAGCGCTACGCAGAAATCGGTGCTCGGATTCCTAAGGGTGTGCTGCTCGTCGGCCCACCTGGAACTGGCAAGACCCTGCTTTCAAAGGCCGTCGCCGGCGAAGCAGAGGTGCCGTTCTTCATCATCTCCGGTTCTGAGTTCGTTGAGCTCTTCGTCGGTGCAGGTGCCGCCCGCGTGCGCGACCTTTTTGAAGAAGCGAAGAAAAAAGCGCCATGCATCATATTCATCGACGAACTCGACGCCATCGGTAAGAGCCGTTCGGGGTCAATGGGTGTCGTTGGCGGCAATGACGAACGGGAACAGACCCTCAACCAGCTCCTTACCGAGATGGATGGTTTTACCGCTCAGGACAAACCAGTGATCGTTCTTGCTGCCACTAACCAGCCTGAGGTCCTCGATGCGGCTCTGTTGCGCCCGGGTCGTTTCGACAGGCAAGTGCTTGTGGACCGTCCTGATCTCTCCGGCCGCAAGACCATTCTCGAGATTTACGCCAAAAAGGTGAAGCTCGCTGAAGGTGTTGACATAGACAGCGTTGCCCAAGCAACCAGTGGTTTCGCCGGTGCCGACCTAGCCAACCTGGTCAACGAAGCTGCTTTGCTTGCCGCACGCGCCCAGCGCACCAGAGTCGAGCAGCAGGACCTCGGTGAAGCGATCGAGCGTGTTGTGGCGGGTCTGGAGAAGAAGAGCCGCGTCCTGCAGGACGATGAAAAGAAGGTTGTGGCGTATCACGAGGTTGGTCACGCGATCGTGGGCCATCTCATGCCTGGTGGTAGCAAGGTGGCCAAGATTTCGATAGTGCCCCGCGGCATGAGCGCCTTGGGTTACACCTTGCAGCTCCCCACCGAAGAACGCTTCCTCAATTCCAAAGAGGAATTGCAGGGTCAGATCGCCACCCTTTTGGGTGGACGTTCCGCTGAGGAGATCGTCTTCGGCAAGATCACCACGGGTGCTGCCAACGACCTTCAGCGCGCCACCGATTTGGCGGAACAGATGGTAGGGACCTACGGCATGAGCGATACCCTCGGGCCTTTGGCCTACGACAAGCAGGGCGGCGGCCGTTTCCTCGGGGGTGGCAACAGCCCACGCCGCTCGGTAAGTGATGTCACGGCCCAGGCCATCGATAAGGAGGTCCGAGGGCTGGTGGACCAAGCTCATGACGATGCCCTTGCGATTCTGCGGGAGAACATGGCCCTGCTCGAGACAATCGCCCAGAAGATCCTTGAAAAAGAGGTGATCGAGGGAGATGACCTCAAGCACATGCTCGAGGCGAGCGTGCTGCCTTCAGGCGTAACCGCTTGACGGCAGCGGGCCTTATCTCCGATAACAGTCCTTTGAACCGTCGTGATGGTTGTTACCGCATCTGCGGGAGTTGCTGCTGTCCTATCTCCGCTGTGCGGACGTGATTTTCTGTCATCAGCGGATTTCTCCGCTGATGAAATAGCGGCGTTACTGGAACTGGCTGCACAACTAAAGAGTGGCGATCGTCGGATCGATCTCGGCAACCGTGTGCTGGGTTTGATCTTCAGCAAGGCCTCCACCCGAACCCGTGTCAGTTTTCAGGTGGCCATGGCTCGCCTTGGCGGCCAGACGGTGGATCTCAATCCTTCCGTCACGCAGCTCGGCCGCGGCGAGCCGCTGGAGGATACGTCCCGGGTGCTCAGCCGTTACTGCGATGTTCTGGCGATTCGAACCTTCGCTCAGCAGGAACTGGTGGACTACGCCCATTGGGCCTCGGTGCCGGTCATCAATGCCCTCACCGATCTGGAGCATCCCTGTCAGGCCCTGGCGGACTTCCTCACTATGCAGGAAGCCCATGGATCCCTTCCCGGGCAGACCCTGGCCTATGTGGGCGATGGCAACAACGTCGCCCACTCCCTGATGCTGTGCGGCGCCTTGCTGGGGGTGAATGTGCGGATCGGCTGCCCTGAGGGCTTCGAGCCTTTGCCGGGCGTGCTTGAGCAGGCCCGATCCCTGGCGCAGCACGGTGCCTCGATTGGGGTGTTGACCGATCCCCGTCAGGCGGTGGCAGGTGCTCAGACCGTTTACACCGATGTCTGGGCCTCCATGGGCCAGGAGGCAGAGCAAGCCCAGCGGGAGCAGGCCTTCGCCGGTTTCTGTGTGGATCAAGCCCTGATGGAGCAGGCGGCAGCCGATGCGATCGTTCTTCACTGCCTGCCGGCCCACCGCGGTGAAGAGATCAGCGCTGAGGTGATTGAGGGAAAGGCGAGCCGCATCTTTGATCAAGCGGAAAACCGTCTCCATGCGCAGCAGGCTCTGTTGGCGGTGTTGATGGGTGGTCTGTGACGTTGATGCGCAGTTTGTTGTTGCTGTTGATCGTCACCGCTCATACGGTGGCAGCGTCTGCGGACCAGGCCACCGACAAAAACCAGCAGAGCACCATTGCTCGATGGACTGCCGAGAAGATCTGCGAGATGGGTGTAGATGCCTTTTATGCGTTGCCTGATCCTGAGCTCAAAATCATGTTTGAGCGCGACACGTCGATGCGTTATGAGGATGTCCCTGCCGCACCAAACGATAAGGAGAGAGCCCGCATTACCGGACAGTTGATGGGATATCTGATGGCGGCTTGTCCGCAACAGCTTGAGACCTATAAAAACCGCTGAAGAACTTCGCAATGCGCAAGGAACGCTGCTGGGTCTGGTTTAAAGGTGGCCTGTCCGAGGAGGGGCACTGGATTTCGGGCTGGGTGGCCAGCCAAACCGAGGAGCCAGGGCTGCTGATTGAACATCCCGGTTATGTCTCCTGCCGAGTTCCGGAATGGCGTGTGGTGTTTAAGGAGCCCAAAGACCTAAACGTGGCACCGAGAATCCCGGATGCTGCGGTGTGGAAGCTGGTTTGAACTGAGCTTGCGCTTGCGGCGCATGACAAGGAAAGGTACAAATGTATTGCCCGAACCTTTCCTTACGGTGACCCGTGCCCTCCAGGAGCCCCTCACCACTCCTCAGCAAGAGCTTTACGACTGGCTGGCGGACTACATTGACACCCATCGCCACAGCCCTTCCATCCGCCAGATGATGCAGGCGATGGGGCTGCGCTCCCCCGCTCCGATCCAGAGCCGGTTGCGCCATCTTCAGCAGAAGGGATGGATCACCTGGCAGGAAGGCCAGGCACGCACCTTGCAGCTGTTGGGAGACATGGTCGGTGCCGCGGGGATCCCCGTGCTTGGGGCCGTTGCGGCAGGTGGCCTTGTGACGGCTTTCGATGATGTTCAGGAGCATCTCGACCTGGCTCCGGTGCTCGAGACCCGTGGCCTGTTTGCCCTGACGGTGAACGGAGATTCGATGGTCAACTCCCACATCGCCGATGGAGATGTGGTGTTGATGGAGCCGGTGCAGGACCCCCAGAGGTTGCGCAACGGCACGGTGGTGAGTGCTCTCGTTGCTGGCAGCGGCACCACGCTCAAGCACTTCCATCGCCAGGGGGCGAAAGTTGTTCTCGAAGCTGCCAATCCCGCTTATCAGCCGATTGAGCTTCCCGCGGAACAGGTGGAGGTGCAGGGTCGCCTGGTTGCCGTCTGGCGACAGGTTTGAGGCCCTCACGGTGTAAAGTTGAGCTCGACTAGGGCGCCTTCGAAGCCTCCACGTCGTAATGGGGCCATAGCTCAGCTGGTAGAGCACCTGCATGGCATGCAGGGGGTCAGGAGTTCGAGTCTCCTTGGCTCCATTCTTCAAAGCCCATTCTCTGACTGGGTTTTCTTGTGTCTGGGGTTTGTCGCGCAGCGGTGTGATTTCGCTGGTTGGTGTGATTTCTGGTGTGATTTGCACGCCACTGCTGGTGGCGTGTGCGACTTGCCACCCAGTGCTGGTGCCAGTAGGTTTGTTCTAACTCTGGTGGGACCAGTGTTGGCCAATAGGTCGGCCTGGGCACGGGGTAAAGGGTCTCCCTGAACTCGTCTTTGGATCCCGGAGCCTCAACCACGAGGTTCTTCTGTGCCTAAATCCAATCCCAAATCGGACAAGTACGCGAACAAATCACCTCAGCTTCGAGATGCTGGTTTTTTGGTGACGTTGGGTGGTGCCGATGAAATTGCGCACCACTACCGCAAGCATTTCCATCATTTCCTCGAGCAGCTGACTGTTAATGAGTCGGCTCCTAACTGGCTTGAAAAAGTTGGTGATGGAAATCCTCAGTTACGACAAGCCATGTGCAGAGCTGGTCTGACCGGCCTGACCCGCGATGAGCTTTTGGCCAAGCGTGATGAATACGTTGCGCGCCTAGAGGCTGGCGAAGAGCCCTACAGCAGCAAGCTGTACGGCGTCGAGTGGATCCCCGCTAACTGAGGTCGGGGCATGAAAACTGAACTCTGGCTGCCCACCAAGGCAGCAGCGGATGCTCTTGGCATCTCGACGGACACGCTGAAACGCAAGCGTGAAATTTGCGGCGGTTTTCTCGAAGCCGGCCGCCATTGGTGCGCGGGTTCTACCCGCAACAGCCCACTGACATTTTGTGTTGAGCGATGCCGCGAGGCATTTCATCAACGCGGCATGCAGGCTCGCGGAGGGCAGAGCTGATGCCTGAAATCGCATGGGACATCGCACGAATTGAGGCCCAAGCCAAGAAGTGGCAAGAGATGACGTCTGTCCTTGAGAACGATCAAGAACGCGTCGCTTGGCTGATCGAGCAGATGTCGTACCTAAGCGCCTCGCACATTCAGCTGCAGCAGGTCTGCAGGGTCCATAGCGACGGTGTGATCAGAGCCCTTAACAAGGCTGATGCCATTGAACAGGTGCAGCTCATCCAAATTGAGGCGATTGCAGAGGCCTCGAGGCACTGGAGCGGCGGCCATGAAAAAAGCCACCGTGTCCTCGGTGGCTCAGTCGATAAGAAGCACAAAGCAATTATCGCCACCGCAGGGCTTTGCGCCCGCTAATTCCTGCAAGCCACCACTTAAAAGCAGCTGTTCTGGCTTAACGCTCGACGCTGCTCAAGCCCATCTGCATTTAGACCTTCTCGGTCTGGATGAGACCTGCACCAACATCCGCCTGATCCCTCACAAGGGGAGACGCGGAGGCGCGATCAACGGCATCTTTGCCAACGATCTCGAGCGCGCTCAGAAATTAAACCGCCAGGGCTACGGGGTTTACCTCCAGGTCAACATCGCCAGCGGCACCAAAGCCGATGACGTGACGGCCTGCAAGGCTTTGTTCTGCGAATGGGACGACCGGCCCGTTGATGAGCAGCTGGTGCTCTGGCAATCGCTGGGGCTGCCAGAACCGACGTTCATGGTGATGACCGGCGGCAAGTCAGTGCACCTCTACTGGGTGTTCAACGTGCCGATGGAACCGGAGCGATGGGTGCCTCTCTTGGACCGGCTAGTCGCTCATGCCGGCAGCGATCCGTCCTGCAAGGGACTGAACCGGATGATGCGATGATGCGGCTTGCTGGCGGTCACTACATCGACCGCGATGGTGAAGCCAAGGCCATGACCCGGATCGTCAACGTGACGGGTTACCGATACGAGGCAGCGCAGTTCGAGGAGTTGTTACCGCTGCTATCAATGCGCACAAAATGCGGGAGGGCTCCCCGGAAGGCCGGCTCAACCCCTGCGGATCTAAGACAGATAAACGAGGCGTTGGATTGCATCCCCAGGCGTGTTGAAGGGTCTGGCACCTACGCCGACTACCGCAACATCCTCTGGGGTCTGATCGATGCCTGCGCTGAAGCCGGATGCGGCGAGGACGTGGCCATCGATCTGATGGAGGACCACAGCCCGTCAAAACAATGCGGCTGGGACATCCGACAGGTCGCCCGCTCTGGCGGCGATCAGATTGGTGCAGGGTCGTTTTGGTGGCACGCACAGCAACACGGTTGGAAGGGTCGCCATGCGTGATCAATTCACCTTTGACAGCTTGCTGCCAGCGGATCTGGCCGATGCGCTGGAGCTGATCCAGCAACCATTGCATTGCCCACCGATCCGTTGTCAGCCACCGGCACGCTTCTCACGGGTTACAGCGGCCTGTTCAAGATCGGAACGCGGGTGGCTCAAGACCACCAGTATTCGGTCCCCTGCAATGAGTTCTGGGCCAACGTCGGTTACTCGGGCCAGGGCAAATCACCGATTCACCAAAAGCTGATCAGTGATCCTGCGGCGGCGATTCGGCTGATGCACAAGCACCAGCATGAAGACGCCATTGAGCGGTGGCTCAAAGACACCGAGGGGATGAAAAAGGACGACAAGCCACCAAGGCCTCGTCCGCGTTTTCCCCACGTCGGTGGCAACTACAGCCCTGAGGCATTGGACATCCAGCTGGACCTTCACGAGAAGGACGGGCTGGGCGCTTTGATCAACAAGGACGAAATGTCCGGGCTGTTGCAGTCGCTTGAGTCCGACACCAAGCGTGGCCGTGGCACTGGTGAAGCTCAGCTTCTGGAGCTATTCGACGGCAGCGGCAACCTGTCGCTGCGGGTCGAAGGCCAACGGCAGTACGAACGGTGCCATGTCTCCCTTTACGGGAACATTCAGCCCAAGGTGCTGCGGCGGGCGATTGCTGGTGATGACCCCACCGGCAAATTCGCTCGGGTGCTGTTCAACCTGCTTCCGCTTAAGCCGTTGAAGCTGCGTTACGACGACCCCACCGACCAAGAGCGTGCGGCTTATGCCCATGCTCAGAAGGTGTTGGAGAGGTACGCCGTAGACCTGCATCAGCAAAAGCCAGCCACTGTTGAGCTGTCAGCGGAAGCCAGGTGTCTGCTGCTCGATTGGTTCACGCCACAGCAGGCCAAGGCGATAGATCCCAACATCAGTGATGTTGTGCGATCACTGCTGGGCAAGACCTCTGCTCATGCTTTGCGGTGGGCCGGGATTTTGCACAACGTGCACAACCTCAACGCTGCAACGCGGGAGCTGCGGGTAACAGCGCAGACGATGCAGATCGCGATCGACATCGTCGACACGATCACCACCGAAATGCGTCTGTTCCACCAGGCAGACGATGACGCCAGCACCCTGCTGATGCGTCGGGTGCATGAGCTGAGCTGGGGTGACGGGTCATCGCCAAGATCAGTGGGTTGGCAGTACGCCAAGAGGGAGGCGGCCACGACCAAATCTCTGCGTGATCTGGGGGCCAGCGGTTTTCATATCGCTATTGGAGATCTTGCAGAGCTTGGCTTTGGCACCGTGTGCAAAAACGGCACCACTGCTTACATCGCGGAGCGTGCAATGCCCGGGCAGACATAACAGACATCGGCAGACATCAACCCTGTCTGCCGACATCACAGTTCCTGCCTGTGGTTACAGCGAATCAGGCACAAAAACACAGTTTTAGACCCCTGGAACCCTCGAAATCCTGGAGTACTAAATACCGTGTTTTTCTGTCTGAATCGTCCATATCCTTTGCGCTGCAGAGTGTCTAAGCGGACTTGGCATGTGTCTGGGCATGTCTGATGTGTCCGCGCTGGATTTTTAATCAGCAGTTAACCAGCTGCCACAGCCACGGCAGTGGGTTTTAAGGGGTCTTTGTATTTGATTAGTCGTGTTCTTCATTCAAATATCAGCGATTTAGGGTTGATTAGATCGAGTTAAGCGAATATAGAAAGTTGGCTATTATTTTGAAAGATAAGTGTTTAGGCTATGAGCAATCGCATGCCGACAATGTTGGCCATGACGGTGAACAACAGTTCTGCAGATGACGACTCCCCAAGGCAACCTGACCCAAGGGAAGATGACCGGGCTTCTGCTCAGTCAAGACGTTATTTGCGGACCCTCTATGAATGTGAGGTCTCCTATGACGACCACAGCCGTTGAAGTCCAACGGCGTTATCTCACCATTGATGAACCCAAGGCTGATTCCGATCAGCTGGAGTTCTCCTTCAGCAGCGAGACACCCGTCACCCGATATTTCGGCGATGAGGTGTTGGACCACGACCGTGAGGCTGTCGATCTATCGCGGCTAAACGGCGGGGCGGCACCGCTGCTGCTGAACCATGATCCCGATCGCGTGCTCGGCATCGTCGAGCGGGCATGGATTGATGAGAGGCGCCGAGGCATGGCCCGCATCACCTGGGCCACCAATGACTTGGCCCGTCAGGTGCGGCAGGACGTTGAAGCTGGAGTGATGCCAAACATCAGCGTTGGCTACGCCGTGCAGCAAGCCGAGCAGGAGGGCGACGTGATGGTCGTCCGCAAATGGCAGCCGATCGAATTGAGCGTCGTGAGCATTCCTGCCGACGCATCCATCGGTGTGAACCGTTCCCTACCAACTACGACCCAACAAGTAATGACTTCGACCTACGAAACGATCAACACCACGAACCCTGATGAGTTTGGGCATGCGGAGCGGAATTTCTCTGTGCTCCGCGCCCTCAAAGCAAGTGCCAGCGGCAACTGGTCAGAGGCTGGTTTAGAGCGCGAAGTCTCCCAAGAGCTTGCGCATTGCAGCGGCCGCCAGACCGCTGGATTTTTTATGCCACATCAGAGCGGATGGCAGACGCGTGATTACGTCAAAGGCACCGCCACTGCCGGCGGCAACCTTGTCGAAACCGATTTACTGGCCGAGAGCTTTATCGACAGCCTGCGCAATCGTTTGGCCGTTGCAGAGCTTGGCGCCACGATGTTGCCCGGCCTGGTGGGTGATGTCGCAATTCCCCGCAGAACTGCCACCAGCACTTCCTATTGGGTGGCAGAAGGCGCTGATGTGACCGAAAGCACCGGCACCTTTGATCAGGTGACGATGTCGCCCAAAGTTGTTGGTTGCTTCTCAAAATTCACCCACTTGATGCAACTTCAAAGCACTCCTGAAATTGAGACTTTGATCCGAAATGATTTTGTCCTCAAGATTGCAGAAGCCATCGACTTAGCCGCAATTGCCGGCAGCGGCTCTAGCAATCAGCCGACTGGAATCCTCAACACAACGGGTATTGGATCCGTTGCAGGTGGCACCAATGGCGCAGCACCAACGCTCGACAACATGCTTGATCTGAAAGCAGCGGTCGCCGTTGATAATGCAGATTTGCCTAACTCTGGCTTTTTGACCAACAGCAAAGTTGAGGCTGTGCTGGGCAAACTTAAAGACAGCAACGGGGCTTATCACCTTTCTCCGTATGGTTCTGATATTGGTCGGCAGCAGATCGCATCAAGGCGTTTGCTCGTGTCCAACCAAGTCCCAAGCAATCTGAGCAAAGGCTCTGGCAGCAACCTCAGTGCAATCCTGTTTGGTCATTTCCCTGACCTGCTGATCGGGATGTTTGGTGAGCTTGAGATCTTGACTGACCCGTACAGCTCTTTCCAATCTGGAACTGTGGCAGTCCGTGCACTACAAGCCGTAGACATTGCAGTGCGTCATCCGGAATCATTTGCAGCAATGCAGGACGCAATCGCATAACCGCGACAGCGCCCTGCTTTTGGTGCGTAATAGCCCGGGGCTTGGACACCCCGGGCTTTCTTATGCGTATCTGGGTCCTTCTCAGGCCAACTGCTGTGGGTCGTTCGTACGCGCGTTGTTTATCTAGCCAGTGGTTGTCAAAACAGTGGACACATAGGGACAGCTAGATGGAGTTAATGACGATTAGCGAGGCTGCAAGGCGCCTCGGATATAAGTCCAGGTCTCAGCTCTACAGACTGCTCAATGAGGGCTATCTCAACGAGCATGTCCATGTGCAGCAGCACACTGGACAGCGTTTGGTTGACATAGAGGGGCTGCGGGAGAAGCTGCAGTGCGTCTGCCAGTGGCGACCCGACAGCGTGTTCCTAAGGCGCAACGTGCAGACCCCTTCCGCCGAAGAAACGGCCGCCTGATAAAAAACTCCGCTCACCAAAAGGCCACTTCTGGTGAGCGGACATGGCAACAGGTGGTTAGACCATCTGCATGCCCAACAAGGAGCGCAGCTTTCACGAGGCGCCAGAAAAGGCCGGTGGTGAGGGGTGGCTGTACTCCGAGCAGCAGCAAAAGCTGTGTCACTTCAAGCCCGATACGGCGACGGTGCATGCGCAGTGGGTCGCCATCAGGACTTACCGCTACCTTCCGCCCCGCCCACCTGAGCCGATGACTCGGCGGCGGATGCTGCGCCACAACGCCATTGAGGCTTGGCAGACGATGCAGAAGACGGGCTGGAGACGCTGCCCGCCGCCTGTCAGGTGAAGTGCAACTTCCTCGGTTGAGAGTTGCACTGGTTGTTTGTTCGTCCTAGGAAGAGGGGAGTTGATCGACGAATCAATGCCAATCGCAAACCAGCAATGCGCGTGTGAGCCCTGCGGCTGCAGTATTACCCCTGAAAAAGCCGTCCTGAAAGATGGAAAGATTTATTGCTCTCAGCCCTGTGCTGATGGTCACGCCGGAAAAGAGCAATGTTGCTCAAGTTGTGATTGCTGCTGATTAGTCACAGCAGTCGCAGTCTAGCGAGTCGTCCACTCTGCATTCAATTAAGGGAACCACCGATACACAACTAACTAAATTTGAATCCCTAAGTACCCGTACTTGAATTCCGCCATTAGATTCTTCTACTAATTCCAGAGCGAGCCCAACTAGCTCCTCCCCATCGGCATTCTTGTAATTCAATATCACAAGACGTTGAAGTTCTGTTGGACTCGACACGAGTGATAAGGCGATCTTGTGAGGATTTAACGCTGATCTGACTCCCCGCATGTCAGAGAGGGAGTCAGTGGTGTTATCAGCGCCCAATGGTCATGCAAGGGCCATTGGATGGAGGTGGGCCTCCGTAAACACCATCACCCCGGCTGGGGGTGCAGTGCCGTTCCGATGACTCGATGACAGTGACTAAATGATCCGCAACTACTGATGTATTTGCTGCTGGTGACGCTTGCTCAGTGATGCAGTGAGCTTGGCGTTGGCAGCCCCAAAGGCAGCATCGAGGCCAGCCTCATCGGTCCACTGGCCGTAATGCTTCATATGGGTGCGCACGTCGTGGCCCATTGATGCGGCGAGCTGTCTGAGAGGTATGCCGGCAAGGGCTCCTCGGTAGGCGTAGCCATGCCGAAGGCTGTACGGGGAGAGCCCAGGATTGGCTTTGACCAGCGCAGCCCAATAGGGATGGCGATCGAGGTATTGCCTGAAGGTGTGCCCGCAGGTTTTGAAGTCTTTGGCGTTCAGGATCCCAACCGGCAGCTTGATTAGCCCGCTGCTGAGCTGAGCCAGAGCCTGACCTGCTGCACCTGCGAGTTCTGGAATCTCCAGTGGGTAGGCAATGCGATCGGGTTTGGGAGCCTTTGCTGTGGCCCGGTTGCGTTTGACGTTGCCGACCTTGAGCTTTCCGTCCTCCACGAGCATTGCTTTCAGTTCGGCTGGCCGTAGACCGAACAGGCCCACCAAGGTGACGGCGAGGCGTAGCTCCGGCTTTTCATAAAGGCTGTCGATCAGGCCGAAAAGCTGTTCTGGTTTGACCGGGACTTTGTCCTCTTTCCTCGTCTCCGCTAGGCCGATCAGGTCTTGGAGGTCGTCACCCTCAATAGGAAGCCAGCTTTGTTCTGCGCCGCATTTGGTCACCGCGAAGCGCAGGAAGCGTGAAACATCAAGGAGCGCACGCTTGCGTCCAACGCCGCCCAAATTGAGGTCTGCCAGGTGCTGGCTGGTGTAGTTCCGCATGACACCTGGGCCATCGTTGGCCGCCCCGCGCCCTTTGGCGTTGATCAGTTCGATGGTGCGTTCGATGCGGCGGCGTTCCTCTCTGTCGTAGGTCGCAGCTTTCACCTGTCCTGTGCCGGCGCGGCTGGCTTCGTATCGCTTGACCACCTCAGGCCAATTGGTGCCGCCGGAGTTCTCATCTTCTGCAGCAGCACTGATCAGCGAGTGGGCCGCATAGAGCCCTAGCCCGAGGTCAGCCATCTTGCGCTTCAGCTCACCAATGAGCACGAGCACCTCAGTGCTGCTGCTGGGGGCAAAACGAATCTTGGTGGTGATGGTGGGGCGCTTGCCTTCCCTGGCGTTGCCTGCCTCACGACGCTGGATTTTGAAAAAGCCAGAACGTTCCTCCAGCACCCACCCAGGTCCGTAGGTGCGCTTGATCGTGCCCCGCAGGTCCTTAAGCCAAGGAGCCGTTTTGACCATGAGCACCTGACTGACATGCAGGTGCTCAGTATGCCGTTGTTTGGTGTGATTTCTAGGTGTGATTTCTGCCTTTGATTGCCATAACTTGCTAGTGCAGGCTGGGTGCGTATTCCTTGAAACTCCTGTGCTGCAATGGGTTAAGTTTGTCTAGGACTTGGTTTTTAGCGAAGGGTTTAGACGCATGGCATGCAGGGGGTCAGGAGTTCGAGTCTCCTTGGCTCCATTCTTGAAAACACAGTCATAGACAGGGTTTTTGGCGGTCACAAGACCGCTTTTTTGTTGTCTGGCTTTAGCCTGCTGTGGCCTGCTAGGGCTGTTCTGCTCTAATTCCTGCTCTAAAACGGCTCTAGATCACGACAGCTGTCATGGCGCCCCAGAAGTGGGAACAAACTCTTCGCCGCCAGATCAGGGACAACCACGGCAACGGCTGGAACGTCATTGCTCAGAGCGGCAAATGCAAGCTCACGCGCCGTTACGAAGACGGCACCAAGAGCGCCAAGGTGCTGTCTATTGAGTGGAAGGCCACCAACTCGGTGCAGATCTTGAACGCCGTCACACGCGTTCGTGAGTTGGTTGAAACCAGGAACATCAGCATCGCTGAAGCGGTCCGTCTGGACACTGAGGCGCTAGCTGCTCCTGAAGAACACAACGGCACTGCTGACCAAGGTTGGCCAGCTGTTGTTGAGGAGTATCTGGCCACCAAACAAGGTCGCCGCAGCTCAACGCTGGCTGACCTCAGAACGCGTCTGAATCGTGTTCTGGTGTGCATGGACAGCAGACCAAAGCCACGTGATGCACGGGCGCTGCTGAAGCGGTTTGCGGAACTGCATTTCACCGATATGGCGCCAGGTGGCCAAGGCAGAAAACGCAACCTCGGTGATGCCTGTGCCTTCCTGACTTACGCCGTGGACAAAGCAGGTGCGCCACAGCGTTGGTTGCCACCAGAAAAGGCGTTCATCAATGACCTGATCGGCGTTGCCGCCACCTCTACGGAGGAGCGGCTAACGCCTCCGGTCAAACCAGAAGATCTGGCTGCTCTGCTTGATCAGATGGAAGCTGATGGTCGTCATGACCTGCGGCTCGCAACAGGTCTGATTGCGCTGTTTGGTCTGCGGCCAGCTGAGCTGGCTGTGTTGACCGTCAAAGAGGGCAAGCTCTACGCCGGTGCCGTCAAACGGAACATCGCAACCTTGGCGCAGAAATCAAAGCCGCCAAGGCTCTGCTTGCCTTTGGACATCGCTGGCCGTGAAGGTGAGGGCAAGCGTCTGCTGCACCTGTACGAATCCGGTCTGGTGAAGATGCCAGCGGCTGTGTTGAACGAGATCAGCAAGGTTGAAGACAAGGGCACGTTCCAGCAGGTCGGTCACGCCTTTGGGCAACTGCTGAAGCGGTATGAGCCTTGGAAGAATCTGGTCCGGTCAAATGAAGGCGTCACGCCTTATTCACTGCGCCATTCGTGGGCGTATCGCTGCCACGTTTGTTCAAATAATGCTTTGCACGTGAGAACAGCAGCTGCGCTTATGGGTCACACCGTTGCTGTTCACATGAAGCATTACGGCAGCTGGGTCGATGAAGCCAGTCTTGAAGCGGCTGTTGAGCGGTACAACGAAGGTTTGGTCGCTGCTAGTAACTAACTCCGGAAAATGGAATGCCACTATGTATACGCGTGGCGCGCCACTTTTGCTACGGCCTGCTGCGGTTGACCGGGGCAGATCGTCCGGCTAAGTTCTCAACATCACATCTGACGGAACAGCGACTGGGTGACACCAGATCGCCGTCACGAATGCTCTCCCCGAGCATGGCCGATTCGCTCAGTGCGTCTAACGGGATGAGGTTCATCCACCCTCATGCACCAATGACTCGCAAGGTCACGCGCACACAAAAGACTCGGGGAAAGCAAGCCACAGTCAATGGTCACAGCCTTGTGATCGTTGCTCCACGTGGGCAAGCAAGCGTGCCTGTAGTTGAGGCCAACCTGCGCCGTTTGGTCGCTGGTAGACGGTCAAACACCGTCTGGGACTTCACTAAGTTCCCTCGCTACGTGCAGGTCATCGCTCAGTGCATGGGGATACGTCAGGAGCGTTTCCCGTGTTGTTACGGACCCCAGATGCCGCAGAGTTCCTTCAGGTCAGTGAGAGCTACCTAAAGCGAAAACGTGACACCCACGGCGGCTTCTTAGTTGCCGGTGGACATTATTTCCTCGGTGAATCAAGCAACGCATCAATTCGTTGGCGCGTTGATCGCATTCAGGAGGTGCTGCACAAGCGTGGCCAGCTCCGTCAGATGAGTACGGCAGCCACCGCACAGCAACTTCGGAAGTTGGCAGGGGTATAAAAAATGACTGGCCAAAAATTGACCAGCCATGAGGTCCGTGATTCCTCAAGGCTAAGTGAGCACCTGCTGCTTTTGCAGGTTGTCAGTGCATCCAAATCGGTTGGAACAACTAGTAGGTCTAGACCCACTAATCACCGTTTAGGGCGGAAGTCAGAGCAGAAGCTCACTCGTTCCAGTCGGCGCAACCCCTGCGCCTGTGGTCGAACCAAAGACCAAGACTGCGCCTTCAACGACACCACGGTGTTCTGCCACAACTCACCGCTGCCGGATCAATTCCAGTGGCGTGGTCACACCTGGTTTTCCCATAAGCGTGACTGCGGGCATACCGGCAGCTGCAAGCTGTTCAAACCGTTTCCGCCAAAGGGTCAACAGCAACCCCGGCGTATCCTCAGGTTCAACAAGAGCTGGCGGTCACGACTGCGTAAGTGGACAGCCCTTCACCGAGAGGTGATGGCAACACCAGTGTTCGAGCAATGCACCCTTGAACAACTGCGCCAGGTGAACCGCTGCGAGAAGCAAGGTCTCTTGCTGGTAGCCGTCTTGCAGAAGGTTGTCGTAGCAGAGCCTCAACACCGTCGCTACCTGACGGCGGTCAAGCTCAAGCTGAAGAAGCTGGCTTACACCTGCGATGACCTAGACGCCTTCGCCTGCAACCACCTTGGTCATGATCTGATTCAGGAGGTGCAGTCATGAGCGCCCCTGAATAAGACTTCAACCTCGCCGAATCAACCAAAGAAGCCAAAGCGGAGCTTGATGCCGGTCTGGCTGAAATCGACAAGTTGCCGCTGGTGCAACGGTCAATCGGTTTGATCCAGTTGCAGAAGGAACTGGAATACACCGGCAAGCAGTTCGATCTGTTGGTCAGGCAGCTGGCCAAATCAAAGGAACAGAAGCCGCCGGAAGATCTCGCCTTACTGCTGAAATTCGCTTAAGACAGGGTTTCAGCGCCGCTGATTAGGGATTTCCTGTCGCAAGGTCTGACGCTGCTTGCAGGTGATGGATCTGCTGGCAAAACATCGCTGGCCTATCAGCTCGCCGAAGCCGTCACCAATGGCGACAGGTTCGCTGGTCAGTTCCAAACCACCAAGGCGCCCGTGGTGGTCGTGGAGCTGGATGAAACCTTCATAGACGCCACCAAGAAGTTCAAGACCATGGGCCTTGCGCCTGACCTTGAGCTGTTCCACTTCATGTGGGACTTCAGCCCAATGGCGTTCCCAGAGCTTCGTCAGAAGGTTGAAAAGACCAACGCCAAGGTGGTGATCATTGACTCGCTGCTGCGTGCTGCTGGCGGTGAGATCAAGACCTCAGATGCAGAGTTCGGTCTGCTGATTTACCGGCTGAACGATCTTGCTGCTGAGCTTGGCGTGGCGATCATCGTCATCCACCACATCACCAAGAGCAAAGACCGGCGCAACAACGAACCAACCAAGGAGGACATCTACGGCTCTGCCTACGTCTTCAACGGCACGGCTGACGCCTGGCTGTTCTGGCGCACCAGGGAAGACGGTGAAGTTGAAGACACCTACTGCCTTAAGCGGATCAAAGACCGCAGCGGCACTGTTGAGGTCAACACCGTCTACCAATTCAGCGGCAGCTCTGAAGACCGCCGTCTGAGCTTTAAGGGCATCCGTGATCGGACGGTGAGCCTTGAACAGATAGCCACTGATAGGGAACGGGTTAAGCAGTTCCTGCTGACGCATGAACCTGCGAAGTTCACCGCCAAACAGGTCGCTGAACACAACCCGCCAATCACCCTCGGCTACTGCAAGAACTTGCTCAGAGAGCTGTTCGGCGAGCCGTTAAGCGTCATCAGGCGGGAAAGGCGCAGCGGTGGCGTTGGTAGGCCGCCGTATGTCTACTTCGCGGTCACAGGTAAGGGTGCCAAAGGTGCAAAAGTGCCAAACTCCGCGCCTTTAAGCACGGGTTTAACACCCCCTGAAAACAGCTCAGACAGCAGTAGTAGTCAGGGTTCCTTACTTAATAAGACACAAACCCTGCCATCGCCGTACATCCGTGGTGAAGACGATCCTCATTGGCCTAAGCGCCGGGAGGTCATCTGATGGCCAGGCGTACAAAAGCTGAGATTGATCGGATCAAACGCTGGATCTACCAGCTGTGCGAAGACATGCACCCGATGACTGTCAGGCAGCTGTTTTATCAACTGACAACCCACGGCGTCATCGACAAAACGGAGGCTGAGTACAAACAGACCGTCTGCCGTCTCACCGCCAAGATGCGGCTTGCTGGTGAGTTGCCCTGGTACTGGCTCTCTGACAACACGCGCTGGATCAGGAAGCCAGACACCTACGGCAGTCTTGACGACTGCTTAGAGCAGGCACAACGGGCTTACAGGCGCTCTCTGTGGGATCCAAACACCAACGATCAATACGTTGAGGTGTGGCTTGAAAAGGATGCCCTTGCAGGCGTTCTTTCAGAGGTCACCTATGAGTACGACGTGCCGTTGATGGTCACTCGTGGCTACCCGTCGCTGACCTACCTGCAAAGCGCCGCAGCAACGATTGAACGGGAACTTGATGAGAGGTGGGGCGGTGAAGCCACCATCTACTACTTCGGCGACTTTGACCCTTCTGGCGTCGACATCAGCCGGAACACACAGCAACGTCTTCAGGAGTTCGTTGACTCCGACGCCTTGACCTTCAAGCGGGTTGCGGTCAACGAAGACCAGATTGCAGAGCTGCTGTTGCCGACACGGCCAACAAAGGGCACAGACAGCCGTTCCAAGCACTTCGGCTCTGACATCAGCTGCGAAGTTGATGCCATCAGGCCAGATGTTCTGCGTTCAATGGTTCGCACATCCATCAGCGCCCACATCGACGCTGACCAGATCAAAGCAGCTCAAGAAATTGAGCGGCATGAACGGGAGCTGCTGCAAGACATCAGAAGCCGTTTGTAGGGCTAGACCCTTAAGAGCACCTACTTACTAAGCAGGTGGTCAATCTTCTGAAATCCCCTCGGTGACTGCGGTTGTCGTGGGGATATTCCTTTTTTAGGGCAGTCGCTAGAGCAAACGGGTCATGCGTGGCAAATGCCACGCATCAGCACCGTTGGTACCGCTTGTTCACACCTGTACCGCTTGTGCACGTTGTTAACGCCTGTGCACCTGGTGCGTAAAGCGACCACGGAAGTGCGCTTCAAATTGTCGATCCAGCTGTGGCTGCACCAACATCGCCCGCAGCGAATTAAGGCATCCGCAGGCTGCTGCGTACTGGCCGTCCCGTTCAGCCTTGGCGGCTAGGCGTTGATATTGCGTCGCCAACCAACCCACCATGTGCTGAAGCTCAACCGAGTTCAGGGCGTTAGCCAGTTCACCTTGGGCCAGTTCTATGTCACGCAGGCTGGTTCGCCTGCTGCACCCCCACGTCTGCGACAGCTGCGTCGCTGCATCAGTTGGTGGAACACCATCAGCAATCAGCTGAAGAGCCTCTGAGCGGCGTTGCTGGCGTTGTTGCTTGGTGGTGATGGACATGGCTAGAAAGAGTGAGAATGGTTGTCTTTGATGGAATCAGCTCAATTCAAAGAGAGGGAGCTAAATATTAAAAAATCAAGAATAAATGGATTCACTCTAATTGAATTAGTGGTAGTAATTGCGGTCCTGGCCATACTTGCAGCGATTGGACTGCCATATATTTTATGCTTTGTAAATTCCAGCAAGGCTCAAGCTGCAATTTATGAGCTTAAATCAGCACGAAAGCAATGCATACTGGATCAATATACTGGCGGAGTGTCAGGCTTTATTGCAAAAAATTTAGCTGGTTATTCCATTCAATCTGATGGCCAAGGGAGCTGTCCATCAGCGGCAAGGGGTGAATTATTTAGAGCAATCCCTAGTGACGGAGCTATGCCTGCATTCAGCTTAAATCCTGCAAGCAACAAAATCTTCTACTCATTCAAGGGATCTTATGGGGACGACATATCAAGCTGTATAAACAGCATCTGCTCAACATCTGATCAAGCACAGGAGGCTCAGATAAATGGATGCGATGACTCAGTATTGACCATTTCTGCCACAGATAGCAGCACCATAAGAGATCAAAAAGATGCAGCAACTCAAATCTGTAGCTACATGAATGCCGTTGTCCAATATCACGATAAATATGGCAATAACCCAACACTCCCAGACGATTTAAGCGAGTTTGTCGGTGTGTATGGCAAAGGCAATGAACAACCGTCAGGGTACAGGAAATGGACTAGTCCAGACGGAAAATATGAAATTGCACTAGGAGAAGATGGAGACCATGCATCATCTGAGAGCAATCCTAATAATCCAGAAGGAGGAGGAGGGTTTGTCTCTTATATGACCGCCCTTCCAATTAATAAAGATGGCTCTTATAGAGATGACGGCTTAGCTGTTTACTCTTGCTACAACCTAGAGACTGGTACTTCATCGACGACGATGGTAAGTGACCCTGGGTCTGATATATCTCCAGGAAAAATAGTCATGTGCAGATGATTGATTTTAGGATTTGATTTTTTCTAACTATAATCTTTTTACTTTCAGGTCAGCCCTTTGCGCTTGAACGCCTGCACCATGTCTTCGATTTGGCCGTCATCCAGCACGGTGCTGAGTTGACAAATGACCTCTTCGATGCGGTGACGTACCCACGCCTTACTGATTCGGTTTGGCGTGGCTTGCTCTAAAGCGACCTCAAGAATTGGTCTTGGGTCATCACCGAACTGATCAAGCACGCTCATGACAACAGCGCGGTGAGTTTGGCCAGCTCTGCCGTCTTGGCAGCTTTCTCCTCTTGCAAGCCTCTGGTCTGGGAATTGATGTCTGAATCAATCGCCAGCAGTGCCAGCTGGAGGTTCTCAGCGTGCTGTTCGCACTGGTGCCGGTAACCCTCTTGCTTGATCAGCTCCGGTAGCTGCGTCTGCCAGAACCAGCTGACGCTGGCTTCAGGCAAGCCGCTTTGCGTTGGATCAACGGCTTGAGCTTTATCACGGTGACGAAGCACCTGATCCATTGACCGGCGGTAATCGTGGTCAACACACCGCAGCCAGTTACAGACGGGGTGCATCCGGTTGATCCTCATGCCTGATAGCCGCGTTGCCACGGTGCGAGCTGTTGACGGATTTGGCGCTGTTGACGAGCTGCTGCGTTGCGAGCTGCCAGCTGTTCGGTCTGCATCCGCAGTGATTCAGCACGCATCTCCCTAACGGCCTTCTCTTCGTCCAGACGTTGTTTGATGCCGGGGTCAATACCCAAGAAATGCGCCAGTTCGGCGGAATCTTGTGCAATAAGGGCGGTAAGTGTCAGGTTTGATCGGATTTTGGCTGTATCAACCGGCTGACCGTACCGACGTGCTGGTAAATGGCGCTTAGCACCATCAATTCGGCTGATTCTGGCTTCAAGCTGACGTGCTTGAGTTTCGACCTGGCTGGCACTTTGGTAAGACGCCTTGATCTGGTCGTCGATGGATTGAAATTCAGCTGACATGAACTGGTGTGCGGCGGCTTTGGGGGTTTGCTAGTGGGTCGTAAGACGGTGCATTGGGCACGTCGTCGTCGTTATCAAAGGCTGCATGCTGACGTTCAACCATTGCTTCCCATCGCAAACGGTTGATGATCAGGTCAGCTTGCAGTGGTAGCTGACGCTTAGGCACTGAAAAAGCATGTTTTTGTATTCAATCAGGATAGCTCTTTTGGTTATTATGCAACTGCCAGTTCTTACGGTGGGCTGGTAGCTCAGCGCAGCAATAGGGACCGCTTCGGTGCTCCTTATTTGCTATTTAATCCTTACATTGTAATGTTTAAAAAAGGGCGACCTGCTAGTGCTACCAATAGCTCTGCCCTGTTTAGGCTGCTAGGACAGCTCTACTCTAAAAACTGCTCTAAAAATTTAATACTTTTGCTCTAGCCCAGTTGTGCCAATGGGTTTGAGCCAAAGAGGACCTGCATAGCATGCAGGGGGTCAGGAGTTCGAGTCTCCTTGGCTCCATTGAGTTCTCACCACTCTCAAAAGGTGAGTTAGGGGGAAAGCTAGGGGGATTCGACCTTAAGCTGACTCTCTGATTTTTGTCTAAACGCCAATCCCCCTAGCGCTTAGGGGGAGGTGTGCTTATGACAGGTCCAGATCTTCGCCTTGTAAGAGATGCTCAGCATAGCGCGGATTTACACCTATTCGAAGACTGACCTGGGTGACGAAAAATTTGAGTTGATAGAGGTCGAGCACGATCATCTCGATAAAACTGTGGAGTCTTTGGTTCGAAATGGGTATGAGCTCATGCCAGAAGGAATAACTCCTGAGAAGTACATCGACCACATCGTTGAAGTGTGAAGGGGATTGTGGGCGAAGTATTCAAAGGTGTTGTTTTTATGGCCATAGGTGCTGCTCTATTTGCGGCAAATCCCAGATTTGGTACTGCCGGTGGGCCTTACCTTTTCAGTTGTACCGCAGGATTAGGCCTTCGTTGGGACACTTCTGAAAATAGGTTGCGTGTGATGGACAAACTCCAATGCCCTGCTGACTAAACAGCTCGGAAGCGACTTTTGCGAGCTGTTAGGTATTGACAGCACTAGATGTGGTGATTAAGTTATAGTCACCACAATTCATGGTGACCACGCGAATAAGGCTCGCGTCCACCATTGCAACCGGCCCGATCGGAAGTACGACCCCCTTCAGTGACAGATGAGTGGTGCTGTTCACAAGTTCTTTCCCTCTTAGATGGCAAAGAAGCGGCACCTGGCCAAGCGTATTGGCGAGTTGAAAGGTCAGCCGATCAATATTCCAGATTCGATGCTTTCTGATGAGCGACCCGTTGAAATCAATGTGGTGGCTGATAACGGTGAGATTCTAAGAAAGTCTTTTCCGAGAACTGCGTCTGGCTGGAAGTCTGCGATTGAGTTTGGCCTCAACGATCTGTCCTTCAGGGAGGCAATGCTTTCTGGCGGTCAATACGTTCCAAAATGGTTCCGTAAATTTGCCATTGCAGAGGGATATATATCTGAGACCTCCAATGAGCCCAACATGGCTAAAAACACGCCCAGCTTCTGACGCTCTGGGCTGCTCGCCTGAGCATCTTAAACGACAACGCGATATTTACGGTGGATTTTTAGAAGCAGGCGTTCACTACATCCTGGGGAGCAGTGTTACAGCTTCGATTACCTGGGATGTTGAGAAGTGTCGTGCTGCTTTTCACCGCCGTGGTCAAAAAGTGCGATTTAAGAGTGCATTCATAGCACAACAAGGAGACAAAAAAATTCAAGCTTTGCCTGCACAATAGAGTGAAAATCACCCCAGCATTTTGTGCGCTGGAGAAAAGTAAAAAGGCCGAGCTGGAAACTCGACCTCCACAAACCTAACCCTTGTTTCAGGTCATCATCATTATGGCACTGCTTCCTGGTAGTTCTCTTTCTGAGGACACTTTTTCAAGAATCCAACCTCTTGAGGACCGTCTCCGTTTTATTCCGACTGGTTCCAAAGATGACGGTAAAAAACCGCTCATCAGAGAGTGGACTAAACACCCTGGTTTCACTGTTCAAGAACTGCAAAAACAGTTCCCGCAAGCAAAGTCTGTTGGTGTCATCACCCAACCGCTGTTGTGCTTCGACTTTGACGGTGAGTCTGCTGTGAATCATGCGGTCCTTAACGACCGTAATCCTGATTACGTCAACACTTGGCGCATCAACAGAACCACCGATCCAAACCGTTTCAAGTTGCTGTTCCTGCCCAGCAAAGTGCAGTTAGCGCAGCTTCATAACGGCCAGATTACCCACAGTCATCGGACCCAAGATGCCACCAAAGGCAGAACTAAGGAGGGTGATGACGTTGTTATCAAGGGTGAGGCGGAGGAAATCTTCTGCCACCCAGGACGACAAGTCATTGTTGCGGGCGCTCACCCAGCAAGCGGTGGACATTATTTCTGGCCTGTTGGATATGGACCAGAAGCGTTGTCTGCCCCACCCAAAGAATGGTGGGATTACGTTCTTGAATTAGATCGTGACTATCCACGACCAGCAGCTGGTGCAAACAAAACTGTCAGCACTAGCCGTTTCGCTAGTCGTGACTGGCAACGGATTGAACATTGCCCAATCTGTGGCCGTGGTCCTGATGACAACCCTCTCTGTCAGCTTCACCGCGATGGTGAAACGCTGCGTTGCTTCCTAGGTCAGACGTTTAGCCCGCCCACAAACCTTGAACCTGGTGAGCTGGTGCCCGGTACCGATTGGGCGTTTAGCCGTGTCAGTTCCAGCGGATGGGGCGAGTTTTTGACATTCGTGAAGGACAAGCCGTCACCGCTGCAAAAGCTCCAAACCTGGAGCCATCGCAATGTCTGACAACCAACTCGCTGTTGTTGAAACAGAAAAGATCCCTGAGGGTTGGATCGACAGTAAGAAGGGCAAACGGCGCAGCACCTTGAACGTGGGGGACGTAACTGTCCTCCTTTTCAAAGCGTTCAAAACCACCTGGCGGTTCAACCAGCTCACCATGTTGATTGAGCTGGATGGTGTGCCTGTCCCAGGTAAGGAGATTGATCTCCTATGGGTCACCCTCTCGCTGAGGGGGTGGCAGGTAGCAAAGAACGCAGCCATTGATGGTGCGCTGGCGGCTGCTTACAACAACGCTTTCAACCCGGTCCAAGAGTATTTGGATCGGATTGCGGCTGATGAAAGCATCAAGCCCGCTGATTTCAGCAAGATCGCAACGACGTACTTGGACACCAAGGACGATCTTTAGGACGCAATGCTGAGAGCAACTCTTATCGGTGCCGTTGCCCGCGGTTTAAACCCTGGGTGCATGTTCAAGACCGCTCTCGTTTTGAAGGGCGGTCAAGACATAGGCAAGAGCTCAATAGTGAGGAACCTTGCCAGTCCTGACTGGGTGTGTGACACCAGCCAAGACAACGACAAGGACTTCTTGCAGGCCATACACAGCGGTTGGATCTACGAGCTGGCCGAGCTTGATTCCATTGTTTCCAAAAAGGAAGCGGGCAAGCTCAAGAATCTGATCTCATCGCCTAAGGACACCTTTCGTCCGCCTTATGGCAGAAGGATGGAATCCCATAAAAGACAGAGCATCTTCATCGGTACAAGCAATCGTGATGACTTCCTTCGCGATGAAACCGGTGCATGTCGATGGTGGGTTGTTGAGTTGCCTCACAACGCCGACAAAGGTTTCCGCATTAACCATGACCGTGTTCGGCAAGACCGTGACGCAATCTGGAAAGCCGCTGTTCTTGCACACCGGGCGGATGAGTTACCGCTGTTGACGATTGAGCAACAGGCGGAATCCAACAGGCGCAACCTCGGGTTTGAGGTTGATCATCCTTGGGAAGATCACATTGTCTGCTGGCTGGAGAACGTCAACTGTGGTCGCCCGTTCACCACAGAAATGTGCGTTTACCTCTCAGGCTGCTTGGAGAGCGGTGTTGTGGCCCCAAGCTTCAAGTCTGACTTTCCACCTTTGTCCCAGCGGGATGCTGTGGAAGTTGGCAAGATCCTTCGCCGTTTGGGATACGAGAAGGACAAGCACCAGCTGCGTGAGAACGGGAAGAAGCAAAAGCGCAAGTGGCGTCGTGTTGACGCCTCAAGCGCCTCAACTCCTGCATCACTACCTGAGGCGGGTCAAACCCCAACAGGCGGAAGCGAAGTCAGTGATCCGCCTCATGTCTCTAGTTCTTTTATTGAAAAAGAGCAGGGACAAGAAGAGGAGCAGTTGACTGCTGACGCATTGTTGGGAAAAACACCTGAGGCACCTGAGGCGCTGTTCTTGGGTAGCGGACACGATGTCGAAGATGACACCGATTACGACGGCTATGGCTGGGAAGGTGCATGACCAAAACCCAGTCCACGACACGATTTTTTCGGATCGTTAAAGCGTCGAATTCACCAGGAAAAAAACCTGATGCCCTCTTCACGTGAACTAGACCGCCTCAAGGCTCGCGTTCAAGCATTGAGGCAGCGAGCCGAAGCGCCATTCATCAGCATTGTTGTTTGGCACGAGAGTGACGTACCGCCAGACCCAAAGCCTTGGCAGTTGCGAATCATGATCGAGCGCCGTGATTAGTCGCTAAGTAATCCGCCTCTACGCCGTTGAGGAATAAAGGGTGGGAGCTTTTTAGCAATCTGATCACCGTCTTTCACCAAGCGCTCAAGTTGAGCTTTGGCTTCTGACTCTTCATCTTGTTTGGTTTTTTCTGGCATTGGTATGGAGCCTGGGGGGGCGACCATAACCTGAGAAAACCAAAGATTGTGTGATCTAGGCGCCCATTCATATAAGTTATTCATGCACCGGCAAGGACGCAAGCGCTCTTATCGGAGTCTGAGACTTCAATGTAATTTGCCAAGACCTGAAGATTGGAATGTCCTGAGATTGATTGGATATTCCGCAGCGGCACGCCGTTTTGACTGCAACTGGTCAGGAATGATCTTCTGAAGCTATGAGTTGAAGTTCCCTGCAACCCAAGTTCTTCAATAGCCTTCCGCAGCGCATGGTCAAAACCACGTCTTGTCATGTGCGTCGCAGCATGGCGACCAGGAAATACCCATTGCTCTGAGTTAGTTGGGTTTACAACAAGCTTCCAAGCATCAAGCTCTTCAGCAAGCAATGGATGAAGTGGAATTGCGCGCGTCTTAGTTTTTCCTTTGACGGTTGGTGCGATTAGGACAATCGAGCTAGGAGTGACGTACTTCCATCGAAGCTGCAAGCCTTCTGAAACTCTGGCACCAGCGAGTCTGAGCAGTGAAGCCAAGACAGCATGTGGACCAGGCAGATGAGCATGCAATGCATCGAGTTCTGCAGTGGTCAAGACCCTCGCTCGATTGAAGCGATTGATCTTCATTTGTAATTTTCAAGGTGCCGTTGAGGCCAGTCACAGAGTGCGATGTCCTCTTCCTTACCGTAGAGGAAGAGATCTGTTCTTGAACAGCAACTACACCTGAATCACCGACAGAATCTTTTGTCGGTAATCGCAATCATGATGACACATTCTGTCTTCACAGATACTGATCAAATATGTCTGCAACTATCAGGATTGTTGTTATCAGTAAGTCCAATAGTAGGGGGTAAGGTTGCAAGTTTTGCTTATGTAATCCTTGCGCGGGGAACTTACTTAGGCAATATACATGTGGGAGTTAGTAAGTGTCAAGTACTTCATTGATGGGAAGTTGAAGTCATGGATGAAGGGGCTAAGTCACCATGGCTATCAACTGGTGCGACCGCACAGCACACACCACTGTCATGATGACATAAAAGAGCGTAAAATAGGGGTAAGTTCTTGTTACTGTTCTTGGACAGCGAATGGAATCTCAGTAAGGAAGATTGGGGTCTTATGGGCCGCTGCAATCGTGCTGCTGAGATGCTGTTCCCGTACAGCAGTCGTCAAGCTGAAGCCTGGTCTCTTTGGGCTTTTAAGCAATACAAGATGACTGGTAAGACCCCCGAGCAACTGAGAGACCAACGTTGCCCAGGGATAAAAGAACTGCATACAAGACGACCACCTAAACCCCCAAGGTTCTGATGAGCAACGAAGTCGCTTTTGCCAACTGGTGGGCAAAGGAAATGAAGGGGCAGGCTTGTCCTCCTGTTCCAAGACAGCTGTCTGAGTTGTCGATGACTGCACAGATGGCAATGCGAGCAACGAAGCCAGAGCTTTATACGGCTCTATTTGCTGGTGGCAAAGATGCTGCGAGGCTTCCTGCTGATGTGTCTGTCCGTTTGAGCTCAGGACAGCTGCAACCGGGCGATGCAGGTGCCTTACGAGCTGCTGGTTATGAACAGCAAGCTCAGCAATGTGAGCGTGTTGGACAGATGCAGCAAGACCAACGCATGGCTGATCAGGCGTTGTCATCTCGCGAGAACTACCAAGAGGCAATGGCTCGCTCTGCTCAATGGCAGCAGATGGGTCTCCTTGAACGCATGGGTCATCAACCTTTGACCCCTGAGCAGATTGCCGCGAATCGTCGTCGGTATGGGGTGACTGGTCAATGACAGAACAACCAGCACCAATAGGACGACCAACAAGAGAGCTGGTCTTGGATAGCGAAGGCATCCCAGCGCCAGTGATGATTGCGTTGGAAGCTCGTGCTGCTGGTAACTCTTGGAAGCAATCGGCTGAGATTGCTGGGGTTGCTGTCACCTCATTGAGGGAATGGCGCAAGCACTCCATCGTTCGCGACACGTTGAACGAGATGGTGCGCGACAAGCTCGCTGGTGCGACTGCAACGCTTGTAGATGCGACACCACTGCTGGCTAAGGAGTTGATCTCGCTAGCCATGGACAGCCGCAACAAGCCGTATTCGCGTGTCAATGCAATGGCTCTGGTGTTCCAGACGGTTGCAACGCATTTGATCGTCCAATCGCAGCAAGAGCAGATGGCTGAGTTGAAGCAGCAACTTGAGAGGCTTGAGGCAGGTGCCCCGATTGATGTGTAACTGAAAGCGTTTTGTGTTGTTGAGTTCCGTGTTTTGTTCGGTTCTTGTTCGGTTCTAATGCTGCAGACACCAGCAGAAGTCGCCACAATCTCAGCAACATGCCCCATTTGTTGTGAACTGGTATCTGCAAGAACAGATCGAGATCTATCGATTGATGCTTTATCGAGAGGAGTTTCTTCCTCAAGATCCAAGTACCTGTCTACATTGTGCACCTCTTCTGCGTAAAATAGAGATACTTCAGCAAGAGCTCGATTTCTCAGAAGATCAGCAGGTTGCCTAGTTTTTCTAAATGACCATTTCTTGCCACGACATTGAGGAGGTTGAGGCAAGAAACCGTGCTGGCTGGTACGTCGATTACTCAGTCGTTCGTCGGCAGCGAGAATCTGTAGATGTTCATGGCTACGAGAGCCACGCCGAAGCAGCAGAAGAAAACGATCAGATCTTGAGTGGAGACTGACACAACAAAGGTCTTCGGAAATCCGCCTTACGCAACATAAAGAGATTTTTGTATGGTGCATGCATGGGTCAGAACACGAAAAAAATTCCAGTCTTCGAAGGTTGGGAGTCGGGACAAAGAAAGCGCTACTTGAAATCCCTTGAGAACGACCTTGCATCAGAGCTAGGTCCCGATTGGCGAGAGAAGATCGCCAACGACTCTGCGGACTGAATCTTTCTTGTCTTTGTCGCTAGTCCAAGCGCCGTAGTGCTTGAGATGGGTTCTGCTGTCATGACCCATAAGGTCACAGAGATCTCGAAGCGGAACAGACTCGTCGTAATGCTCGTATTTGACGGCTCGCCACGCGTAACCGTGACGCAGTGAATACGGCACCAGGCCCTCTGTGCTGGTTTTCAGCGAGTTCCAGTAGTCATGACGAGCAAGACATGTCGCAAACGCGTTACCAGCTGCTTTAAAGCCTTTGGCGTTGACGATAGAAGCGGGAAGTTTGACCAATCCCGACTCCCATAACTGAACGCACCGGGCGCCTTCACCAGGTAGTTCAACCAAATCCAATGGCAGCACCAACCTTGGTTTGCGTGGTGTGTTTGCTGTGGCCTTGTTGCGTTTAGTTGGAGCAACGTAGAGATCACCCTCTTCAACCGACAGCGTTTGGAGCTCTGAGGGTCGGAGTCCGTACAAGCCAACCAGTGCAACCGCTAACCGCACCTCTGGTTTGCTGTCCAAGGACACCAGCAGCGAATGAAGCTGCTCTGGCTTAATCGGCACCGTTTTTTCAACGGCAAGCTCACGGCTGCCAATCAGCTCATCAATGTCTGCCTTCTCAGGTGGCAACCACTGTTGTGCTGCGCCGCAACGCTTTACAGCAAAACCTAGAAATCGTTCAACTGTCAGCAGGTGTCGTTTACGGCCTGCACCGCCAGGGGCGCAGTTGGCAAAAAACTTCAACGCATAACTGGTCATCAGAGAACGACCGTCATGCGGTGCTCGTTTTGGCAACGACAACAGCTTCAGAGCGTTGTTGATGTGGGGGCGCTCTTCTCTGTCGTAAGTGGTTTGAACAACGTCACCATTGCCAACACGCCATTGCTCGTAGCGGTAAGCGACCTCAACCCAATCCAACTGTCCTTGAACAGCACTCTCTGGCACATCAACCAGAAGCCTGTACGACTCCGACAGTCCCAGCTTCAACGACTCCATACGGTTGCGAATTTCGCCAACCAGAGATGTGAGCTTGGTTGCTGAGCTAGGTGCCCAACTCAGATGAGTGGTTATTGCCTGTCTTCGCTGACCAGGAACAGCAAGGCAAATCTTGATGCGACCGGACTGCTGCTCGATTAACCAACCCTTCCCATGCTCACGTCGAAGCACGGAACGAACGTCAGTAATCCAGTCAGTTTTTGGCATGAACACCTGCTTGCTGGGCAGGGGGTCAAATATTCCCCCTAGTTTAGGGGGATAGTTAGGGGGATTCAATCCTGACTAGTCATGACTGGTCAGAAGACTGAGACAGGACGACCTCGAAAAATGAGTGACAGCAACGGGTGTCTCTAGTATTATCAAGGCATCTCGGAAACTAGGCTGTCTGCATGGCATGCAGGGGGGTCAGGAGTTCTAGTCTCCTTGGCTCCATTCTTTGAAGCCCGGTCTCTGACTGGGTTTTCTTGTGTCTGGGGTTAGTCGCGCAGCGGTGTGATTCCGCTGGTTGGTGTGATTTCTGGTGTGATTTGCACACCACTGGTGGTGGCGTGCGCGACTTGCCACCGAATACTGGTGCCAGTAGGTCTGTTCTAACTCTGGTGGGACTCGTGTTGGCCAATAGGTCGGCCTCGACTCGGGTTAAACCTCGCCTTTGGATCCCGGAGCCTCATACATCGAGGTCCTCCTGTGCCTAAATCCAATCCCAAGCCGAACAAGTACGCGAGCAAATCACCTCAGCTTCGAGATGCTGGTTTTTTGGTGACGTTGGGTGGTGCCGATGAAATTGCGCACCACTACCGCAAGCATTTCCATCATTTCCTCGAGCAGCTGACTGTTAATGAGTCGGCTCCTAACTGGCTTGAAAAAGTTGGTGATGGAAATCCTCAGTTACGACAAGCCATGTGCAGAGCTGGTCTGACCGGCCTGACCCGCGATGAGCTTTTGGCCCAGCGTGATGAATACGTTGCGCGCCTAGAGGCTGGCGAAAAGCCCTACACCAGCAAGCTGTACGACGTCGAGTGGATCCCAGCTAACTGAGGTCGGGGAATGAAAACTGAACTCTGGCTGGCTACCAAACCAGCGAGCGTCGGAAGCCCTTGCCATCTCGACAGACACCCTTAAACGCAGGCGTGATGTTTGCGGTGGATTTTTGGAGTTGGGGACGCATTACGTTCAAGGCCCCACGCTGAACTCCCCGATCACATGGTGCGTTGAGAGATGCCGTCAGGCGTTTTTGCGACGCGGCCTACAGGTTCGCTCTGAGCAAGGGGTGGCTTGAGCGATGAGACATCTCACTAAAGACTTGGTGCTTTGCGTTGAAGCCAAGAAACGGCAGTTAAAGCCTGCTGAACTATGTGCGCTGTGGCGAAATGCTCCGTATCAGCTGGCTTTCAATGAGTTGGCTCAGGAGGTTGAGCTTGATGGCATACCTCTGCCTGTTGCGGACATTGAGGAGGCGTACATCGGCCTGTCTGAAGTTGGTTATGAGGCCAATTCCAAAACAGCTGCTGACAGGGTTCTGAAAGTTGCGCGGGAGGGTCGCTATCACCCGGTGCAGAGGTATTCCGAGGGCCTCGAAGAGGACGAACCAATTCGACCTGTCGACCTAACGACTTTCTCGGCGGATTACTTCGGGACGTCAGACCCGCTGTATGACGCGATGTGGGCTGCGGTGTTGCGTGGCGCTGTCTGGAGAGTGTTTGAACCAGGGTGTCAGTTCGACTTTGTTCTGACGCTGAAGGGGGATCAAGGGATCCGTAAAAGCTCAAGCTTTCAGGAGCTTGTACCTGAACCTGATTGGTTTTCTTCCTCTACGCATGATCAGCTGAAAGACATGACAGTGGCTTTGCACCGTGTCTTGATCACGGAGCTTGCAGAGCTGGAACACATCACGGGCAAGCGATCGACAGGGGCTCTCAAGAACCACATCACCACGCGGACAGACCTCTGCCGTGTGTCCTACGGGAGGTCTTATGAGCGCCTGAAAAGGCGTTCAATCATGGTCGCCTCCGTCAATGGCGATGAGTTCCTCAAAGACCAAACAGGCGATCGCAGGTTTTGGGTTGTCGATCTTGGCCGGCATGTCATCAACACTCAAAAGCTGAGCCACGATCGAGATCGCATCTGGAAGGCTGCTATCACCAGATACAGGGCCGGGTAGCGTCCTGCTTGCAGGACGCTGAGCAAGCACTAAGCGATCAGCGGAATCAAGCCTTCCGCAGCGAGAACATCTACCTCTCAGCGTTGGAGGAAAGATGCCTCGGAAAACTCAAGGCACGCTCAAGTGGTTTCGTCACTCGCTACGCCCTTGATGAGTCTGGTGTTTGTGAAGGGCGCTCGGTAGGGCAACGGGAGATGCAACAGATGGCTCAATGCCTCAGGGAGTTGGGCTTTGTTCAGGAGCGAAATGCCACCAGAGGTCCTGGCTTAAGTCGTACTCGTAAATGGCGCTGGCCTGGCACGGGAGACACAGGCGCCGCCAGGTAAGCCTGTGTCGACCTAGCCCTTCCAAGGCAGGGGTTTTGAACGGAAGGCACTCAGCACAGTTGTTTTGGCAATTGTGCTGAGCTTTCTCTGAATGTGAGTAAGGGGACCTGGATTCCTGCTGTGTTGGTGTG
>QCSL01000008.1 GCA_003209165.1 Synechococcus sp. AG-670-B23 | reverse complement strand
TAGCCATAAAGGACCCATTAAAGAGTCCACCATTGCAGACCTTTCTCAAGGCTTATGCGATTCAACCAATTTAAGAACAATTCAGCTCTGACCCCAGTTAAAACCAATTTTTTTTGTGGCTACGAACTCTATTTCTTTCCGTATCTGAGACATCGCCTCTCGAGCAAAGGCCTTCTCATTCTCCTGTGCGGTGATGATCTGTTTAGTTATCTCACGAAGCTTCTCTAAGTCTTGGCAGGCGTCGATCTCGCGAAATGCAGCTTCGAGATGGAATCTCTGCTCAACCGAAAGATGGTGATTTGTCATGAAAATATCGGAGAGAAGGGCCTGGTGGTTAATCAGGCCAAAAGTTGCTTTGGTTTCAAACAGCCGAAATGCTGAAAGGAGCCGCCGGGGAGCTAGTAGGCATAGGGTCTGACTTACCTTCTGCAAGTGCTTTGGCACGGATATACATTTGACTATTAGTTGCACCTTGAGCTTCCATCGAGGCAGCAACAACAGCCCAGTTACGAATTTCGGTAGTCATTGGATTGATTGAAATGACTCAACAACTTTCGCCAGCCTTAGAAGCACTACGTGAGTGAGATAACAGAACCGCAACCGAACAACTGACAAAAATCAAAAGCGGTAAGCAAGAAGCCAATCAAGCATCAGAGAAGCGCAGACAAGTTACTGCATCAGAAGTGAACCAAGAATCGTTAAAGCTTAGGCTTCGCAGATTCATTACTATTGCCTTTGCGTGGTCCGAAGCTAAACACACGCTGCACGGCGGAAAGAACTCGCAATGGCTTGAGAAGCACCATCAGCACAGAGGTCGAGACAGGAATCATGGCTCGTTCCTCCATAGTCGTGACGTAGCAAAACGCCATGCAACTATAGAACTTGCAGAAGCACCGAACGCAAGAAATGCGATCAGCATCTGAGAAGTATCCATGGGTATCTGACTAGTGAGTTACTTCTAGCCACTCACTTACAACTGGCGCTGTTGTTACCGATAAGTTGGGGTGGGGGTGTTGGGGGTGTAGGAAAAAACCAACTCTGCGTAGGCATAGAGAGGGCGACTGCCAGTAGATGTCAACTTGTGTCTTGCGATTTGGTTTTCAGTCAGCAGAGATTGCGACATGCGACGTGCATGCTCCTGATTGCAGCCTGTTTGTTGGCTGATGTCCTTACAGGTCCATTCCTTGCCACTGCCCACGATCAGGGAGAGAGCCTGTTCCTTGATCTCAATCGCTTTCAGCGGCAGCAGGTCTGAAGGATCAACAACACTGACGACACGGTGCGAAAAATCCTCCTTGCAGCCATCAAGGTTCCAAGCGGTGTCGGTCTCGCAAAACCTCCCCTTGAGGCAGCGAAATATCAAGTGGGTGTCGTAGCTCGCGCGTTGTCCTCAACTCTCCCAAGAGCCCACACATCACTGGCAGCTCATGTCTGCACGCCAGAGCCGTAGATGTCGCCAATCCTGACGTTGTTGTTTGTGGCGTCTCTGGCCTGCTTGCGCAGATGGCAAGTAATGACCAGCAAGACGTTCGCTTCATCAGCCCAACTGTTGAGCTTGTAGATGACGCGACCAAATTCCACGTCAGTCTTTTTTGGCCCGTTACCACACATGCCAAGCAGGGTGGCGATTGAGTTCATGAAGACCGCGTCGTAGCCGTTGGCCTGCTGAAACGATTCCAAGCGAGCAAAGTCCAGCTCAGGCATGTTGGTGATCAGGTCAAAGCTCGGATCCATGTCCATCACTTGCAGCTTGCGCTGGAAGTTTCTCTCGCTCTCATCGCTCTGAATCAACAGAGCCTTGCCTTGCTTGCAGCGGAGCTGACCGCCCCAAACGCTGCCCTCACTGATGACTTGAGGCATCCCGTAAACCAACGTGCTTTTGCTGGCTACAGTTGCCCCGCCAAGGACGAGAGGTGAGCCGCGCATGCCTAATTGATCAATCAACCAATCGTCTGGTTCTTTGACCTTGAGCAGTGCTGCCCCGCTGGGGACTTTCCCTACATCCCCAAGGGGGTGGACCTTCTCTACATCTTCTACGTCTCCAACAGGGTCAGGCTTTGCAAGATGTTTCTTGAGCGATGCAACCCGTTCTTGGACGGTGCCGGGTGCATCATCGATTGAGCCGCCGGTCCCAAATTTGGCCATACGTTCTCGGCAGGAATAACCCCTTTGGCGAGCCCAGCGTTTAGAGCCCCTGCCACGGCTTCTGCCGCCTTCTGTTCGCCTGTTTTGTCGTAGTAAGAGACATAAATCAGGCGAGTACAACCCCCCGCCTTAAGCCGCTGATAACGGGGCACCCGCTGTTCTGGCTTGTGAGCATGGCCGGGCTGGCTGACTGCCAGCAAGCCACCCTGCACAGCCAACTCGCAACACTTCTCGCCTTCGAAATCCCAGACGAAACCATCGGAGTCGAGGTCGCCCAACCTCTCTAGGGCCTCGTTCTCAAAGAACAACGGCCATGGCTGGTCCCCCGCACCGGGAGCCCATCGCTGTCCGACCAGGTGCTGAACAGCATGCAGTTTTTTCCCGTTCTTGTAGTAACGCTTGGAGCGTTGGGTATCGGAGTAGCCGTAGAAGATTTCCGGCTGCTTTTCGAGCGGCTTGTGCGGCGTGAACTTGCCAGTCCGACCGTCGCTGGACATACCGGTGAAGGACCAGCCAACGATGACATCACCGACCTTGTGATCAGTATTCTTGTGGCAGAGGACCAGGTCAGGACTGATCCTTCAGTCTTCGTCTTTGACTCGACCGCAAATCGGGCAAGCGCTGCGCCTATTGGAGGAAGTGAAATTTGTGGTTCCACCCCCGTTAAGGGTTGAAGTCATCACTCCTGTACCGCAGCGAAGGTCTCGATCTGCTCAACCGGCGTTGGGGTTTGTGGAAGTTGTTTCAGCCCGTGGTGAAGTATTTGCCGGATCAGGCTGCTATTGGTGCAGTTAAAGCTATGGATGCACTATCGATCCTCTCCACCAAATCGCTGGGTGCTTTGAAAGAAACCAGCTGCTGAGGATCGCCATGAATGTGAATTGTCATGCCGTCATAACGAGAGACGACATGGTTCTGACAACGGATGAGACTCTTGTCCAAGAATGCGATCTCAGTGACTCGATGGGCGATTTGGCTCCTTACGCCCATTTGTCACTTTCATGCTGCCGCGGGTGACGCCAAGCTGATGGTGGATCCGCTCCTGGGACCAGACGTCCTGGGTTGCCATCCGACCTGCCAGAACCTCGGCATAAAGGCTGACGCGCCGGCGCGTTGCGGCGGCATCCTCATCGAGAAGTTCAAGCCGAATCCTGCGCACACCCGCCCGCAGAAGTGACGGCAACGCCTCCACACCGGATTGGGCCGTTCCATTGAAGAGGGTGTTGCGACAACCCAGATCGGCACGCAAGAGATGTTCGACGCCGCTGCGATCCCGAAGGGTGACGTGGTGCTTCTCACAAGGACGACCGCAATCGGTGTGGTCCTTGCCGTTGGAGAGGAACGCACAGAACAGGCAATGCTCCATGTGGAAAAGTGGCATGTGCTGATGCAGGGTGACCTCCAACAGTGCTGGATCAACGGCAGCAGCCAGATCCAACAATTGCTGAAGGTTGAGGTCATAACTGGCCGTGAGCCGCTGCAGCTTCCAGTGGTCGCGATACCAATGGAAACTCAGGGGATTGGCGGTGTTGAGGGAAAAATCGCCAATGCAAGGGGCCAGCGGCGTCAACACCTCCAGCTGATCGGCATTGCGCACCAAAAAGCCATCGGGGCGCGCGCGGATCAGAGGCTCAAGACTCCAGCGTTCATCCGGACGTGTAATTCGTGCACCGGCCAACCAAACACCTTCGGGCCAGCAACCTCGACCGATCGCCACCGCTTCGCGCAACTCCCGGGGCTGCTCGAGATCCGCCACCACCGAGCGAATCGGTGAACCCTCGCTGGAAAGATCCACCAATGCCCGTAACTGCTCCAAGTTGCGTACCAGAACCACCAAGCCTGGCTTGGTCCCGCCGAGGGGCGCGGCAGGGAGGGGACACATCCGGGCCAACAGCGATTTGGGATCAGCCGGTTCGGAAGGTAAATGTTCCTGGCTTAAATCTTTGTTGTCGTGCAGCGAGCCCTCCAACAGCTCGAGCAGGGCCCTGCGCATGCTGTTCAGTTCCGCAACTGGAAGGAAAAGATCCCCCTGCAGCTGGATCTCCAGATGCTGAAGGAACCAACCGGTTCCCCCCAGCCGTCCCAGTTGCTCCTGGAGCCGTTCACGATCAAGGGGGCGCTGGCAAGCGGTCTGCAGCGGCACGGTGCTGCTCAGCGTCAGATCCAAACCCTGCGGCGAAAGCAGTTGCACCTCAAGCGGTGCATCCAGGCGACCCGACACCCGCAGCGCCAAATTTCGAGACCGAGCCTCCACCGTTCGGCGCGCAGCACGCTGCCAACGGGACTGCCAGTCGGGGTCACTGGTAAGCCAAACAGAGGCGCCACGGCGCAAGCCAGAACCATCCACGCGATCCGGCCCGAGGCGAAGCTTCCAGCGTTCGTCGCCAATCCGCTCGCACACCATGATCCGGCCACCGATTTCCCGAGGTGGCAGCAGGGGGTCTGAAGACAGCTGTTCCAGTACAAGGCCTTGACCGGGGCGCAGCTGCTCTCGGCTGCGCAAATGCAACCATCCGCCCCGCTCAACCCGAAGCAGTTGTCCCAGCAGCGGGCCACGCTTCTTGCTCCAGCGGCCATGCACCAAGCGGCGATGGTTTACACCTTCCAGCCATCCGGTGGACAAGCCCCGCGAAAACGCCAGTTCGAGCTGGCGCTGCACCTGCGGAACCAATGCAGGTGTTTTATCAAGGCGCTGCCGATAAGCGTCAGTGACAGCAGCCACGTAAGCCGCGTCCTTCAGACGCCCTTCGATCTTGAGGCTGGCCACACCGATCCGTTGCAACTCCGGCAGCAGCTCCCAGGCAGCCAGATCCTGGGGCGACAGGAGATAGCGCTGATCTTCCAATGCGTGAGCTTCACCATCCACAACCATCTCGTAAGGAAGGCGACAGGCCTGGGCGCATTCACCTCGGTTGGCACTGCGCTGACCAAGGGATTCACTGGTCAGACACTGACCGGAATAGGCGACGCAAAGGGCGCCATGCACGAACACCTCCAACGGCATCTCAAGGTTCCGCCGCGCCAGTTGTGTCTGCAGGCGCTCGAGATCACGAAGTGCCAGCTCCCTGGCCAAGACCACCCGCTGACAACCAAGCGCGGCAGCTTGAGCAATCCCCGCTGCGCTGGTGATCGACATCTGGGTCGAGCCATGCACGCAGAGGTTCGGCACCAGCCGCTGAGCCAAGCGGCAAAGCCCCACGTCCTGAACGATCACCGCATCCACAGCCGCATGGTCTGCAGCGATCAGCAACTGAGCTGCCGACTGCAGTTCATCGCTAAACACCAACACGTTGAAGGTGAGGAAGCCCTTTACGCCCCGCTGATGCAACCACTGCATCACCTCGGGCAAGTCATCCAGTTTAAAATTTTCAGCCCGCTGACGGGCGTTGAATGCATCAACGCCGAAATAGACCGCATCGGCACCGCCTGCGACGGCTGCCTTCATCGCAGCCCAGTCGCCGGCCGGAGACAGCAGTTCAGGGATGTTCAAAGGTCGCGTCTGGAGAACCGACTAGCCGGCTCAAACAACCGCAGTGCATCCGCATTGCCTTGGTAGCGCCAGTGCCAGGGTTCGTACATCACACCCTGTTTGTTGCCATCGGGGAAAGAAAGCACAAAGTGATAACGGGCAGCATGGTCTTGCAGCCAGCGAAAAGAGTCGGTGTCTTGAAAGCTCTGGGAGAGGTTTGTCTCAGGGAAAAGGCCATCGCCGAGATCGACGGCATAGCCGGTGCTGTGCTCGGAGTAGCCAGGCGGAGCCGACACCTGGGCACGCTCTTCAGCGGTTTGGTTCCGTTCTGAGGCCACATCAAAAAAGATGGATTCCTGGAGGGCCAAAGAGCGGAAACCACTGAGCAGACGGAGATCAACCCCGTCAGCCGAGGCGGAACGCATCATCGTGTCAAGGGCTTCGGCGGCCTCAACATTCAGCTCAATTCCCGGTTGAAACACGATGAGCTGATCAGCTTCTGCTTCTCCATAGGGAAAGTGTCCTAATAGACGACCATCAGCATCGGGACGTTCACGAAAACCGGAAATCACGAGGCTCTGCGTGAGCTGACGGCGGGACAGCAGTGTGGGAGCAATCACCACAACGACCAGGGTTCCAGCGCAAACGAGAATCAGCCCGAATATCAAGCCAGCAGCGCCATTTTTTTCCTTGCGTTGACGCGGTTCTTGTGTCCGACGGGCGACTGGAATGTCCTCCCTCTCGGTGCGTCGCGCAGAGGAGGCCCGAACCAAAGCGCTAATGCGTGTTGTTTCGATCGTAAAGGCAGCAGCCAGGTCGACCCACAAAGGTTGTTCTCACAGTGATAGCTTCAAAAAACAATCCAGCGGAGACGGGCTGAGATGTTGCGAGTTGCGGTTATCGGCGGTGGCCCTAGTGGCTCATGTGCTGCCGAAATTCTGGCCAAGGCGGGAATTGAAACTTGGCTGTTCGAGCGCAAACTCGACAACGCCAAACCCTGTGGTGGGGCCATACCTCTCTGCATGGTCGAAGAATTCGACCTCCCCGACGAGATCATCGACCGCAAGGTCCGCAACATGAAGATGATCTCCCCCTCTAACAGGGAGGTGGACATCAAGCTGGACCCCCTTGGCTACGACCAAAACGCCTACATCGGCATGTGTCGTCGCGAGGTTTTCGATGCCTTCCTGCGCAACAGGGCCGCCGATCTGGGCACAACCCTGATCAATGGCTTGGTGCAGAAGATCGATACCGGCAGCGACCGTCAGGGCCCGTACACGATTCATTACGCCGACTACAGCGGCGGTGGACCTACCGGCGAGCGGAAGACTCTTGCTGTCGACCTAATCATTGGTGCCGATGGTGCCAACTCCCGGGTGGCGAAAGCCATGGACGCCGGTGACTACAACGTGGCCATCGCCTTCCAGGAAAGGATCAAGCTCCCTGCAGAGGAGATGACCTACTACGAGGATCTGGCAGAGATGTACGTCGGTACGGACGTCTCTCCTGACTTCTATGCCTGGGTGTTCCCCAAGTACGACCACGTGGCCGTTGGAACGGGAACGATGCAACAGAATCAGAGCCTCATCAAGGGACTGCAGAAGGGCATCCGCGAACGGGCTAACAAACGCCTGTTCCAGGGCGAAGTGATCAAAGTGGAAGCTCACCCGATTCCTGAGCACCCCCGCCCTCGGCGGGTAGTGGGCCGCATGGCGCTTGTGGGCGACGCAGCGGGCTATGTCACCAAGAGTTCTGGAGAGGGCATTTATTTCGCTGCTAAGAGCGGCCGGATGTGTGCCGAAGCGATCGTGGAAATCTCCAAAAACGGAGCCTTCATCCCCACCGAGAAACAGATCAAGTCGACGTATCTCAAGCGCTGGGACCGCAAATACGGCGCCACCTATGCGGTGCTCGACATCCTGCAACGGATCTTCTATCGCAACGACGCTGCCCGTGAAGCTTTCGTCGAGATGTGCGACGACAAGGACGTTCAGAAGCTGACCTTCGACAGCTACCTCTACAAGCGGGTTGTGATGATGAACCCTTGGCAACAGATCAAGCTCACACTCCGCACCCTGGGCAGTCTTATCCGGGGAGAGGCCCTCGCTCCCTCCGTCTACAACCCTGTTCCTTCTGCCGTTGGCCGTTCGGACGGAGATTTTCTAGCGGAGGAGGCTGCCCAGCAGATCAAGGCTCAAGCTGGCGAGTCAAAAGGGTCCAATTCCAAGGAAACCGAGTCAAAGGAAAAGGCCGGCGTCTCTTGAGGGCGACAGGCCCACAAAATTGCTGAAAACGTTGACTAGTTGCCTGACTCGATCGCTTTTTAGGCAGCATTCTTGATCCTTTCAATCCCCTTCTCAATGTTCTTGGCGGGGGACTTTTTCATGGTCGTCAACCAAACGTTGATGGCATAGACAGCCACGGCGGCCAGAATCACGTCCGCAATCACGGTTCTAGACCATTGCCCCCTTGGCGAATCACCACAGGCTGCTGGGTGGTGTTCGTGTCTTGATCTGGCATCCCGGCTGAATGTCAGCCCTGGCCTCAGCGGCTAATCAGGGCCAGTGCTGACATTCTTTTGGATTGAATCTATTCAAACTGGAAGTGTGCTCAGACCTCAATGAATACATTGGGTTTGGCAGGCTGTTTTAATCCACGATGTAAGCCTATATTTCCTGAGAAATAGTCCCCAAATGGGGGGGCTTTATGGCCTCAAACACCTCCTGGTGTCGTTCAGTAACTCTTAGCTCTTTCCTCCTCCATCCAAAGCGGCTGCAGCGCGATCTACGCCTTGGATACCCACTTAAATGGCCCCTTCGAATTCACCTGGCCAGCGGGTGGATTCTTCCGTGCCAGCCCAGAAAATCCTGCCGTGAAGCTGCTGCCAGTTTGTGCCGAATCCAGTCCATGCTCCAGGCGTGCGGAAAGCGGTGTAGCCACCGGTGGTCCACTGTTCATCTATCCAACGCTGGACGACAAGTTCGAGGGGTTCGGCGGCCTTTGGACCTAGGTAACGAAAGAAATCCTCAAGGAAAAGCGACGTTGCTCTGTATATGAAAAACGATTTAGTGCTGCGGCTTTATTACCTACTACAGACGAAACCATGATGCCCGGGTTGCTCTCAACTGGACCACCTTCAGCGATTTCTTTAAGAATTTGAAGATTTCCTCGTCCCATACCGCAGTAACCCTCGTCTCGCCAAAAGGCCTAGGCATACACTTCAAATACCTTGAATTTCGAACCCATTGGCGAACGCCACAGAAGTTGCCGGTATTCACCATTGAGGCCTGGAGTAAATGTAATTTTTTGGAGCAAGGCCAGTGGGATAGCAACAATGACAGCACGGCTGCTGACAGCTTTATTGACTCCAAACCCATAACAAGTCTCTATTGCGTCTTTGCCGTCGGTAGTCTCCTGAAAAGCTGCAACCAATTTGATTTCTGCAGCAATACGTACTTAAAAGTAAAGGTCATTAAGTGCGGCATGCGAGCGTCAAGTCAGCGTTTTACCCCTGCCTCATGTCTCAATATGGCACAGCTGATTGTGTTATTAGAGCCGGTAGGTCATGGCGCTGGAAGCTGAAGCCAGCCCCACCCTTATTCGTTCAGCCTATGCCCAGTTTGCAAGCCCCACAGCTGAACCAAGATCCCTTGATCTCAAAAGTTTTCTGGGGTTTAGCCCTCTGCTTTTTGAATCGATTCAAATTCAGCCAACACTGACGCTTGATTACGAAGGACGGCCAACAAGTTGAGGCGATTGAGCCGAAGCGCTGGATCATTGACCATCACCATGACGCTGGTGTCACCGTCAAAAAAGGCCTGAAGAGCTGGGGTCGCGGCCACAAGCGCATCAGTGAGGGCTTGATACGACCCCTGCTGAGCCAACGGCTGCAGCTGCTCAAGAGCGGCGAACAGATCGTGCTCACTAGCTGACTCGAACAGTTTGGGCTGAATCACATCGCCTGCCACAAGCTGGTCCCGCGCCAGATCACCTTTCTCGGCCAGCTTGGCGGCCCGTTGCACCACCCCTTGGATGGCGTCCAGCTGACCGTTGTCCCGAAGATCACGCAACAGCTGGATCCGCTGTTTCACATCAAGGGGATCACTCAGCAGACGCTCGTTGGCAACGGCGTCACCAGCAACCGCCTTCACCAGATCCGCAGCGAAGCCGTCGTCTTCCAGTTGAGACTCAATCCGCTGGCGCATTAGCTGGCAGAGGTCGTTATGCAGTTTGCCGGCGTCCACCCCAAAGGCAGGGAACAGGTCAGCCCACTCCGCGACAGCGTTGCTCAGGAAATTCATGAGATCAAGGCGCCAGCCCATCCCCCAGAGAATCTGCACAACACCATTTCCGGCCCGCCGAAGTGCATAGGGGTCAGAGGAACCGGTGGGCCGCTCTCCCTTGGCAAAGATACTGAGCAGTAGTTCTAGCCGTTCCGCGACGGCCACCACCGCTCCAGCGGGTGTTGCGGGCAGGTCATCACCGGCCCCACGGGGCAGGTAGTGCTCCACCACAGCGATAGCGACATCGCGGCTTTCGCCCTCCTCAAGGAGATATTTGCCCCCCATCAGGCCTTGAAGTTCAGGGAACTCGCCCACCATCTGGCTGACCAGATCGTTCTTGCAGTAATGAGCGGCACGCTGGGCCGCGTCAAGCACGCTTTGATCAAGACCGAGTTGCTTCAACAGCAGGCCTGTGAGCTGCTCGATTCGCTTGGAGCGGTCCAGAAGACTGCCCAGGCCTTCAGCGAAGGTGACATGGTCAAGGGCTTCGCGCCGTGATGCGCTGGATTGACGTCGATCGACATCAAGAAAAAATTCGGCATCCGCCAAACGTGCTCCAAGCACGCGCTCGTTGCCGCGAACGATCAGGGATGACGCCGTGGCCAGACCGTTGCCCACCAACAGGAACTGAGGCCGAAGAACAGACTCGGCGGTAAGTCGGAGCGGGTCAGCCTCCAGACCAAGCACCTGCAGCGGCACATAACGCTGATGGGCCTGCATCACTGTGCTGATCACCTCCGGAGGAAGTTGCAGGAAACGCTCAGCGATGGTTCCCTCGAGGATCATGGGGTCTTCAACGAGATCCACCAGTTCTTCGAATAAAGGCTCAGGACAGTCGGGTGTCCCGTTGGCGGCTTCAGCTGACAGGTCAAGGCTGGTGCGAATCCGCTTGGCCCGCTCACCGCGATCTATAACAACGCCAGCGGCTGCAAGGGTTGCTCCAAACACCTCAGCCGATGCGATCGAGAGCGGCTGGTCACCATGGAGACGGTGGGCACGGCTGTAGCGATCGCTGCGGACCTCAGGGTCAGCTCCATCCAACACCACAGGGATCACCTCTGAACCCTTGAGAACCAGCAGCCAGCGGATTGGGCGGCTGAAGCGCTGGGCTCCAGTCCCCCAGCGCATAAACCGCCGGCCCTGAAGAGCATCAATCCATTGGGGAATCAGCCCCTGGAGCAGATCAACAGATGCTTGGCCGGGGGTGAGCACCGTTGCGAAGACACAAGGCCCCTTGGGGGTTTCACGCTGTTCAAGGGCTGAGGGATCAACACCGCAGCGCTTGGCGAAACCGATCGCCGCAGGTCCGGGGATGCCGTCCTTGAAGGCCTGAGCCACAGGAGGGCCTTTGCGGTCTTCTTGTAAATCGGGTTGCCGGTCCTCCAGCTCAGCAACAGAGACAACCAGTCGCCGGGGAGTGCCGAACACAGACACCGCCCCATGGCCAAGCCTTGCCTCACGCAGATCACGGCTGACCCGTTGCTGCAGCTGTTCAAGCGCTTGCTTGACGAAATCGGCAGGAAGTTCCTCGGTGCCGATTTCCAGAAGAAAGGTTGCCGTCACGCCTAGGTCAAAGCCGAAAGCGACTGTATTGGAAGCCGTTTCGCTACGTTCAAATCAAGAAATCCTTTTCGGGGTGGGGGAAGGCTCCTTGGCAGTGGCGGAAACCGTGAATCAAACGCTCTCCAAGGCAGAGCAGCGGAAGCTGGACAGCGACTATCTGCGCGACCCATTGCTGAGCGAACTCAGCAATGACGATGTTCGGTTCACGGAAGACGCTGTTCAACTGCTGAAGTTCCACGGCAGCTACCAACAGCACCACCGTGAACTGCGCAAGACCGACAAGGTCCGCAGCTGGCAAATGATGCTGCGGCTGCGAAGTCCAGGAGGACGCATTCCAGCAAGACTTTTCCTCGCCCTCGATGACCTTTCCAATCGCCTAGGGGACGGAACCCTGCGGGCCACGACCCGTCAGGCCTTCCAGATGCATGGCATAGCCAAGGCTGATCTGAAAGAGGTGATCGGCACCATTGTTCGCAATATGGGCTCAACCCTGGCGGCCTGCGGAGACATCAACCGCAATGTGATGGCACCGCCAGCTCCCTTTGAAAAAGGCGGCTATCCCATAGCACGGCAGCTAGCCGATGAAATTGCCGATCTGCTCAGCCCTGATGCAGCCGAGGGAGCGTACCTCGATCTCTGGGTGGATGGTGACCTGAGTTATCGCTTCAAGCCCAGCCGCGCCGTTCAGAAGGCCAGAAAGCGCCAGAGCGAGGCCAGCATCTTCTCTGGCAGCACGGAGGAACCTCTCTACGGGGACACTTACCTGCCCAGGAAGTTCAAGGTGGCCGTCACCGTTCCAGGTGACAACTCAGTTGACCTGCTTACCCAGGACATCGGTCTGGTGGCCTTCACCTATCCATCCGGCGAACTACGGGGGTGCAATATTTACGTGGGTGGTGGCATGGGCCGCACCCACAACAAGGAGGAGACCTTCGCCCGCACTGCGGATCCGCTGGGCTACGTCGATGCCGCTGACGTTCTTGATGTCGTTCAGGCGATCCTGGCGCTGCAAAGGGACCACGGGGATCGTGAGGTGCGCAAACACGCCCGCATGAAGTACTTGCTGCATGACATGGGCATTCAATGGTTCCGCGACACCCTTTGCGCGAGCTACTTCCAGGGAAGTCTCAAGGAGCTGCGCAATGAGCCGAAGGCCAAGCTTTTGGACTATCTCGGCTGGCATCGGCAGAAGGCGGGGATGTGGTTCGTGGGACTGCCCTTGCTATGCGGACGCCTGAACGGTGATCTGAAGGCAGGGCTCAGACAACTCGTGGAGACCTACCAGCTGGAGATCCGTCTCACCGCTAATCAGGACCTACTCCTCTGCAACATCGGCACCTCCCAACGGTCCAGCATCCGAACCCAGCTGGAAGCCCTCGGGTTTGAGGTGCCTGATGCACCAGCCCCCCTGGCCAGGCATGCGATAGCTTGCCCCGCTTTGCCCACCTGCGGGCTCGCCATCACCGAATCGGAGCGCATCCTCCCGAATGTGCTGGATCGGCTCGATTCCCAGCTGCGGCGCCTTGAGATCGAGAAGTCGCTTCTGGTTCGCATGACCGGATGCCCCAACGGCTGTGCACGTCCCTACATGGCCGAGCTGGGGTTGGTGGGCAACGGAGTCAACCAGTACCAGCTATGGCTCGGCGGCACCCCCAACCTGCAGCGTCTGGCGCGCCCTTACATGGAGAAAATGCCCTTGGAAGATCTAGAAAATACGATCGAACCGTTGCTCCTGAGCTGGAAAGCCGCCGGAGGCCGACGCAGCTTCGGGGACCACATCGAGAAGCTCGGTGATCAGGAAGTGAGAGCGCTGCTGACGGCCTCGGCATAGCGCGCCACAGTTGCACCTTTTCTCCAAGCCCAGAGCTGATCGCCGAACGAGTAGTGCCACCACTCGTTCGGATGCTGAGCGAAACCGGCCTCTTCCATCACGTCGGCCAACAATTGGCGGCGTTGATGCCAGCAACGGGAATCGGAATCTTCCCGACCTGAGTAGTGCTGCGGTTCGGACACCGCACCAATGGCATCAATCTCTCCACCCATAGCCAGCGGCGTTCCATCGCTGCTGCTAAGTGTGAGGTCGACAGCAGCACCGGTGCTGTGAGGTGGTGGTGTCGAGGGATCACGACTGGGGGCCGCCCAGAACCGCTCCACATCAGCCACCACCCGATCAAAGGCATCCCCCGAACGCGCTTTAACCCCGCGTTCGAGGCAGAGCTCCGCAATGCTGTGGTCCACCATGAAGGCCTGCACGGCGATCGGCCGCCACGCATCAAAAATGCCGAAGCGCAGGCTTGGGTCGTGCTCTATCAACCGCTGCTGAGCGTCCATGAGGCGCTGAACAACCCCCTGGCGCAGTTGAAAGGGATTCCCCGAAGCCCCGTAGGGAGCTCCAAGTGCCATGTAGGGATGGGGTTCCATCCGCAATAAAGTGCCGGGGAGGGGTCGCAGAGGCTCTCCGCAGTCTTCGATCAGAATCGGGCTCCAGGGGCGCATCGAATCGCTGCAACGGGATGGATCAGTTCAAGGGGGTACCGCCGCTGAGGCGACGCTGCTGCACCTCCAGGGTCTTGCGTAGCAATGGGTGCTGATCTAGGTCGGGATCGTGGTTCAACAGCTCCTGGGCGGCTGATCGTGCATCCTCAAGAACGGCTCCATCATCGGCGAGGCTGGCCAGGGCAAGATCGGGTAGGCCCGACTGACGAGTCCCCAGCACCTGTCCAGGGCCGCGAAAGCGCAGATCCATCTCGGAGATCTCGAAGCCATCGGTGGAGCGCACCAGCACATCCAGACGTTGGCGGGCTAGGGGGTTGGAGCTGCCATTAATCAGCAGGCAATGGGAGGCAGCGGCGCCACGTCCGACGCGCCCCCGCAACTGATGCAGCTGGGCCAGGCCAAAGCGCTCGGCATGGTCGATCACCATCACGCTGGCTTCAGGCACATCCACCCCCACTTCCACCACTGTGGTCGATACCAACACCTGGGTCTTGCCCGTAGCGAAATCAGTAAGCACCGCCTGCTTGTCGGCACTGGAGAGACGCCCGTGCAACAGACCGAGCTTCAGGTCGGGAAAAACTTCCGAGGCCAACTCAGCGTGAACCTCAACGGCCGAGCGAAGCTCTAGCTTTTCCGACTCATCCACCAGAGGCAGAACGACATAGGCCCGCTGACCCAGCTGCACCTCTTCACGGATCACTTCGTAGGCCTTCTCCCGCTGTCCGGCCGTGAGCAAGCGGGTGCGAATCGGTGTTCGGCCTGGAGGCAGTTCATCGATCTGGCTCACATCCAGATCCCCATGCATTGAGAGCGCCAGGGTACGTGGGATCGGCGTCGCCGTCATGGTGAGCAGATGCGGCTGCAGGCCCTTGTTGAGCAGGCGATCCCGTTGATGCACACCGAAGCGGTGCTGTTCATCCACCACCACCAGCCCAAGCCGGTTGAAAACGACCGGATCCTCCAGCAGGGCATGGGTGCCAACAAGCACTTTCAGCGAGCCGTTGGCCAGGTCATCCAGCAGCTCCCGGCGGCGGGGCCTCGGCGTGGATCCCGTCAGCAACGCGACGGTGACGTGGAGCTGCGGCAGCCACTGGCAAAGGTTGCGGTAGTGCTGCTCGGCCAGCACCTCCGTTGGAGCCATCAGGGCCCCCTGCCAACCGGAGCCGATGGTGCTGAGCAACGCTGCAATGGCAACCACCGTCTTTCCCGAGCCCACATCCCCCTGCACCAGACGAGCCATGGGTTCGGTGCGCACGAGGTCGGCCTCGATCTCCTTGAACACCCGTTGCTGGGCTGCGGTGAAGCGGAAGGGCAGGAGATCCATGAACTCGCCCACAAGACCATCGGCACTGGACTGGAGATCCAGATCAGGTCCCGTCCTGGAACGGAGCACCTGGCGGCGGCGCAACAGGCCAAGCTGCAGGAACAGAAACTCATCGAACACGAGCCGGCGCCGTGCCTTATGGAGGCTCTCGCGGTCCTTGGGCGCATGCAGGGCTTGCAAAGCATCGGCCAACGTTGGCAGCTCGAAATGCCGCTGCAGCGCAGCGGGCAGGGGATCAGGCCAGGTGGCCGCGAGGGGCAAGACCTGATCGATCAGGCTGCGAAAACGGTCGGGTCCAACTCCTTCTGTGAGGGGATACACCGACAGAAGCCGTCCGATGCTTGTGGACTTCACAGGAGACAAGGGGCTGTCAAGCACCTCGATAAAGGGATCCTGGAACGTGATGCCGAAAGGGCCGTCTTTAACCAGACCACTTACTGCCACCGTGGCACCAACGGGGTAGAGGCGCTGCTGACCTTTGAGGTACGCCGGGGAACTGAAGCGTTTGCCGGCCAAGAAACGGCTCACCTTCAGGCGACCCGTCGCATCCTGCAGCTGGAGTTCGATGATGGCGAGGTTGGTGTTCCTCGGACTTACAAATCCATTGCAACGGCGAATCGTGGCCACGATCGTTGCTGTTTCTCCCGAAACCAGCGCCTCAATGCGGCGCATTGCGGAGTAATCGACATGGTCACGGGGGTAGTAACGCAGAAGGTCGCGCACCAGAAGCAGGCCGATTGAGGCCAGCCGAGCAGCGAATTTCGGCCCCACACCACGGATCTGGGTGATGGGACTGTCAAGTTGCAACGGTGAGCTGGTCAGTTTCTTGGGAGCCGCCTGCACCTTCAGGCGTGGCGGTGCCATGGGGGCCGAGGGTTCCACGCGATGACGCAGCTCATGCAGCCACTGACGAACATCGGTTACAAGGCGGCGGCGGGCAGGATCAGCCAGCTCCGGATAATTGGCAAAACCTGCGCTGAGCTTGGTCATCCGCTCAGTGACCCCATGGGGGAAGGGCACTGCCGGTGGCGTTGCGAGTTGCTGCTGAAGAAAGGTGTGAAAACGCTGCTGGCGACCCTGCAGATTCCGAAAACCACGGTCCGCCTCCAACCCCAGTGAGCGTTGAATTGGAAGCATCCAAGCCAGCAACAGCGAAAGCTGCTCGCCGGTTAGTCCCCGCTCAGCTGCTGCGTTGAATCGGATGGGGTCTGCCAATGGGTCCGGGCCTCACGATCCAGGGAGCGACGCTGCCAATGACGCTGCTGTCGCACCATTGTGAGCAGAGCATGGTGATGAGCGCGCAATCGTTTGCGGCACTGACGCAGACGGGGGCTGTCGAACTCCAAATCGTTGCTGCGTAAGAGCACACAGAGCACATCCATATCTTGGTCGAGCTCGCCGACAGCCAGAGGAAGTCGCAAACGAAGCACGTTCGTTGCAGTTGGCTGTGTTTCGACCTGTCCCCTCAAGACAGCATCCAGGAGGCTGATGGGCAAGAGGGTCTGGGCCAGACCTGACCGCAGCATCTGCACATTTACAGCATGGGACAGATTGCGCAAGCGTCGCTCTAGCGCTTGATCCATTGCATTGATCCAGTGCAACAGCGCATCCGGCTCACGGGGAAGGAAGTGGTCGTCGCTTTCAACCGAATGATCAAGCGCACCGTGGGGCTCAATGGGCTGTTGGGCTTGCTGCATCGCATCACCAGCAAGCTCGAACAGTGAGCGAAGCACATCGAGGTCTCCTGACGATTTGTCTTCTGCGGAGTCAGGGACGGATTCAGCGACGGGATCTGGAGCAGCGTTGTCCTGGGGGGAGTCAATCGGTGAAGCCAGGCTCAACTGAATGGAACCGCTGGGTTCCTCCCGTTGGGGAGAAGGTGTTGAAGGCTCGGGCTCAGGCTCGCCGTTGAGGCTCTGGCGACTGAGCTGCTGAAGCATGCTTCGGCTTGCATGGGCCTGCTGCCGCCGCTGCTCCTCCTGCATTTGCCGCACCAGCTGCATCAACTGCTCCACCGTGAGCAAGACATTGCAGCGATCGATCAGGTCGTTGACCGACGCATGGAAATTCTGACGGGTCGACTGCGGAAACCGACTGAAGCGGGATGGATCAACCTCGCCGAGAAGATTGAACAGTGCCTGACGGGTGGCTCCGGCTAGTAGCTCCCGTAGAACTTGAAGATAGAGAGCCTGCTCTCTGTAAAGGGCGATGGCCCGTAGCCGGCACAACCGTTGGAGGAGTGCCAGCTGTTCTGCCGGGTCGTAAGCGGGCCTGAAGTCCGAGTCGGACAAGGGAATCAGCCGGCGTTCTGCATGGACGCCACTTCAGCAGCGAAATCGTTCTCTTCCACCTCGATGCCCTCACCCAGGGTGTAACGGGTGAAGCGACGAACTTTCACGTTCTCGCCAATCTTGCCGGCGGTTTGCTTCACCAGGTCGGCAACGGTGATGGAGCTGTCCTTGATGAAAGGCTGCTCCATCAGGGCGAGTTCCTTAAGGCGTTTGCCAATGCGACCTTGAACGATTTTTTCCTTCATCTGTTCCGGCTTGCCTTCGAGATCGTCACGGCCCATCTCGATCGCCTTTTCCCGCTGACGGATCTCATCGGGAATCTCATCGGTGGTGACGTACTCCACGTTGGGGCATGCCGCGACCTGCATGGAAACATCACGAAGAAGCGACTGGAACATGTCGCCCCGAGCCACGAAGTCGGTTTCGCAGTTCACCTCAACAAGCACACCCACCCGTGCACCGGTGTGGATGTAGCTGCCGATGGCACCCTCGGCGGCGGTGCGTCCAGATTTCTTTTCAGCGCTGGCAATGCCTTTCTGCCGGAGCCACTCAACGGCCTTGTTGGCGTCACCTTCAGTGGCAGCCAGGGCCTTTTTGCAGTCCATCATCCCCGCGCCGGTCTTGTCGCGCAGTTCTTTGACAAGCTTGGCGGATACTGCAGCAGCCATCAGTCGGAGAAGTGAGAAGGGAAATTAAATAGCCGCAGATCCTCTGTGTGGAATTTGCGGCGTGAACTTAGCGGTCAGAGGAGGTCAGCCTTCGCTGTCGCCACCGCGCTGATCGTTGGAGCCGTGGCGACCCTCATTAATCGCGTCGGCCAAACGACCCAGAATTAGCTGCACAGAACGAACTGCGTCATCGTTGCAGGGAATCGGCACCTCACAGAGGTCCGGATCGCAGTTGGTGTCCAGCATGGAGACCAGTGGGATGTCGAGCTTGCGGGCTTCGAGCACAGCATTGGACTCACGGCGTTGGTCCACCAGGACCACCACATCGGGCAGGCGACGCATGTTTTTGAGGCCACCCAGATACTTTTGGAGGCGCTCGAGTTCACGACGAAGTACTGCACCCTCTTTCTTGGGGCGCATGGCGATGGCGCCACTGGACTCCATCCGCTCCAGATCCTTGAGACGGTCGATCCGGGCCTTCATGGTGGTCCAGTTGGTGAGCATGCCGCCCAACCAGCGCTGGTTCACGTAAGACGCTCCGCAGCGGGCTGCTTCAAGTGCCACAACTTCAGAGGCTTGCTTCTTGGTGCCCACGAAGAGGAATCGCTTGCCGCTGCGAGCAGCAGAACGGGTCCACTTGTAGGCGTTGTTCATGCAGACGGCGGTCTGCACAAGGTCAATAATGTGAACGCCGTTGCGCGCGCAATAGATGTAGCGCGACATCTTGGGGTTCCAACGACGGGTCTGGTGCCCAAAGTGAGCACCAGCCTCCATCATCTCGGCGAGGGTTACGACAGCCATGGATTGAGGGTTTCGGGTTCGCCTCCACCTGCCAGGGACCTGAACAACCAACAGAAGCTGGTCTCACGGTGCACCCGAAACGGGCAGGTGTGCGGAGTGAAAGGACCTTTAGAAGGTATCAAAACGTTGATCAGCGAAGTCCCGCCTCTCTGGCTTCGCGGAAGAGAGCACGCACACCGATGCGATTGAGAGGCAAACGAAGCAACTCCATCGCCGTTCCCTGATAGCCATGCCGGATCAACCAGCGGAGCAGCGGTCGGAGGCTGGATGGATTGATCATTCCGCCGAGGGTGAGCACTTCCCAAAGGATGCGATGGAACCAGGTGAACTGGATGATCAGGCGCACCCGTCGCGTTGGATGTTTGCGGTAGAAGACCAGCCCCATGCGAGCCCGTTCTCCCTCCACTTCCACAAGGCGGGGGATCTGGTCGAGGCTCAGGGCAGGGTGCCAGTGGTAACCGACTGCATCCGGACACTTCACCAACTCAACCCCCATCCGCCGCAGGCGTTCACCCAGTTCCAGGTCCTCCCAGCCGTAGAGGCGGAAACCGGTATCGAAAAGGCCTGAACGCTCCAGCAAGTCCCGATCGATGGCCACATTCCCGGTAGCGAAATAAGCCCACGACAAGTCCCTTAACTTGTGGCGTTCCGAGCGAGGTGCTTCGAAGTTGGCGGTGTTTATCACAGCGCCGTAGGTAAAACAGAGCCGATCACCCCGGCGTTGCCAACACTGCTTCAGGGCCCGTGCATGGGTCGCCAGAAAGGTCTCTCTGACCACCAGGTCACTGTCGATGAAAACGATCACATCACCACGGGCGTGATCCACGCCGCGGTTCCGCCCCTCTGCAGGACCACCGTGTTCCTGCTCAATAAGACGCACATGGGGGAAACGATGAGCCTGCTGCCGCAGCCACGACGGCGTTCCATCGGTGGAACCATCGTCGACCACAACAACCTCGTAGTCCTGAAGAACTCCCGCGAGCTGCTGATCTTCCAGTGCCGAGAGGCATTTCTCTAAAATCGGTCGCCGGTTGTAGGTCGGAATAACGACACTGACGAACATCGCGACGGCCGATGCAAAAGGAGACCCACCCTACGAAAAACAAAAAAGGGGCCCCAAGGGCCCCTTTTGTAAGAGGGAATTGATCCGCTGATCAGTCGGCGGCACCGCCGTTGTTGGCGGTGCCGGTCACACCATTGCCGGCGCCTTCACCGCGGCCATCGTTCCGCATCTTGCGCTTCTTGAACTTGCGCGCGTATGCGCGGTTCCGCTCCTGCTTTTCTTTCTTCAGGTTTCTGCGCTTGGCCATGCGGAAATGCGGGCTCTGATGTCATCTTTCATCTTACTGAACCGCGTTCATTAGTCTTCCATCTTCCATCTGGAGCAAGCGATCGGCGACATCATCGATGCGCGGATCGTGGGTCACCATCAGCACAGCGCAGGACTGTTCGCGGGCCAGTCGACGAAGCAGCTCCACCACCTCACGGCCCGTGCGGCTGTCCAGGGCAGCGGTGGGTTCATCCGCGAGCAGCAGCCGCGGGTTTGCCGCAAGGGCACGGGCAATGGCGACCCGTTGCTTCTGCCCTCCGGACAAGTCCTGCGGGACTTTACCCATATGGTCTTCCAAACCCACGGCACGCAACCACTGACGGGCTTCATCCCGGCGAGACCTGTAACTGAGATCGGGCAAAAGGTCGGCTCCCATCTGCACGTTCTGTTCAGCGGTGAGGCAGCGCAGAAGGTTGTGACCCTGAAAAATCATTCCAATGCGCCGGCGCACCTGTTGGCGGCGACGGCGGCCGGCGCCTTGGAGGGATTGACCGAGCACCGACACCTGACCCTGCTGAACCGTCCGCAAGGCGCCGATCAAAGTCAGCAGCGTTGTCTTGCCACATCCTGAGGGACCTGTCAGCAAAACCACTTCGCCAGGCTCGATGGTGAAGCTGATGTTCTGAAGAACCTCACGGCGCATCTCCCCTTGGCCGAAGGCATGGAAGAGCTTGTCGACAACGACAGCTGTCATCAGAAGATCTCTGCTGGGTCGGCATCGATAAGACGACGCATGGCAAGGAGCGACGACAACATGCACATGACCAGAATCATCACCATCACGGTGAGCGCCCGCGAAAGATCCATACCCACGGGCAGCTTGGTGGCATCACGAACGAACCAGTACAAACCCTGACCTGCCAGGTAGGCGGGGACATAACCCATCGCCGCCAGATAGAAGCCCTCACGGACCACCACCCCCAACAGATTGCTGAGGCGATAGCCCATCGCCATCAAGGTGGCGTACTCCGGTAGATGATCACTCACATCGGTGTACAGCACCTGATAAACGATCACGCAACCGACAACGAAGCCCATGGCTGCGCCAAGGGTGAAGATGAAACCGATTGAGGTGCTGCTCTTCCAGTAGTTCTGCTCGAAATCGATGAAGCCCTGCTTAGTCAGCACCGAAACATCCTTGGGCAGTCGCTTGCGCAAACGAGACACCACCTGCTCTGGATCCGCTCCTGGCGTCAACCGCACCAGACCCACTTCGATCGCCCCGGGCGGCTTCTGAGGCAGAAGATCGAGGAAAGTCTCGGTGCTTGTGAGCAGGTTGCCGTCGGCCCCGAAGCTGGTGCCCAGACTCACCAAACCCGCAACCCGAACACGGTTGCCGGCGATCTCGGTTTCCACCACCCGGCCATCGCGATACCAATCGGCAATGGGTCCGAATTCAGGTCGGGACAGCTGATCAAACAGGATCCGGCCTTTCTGTTTAAGAACGTCGGTTTTCTCAGCGAGAGTGGGATCGACAAAAAAAGGATCGTCGGGATTGAAGCCCAACGCCAGGATCGCTCTGTTGCGGCGCGTTTCAGGGTTCCGCCAGAGCATCAGCCCCCAATGCACCGGAGTCACACCCTCTACGTCTGGATCGGCCAGGGTCTGGACCAGCCGCCGCCTCGGAAATCCCGCCATGCGCACGGAGCTGGCGGAACGGGGACTAATCAGAACAACATCGGCATCGAACAGACGGTGCACCGTGACGCTCGCATCGAAGAGACCATCACGAAATCCGAGCTGCATGAACATCAGGATTCCCGCGAAGCTGATGCCAGCGAGCGCCACCAGCAAGCGAACGGGCTGGCGCGTCAGCAGCAGCCAAGACAGTGGAATCCGACGGCCCCGCCAGAACCGATTCATGGATCAAAGCGTGCGATCACCTTCAAACCAGCCAGACGGCTGACTTTGGCGGCATCTTCGGGGGTGAGCGCCACATCAACCACGACAACTCGGGCATCCGCATCGCCGGTGGGATCAGTAGAGAGAACGGACCGTTGTTCGACCTGCGGGCTGATGCGCAGGACACGCCCGACAAGTTCTCCGCGGAAACCACCGTTTTCACTGGTGAGGCGAACGGACTGGTCGTGGCTGATCCGAGCGATGTCGGATTCATAGACCTCGATACTGGCCTGCATGGCCTGGTTGGCCCCAACATCCATCACCCCATCTGCACCCGGGCGCTCTCCTTCACGGGCGTGCAGCTTGAGCACGACCCCATCAAGTGGAGAGATCAGCTGGCTCAAGGCGAGATCTGCCTTGAGCCCTTTGCGCTCGGCCTGGGCCTGATCTCGCCTTCCCTGGAGGCGCACCAGTTCTTCACGCTTGTTGTCTACTAGAACCAACTCGGCAGCACCCCAATCCGCAGCTTTGGAGAAGCGCTCCACCTCAATCGTCTGCAGCCGAATCTCCTGGTCCAGGCTGCGCAGCTCCGCGTCAACACGTTCAAGATCGGCGAGGAGGCCTTCACGGTGATCAAAGGACGCCAACACCTGGCCCCGCTTGATCAGATCACCCTGATTCACCTTGAGCGCAGCCACCCTCGGCGTCCCCGCCATCCCCGCATTGGGGGCCGCCAAACTGCGGATTTCCCCAGCGGGCTCCAGCTGCCCCAGAGCAGCGACTGCTTCAGGACGAATCGTGCGGGGGGGCGCTGGTTCAACGGGCTGGGGGGCGGGCGTGGGCCGAAGCAACCAGCCGCCGACAACCGCGATGACCAAACTTCCAGCCAGAACTGACCAGCGCTTGGGGGTCATCACAGTTCTGGTGGGTTGTCGAACAGAAGCATGTCGATGTATCGATCGGCCCAGGCGGAATCGAAGGCCTTCTCGAGCACGCGGCGGGTCTTGTCGTTGCGTTTCTGCTGTAGGCAATAGTTCAGCTGCCCCTGGTAACGACGGACTGTAGTGAGAGCAGTCGACGGTTCGGGAGTCGCTTCAATCACGCTGGTGGCCATCACCTGCAGGTAGTGGCTTACCAGCTCCTGGAAGGCCGCTTCCTCGTCAGCACCATCGGGTCGGATGAAGCACACCTTGTTGGAAAAGATGGCTGAACCCCAGGCCGGCAGGTCCCGAACCTGACGGAACGCCGGCCAGGGCTTCGCGTCAAGCCGGTTCATCAGACGCTCAGGTAAGGCATCGGAGGTGGGAGACAGATCGACAATCGCAGCGGAGATGCCCGCAGGTCCTGCCACGATGTCGGCTCCGAAGATCGGCAGGTCGTAGTGCGGATTAGGAAACCAGACGCTGTGGAGGATTTGAAGTCCATTGCCGAGTCGCGCGACTTCGAGATGCAGTTTGCGAAGGCCGACGCAACGAAAGAGCTCATTCCCGATCGATAAGCCTTCGCCATCGAGTTGCCCCTGGATGAAGCGCAAATCGTCATCGCAGGGAAGGATCTCCAATCCGGGCAAACCCGCCCAAGCACTACGGATCGACGCCGCCAAGGCCTGCACGAGGGGATGCTGTCCTGACGGTGTCGCCAGCGGCTTGGGCTGCATCGGAGGAGCAGGCACAGAATGGAACTTTGCCACGCAGTTCTGAACCTTCCGTTCTCCGCTCCCCCACTGGACCATTGGACCCTCCTCAACGGAGTGCGCTGCGTGACGGCGGACATGCCGGATGCACCCCTGACGTGTCTTGATCTCTGGTGCCGCGCAGGCAGTGCCAGTGAGCAGCCAGGGGAAGAGGGCATGGCCCATTTCCTTGAGCACATGGTGTTTAAAGGAAGTCAAAGTCTGGCCGCAGGAGCTTTCGACGAGGCCATCGAAGCCCTGGGAGGCAGCAGCAATGCAGCCACAGGATTTGACGACGTTCACTTCCACGTATTGACACCACCGGATCGAGCCCGCGAAGCGTTGGATCTATTGCTGGAACTGGTGCTGTTGCCGAGCCTCGATCTAGACGGGTTCAACACGGAACGGGGTGTTGTTCTCGAGGAGATCGCCCAATACGCCGATCAACCCAACGAGCAAGTGGTGCAACTGCTGCTGAGCAAGGGCTGTGAGCAACATCCGTATGGCCGGCCCATCTTGGGAACGCCCCGCAGCCTTAAGGCCATGACTCCTGAGGCCATGCGAGCGTTTCACAAGCGGCAGTACCGCGGCTCAAATTGTTGTTTAGCGGTGGCCGGGCCCGCATCTGCTGAGCTGCGCAGTGCTCTGGGGTCCTCGGCTCTAGCAGGACTACTGGATGCCTCATGTCCGGCATCACCTTCAACCCCTCTGAACGTGCGCCCTGGACGCCAGTGCTTTGCTGTGGACCGGCTGGAATCAGCCCGACTGCTGATGCTCTGGGAAGCACCCCAGGCCCAGGATCAGGGCGGGGTAATGGCGGCTGATCTCGCCACAACTCTGCTAGGGGAAGGACGACGCAGTCGTCTCGTCAACCGTTTGAGGGAGGAACTTCAAATCGTTGAAAGTGTGTCGATGGACCTCTCGGTTCTGGAACAGGGAAGCCTCATCACGCTAGAGGTGATCTGCCCGGACGAGCATCTAGACGCTGTTGAAGAGGAAGTGAACTTGCAGCTGCGCGCCATGACGCGCGAGCTCGTTAGCGATCAGGAATTGAAACGGGGCCAGCAACTGGTGAGCAACGGCCTGCGCTACGGATTGGAATCAACGGGTCAGGTGTCAGGACTCAGCGCCAGCCAGACCCTCTGGGGCCGTCAACAGGATCTGCTCTATCCCCTGTCCTTCCTGCCGCCATGGACGGCAGAGCGGCTGCGCTCAGAGCTGTTTCCCAGGCTTCAACCCGAACAAGCTTTTGTCCTGACCGCCCAAGCCAAGACGGAGAACGGATGAGCAACCCCGTACTGCTGGTCGAACCGGTTTCCACCCCGGGAATTCTGGCCGCGAAACTGCTGCTTCCTATCGGAAGCGCAGACGACCCTGCCGGGACCCGAGGGGCCCATGACCTACTGGCATCCCTGCTTAGCCGAGGCTGCGGCCAACACAACCATGTGGACCTGGCGGACCTTGTCGAGGGATGCGGAGCAGGTCTGCGCTGTGATGCGCAGGAGGACGCGCTCGTGCTGAGCCTGCGCTGCACGGTGGAAGACGCAGGGCAGCTCCTGCCCCTGCTGGCGCAGATGGTTCGGTCCCCTCTTCTTGAGCCTGGACAGGTGTCCCTCGAACGCTCGCTCACGATTCAGGCCCTGCAACGGCAACGGGAGGACCCCTTTCATTGCGCCACTACTGGATGGAGGCAGCTGACCTACGGCAGTGGTGGCTACGGCCACGACCCTATGGGCATCGCTGAAGAGCTTGTTGATCTGGATCGACAAACCCTGCTGCCCCTAGCCGAACGGCTACCGAAGGCATCGAGCGTTCTCGCCCTAGTGGGGAGCGTCCCGCCGCAAATAATCGATAAGTTGCGTTCGATTGAAGACTTTCGAGACTGGCCACGGGGGTGCGGCAAGGATCCCTCTGGCCGCCGCCCTTACGCCGAAGCGGTCGGGACCGAAACGATTCAGCTGGAGCCGATGGACACCGAACAGGTAGTGCTGATGCTGGGACAGGCGACGCTGGGGCATGGCCACCCGGATGAACTGGCGCTACGTCTGTTGCAGTGCCATCTGGGGGTGGGCATGTCGAGCCTGCTGTTCCAACGCCTGCGTGAAGACCATGGCGTGGCCTACGACGTAGCTGCACACTTCCCTGCTCTTGCTGGGCCAGCACCGTTCGTGCTGATGGCGTCCAGCGTCGAGGAACGAGCGGAGCTCGCCCTGGACCTACTAATAAACATCTGGGACGAGCTTCGGGAGCAAGCCCTCAGTGAGGCCGCACTCGAGCTTGCACGGGCCAAGTACATCGGCCAGCTCGCCCAGGGCCTGCAGACCTGCTCTCAACGGGCGGAGAGACGCGTTCAGCTGAAGTCACAGGGGCTCCCCGACGATCATGACCAGCGCTGTGTGGAGGCTCTCGCGGGGCTGACACCGATGGATGTGCGCCAGGCCGCAAAGCGTTGGCTGAGCGAGCCGCGACTCAGCCTGTGCGGAACATCCAGAGCACTGGAGCAGCTTGCCCGGCGCTGGCAGCGCCGGGCCACTGCTTAGTCCGCCTCAGAAGCATCCGCAGCATCCAGTCGGTCGAGCGGAATTAGAAACGTGCCCCGACGGAAGCGGACGGCGACCGTGTCCATCGGATGGAGCGCAACCACCTCACCCACTTCACCGGCCGCCACCAGATCAGGGGGACGCAACATTGGCATCGGATCAGCGGATTTCAGGAAAGGAAGCTGCTGCTTCAAGAGCAGGCGATCACCAATAGATACCGTCATCTGAACTAGGCAGGATCTGCATTGTCGAGCAGGATGGGCCGAGTTGACTGATTGATGTGAGGGCTCTCGCCTCCTGGTGTGGTGCCCTGGCAGGTCTGCTAGCCATCCTTATTGGTGGTCTCGTACCGGCTGCGTTGTTCTTGCCGGCTCCTGAACCGATCATTCTTCCTCTGCCCGTCACCTGGCAGGTTCCTGCGCTGTTCCTCTCCGCCATGGTCAGTGGCCCGCGTGCCGGTGTCATGGCCGCTGTTGGCTATTTGACCCTGGGGCTCTTCAGTCTGCCGGTCTTCCATGGCGGTGGCGGGCTGAGCTACGTGCTCGAACCTGGTTTCGGTTATTTGGCGGGCTTCATCCCCGCAGCCTGGCTCACCGGTCGACTAGCGCAACAGGACGGAATGGATGATCTGCCCAGACAAGCGCTTTGCGCCCTTGCAGGACTGCTCGTTCTCCAGATCTGTGGTGTGCTCAATCTCGCCCTCGGAGCGGTCTTGGGGCGATGGGCTCTTGGGTTACTGGAGCTGCTGATGCAGTTTTCCATCGGTCCGCTACCGGCTCAGATGCTGCTCTGCATCGGTGCAGGACTGCTCTCGGTTGTGTTGCGCCGGTTGTTGATCATCGAGCCATGAAAAGAACACTTGCGCGTCGTTCCACCCTGCTGATTGCCCAATTCATCGTGGTGGTTGACCAGTTGAGCAAGGCGGCGGCCTCCAGCGCGTTGCAGGGGGGGCAATCACTTCCCCTGCTGCCGAATCTGCTCTCGCTGCAATTGGTGCACAACACCGGCGCTGCCTTCAGCGTGCTTCAGAACTCCACACCCCTGCTTGGACTGCTCAGCTTGGGGGTGGGCATCGGGCTGATCCTGTGGATCGGGCGTGAACGGGTCCTACCGTTTTGGCAGGCCCTCGCTTCTGCGGCACTTCTGGGCGGCACCCTTGGCAACGGGCTCGATCGGTGGCGCCTTGGTCATGTGGTGGATTTTCTGGCGCTCGAACCGATCGATTTCCCAATCTTCAACGGCGCTGATGTCGCAATAAATATGGCGGTGCTGTTCTTTGCCATCGACCTCATGACACGCCGGGATGACAGAAGCCGTGGCTGACCCAAACTTGCCCTGAGGCTGGTGTGACGGAGGCATGAAACGCCAAACCAGGTTGTTGATCGGTCTCGCCGTTGCCTTTGTGGCTCTAGTGCTGGTCGGTGTTGCCGTTCAGACCATCCGCAGCCTGCTATGGGACTTGAGTTACTTCATGCCTCCCTGGCTGCTCACTCCGGTGCTGCTTCTGGGGTTCGTGCTGGTGTCCACGGTGGCGGTGCAAGTGGGTTGGCCGTTGTGGAAACGCTGGAAATCACGCCCAGCCCAACGCCAACGTCAGCCCAGCGCAGCTCCCCAGAACCGCCGGGATGCCGCCACCACCAGCCTCGGCCACGTGGATCGTCTCATCGAGCGCATAGAGGATGACATCAGCCGCCACAGCCTTCAGAAAGAACGCGATCGGGTCGCCGAGGAGCTGAAGCGAGGAGATCTGGTGGTTGTGGTCTTTGGTACTGGATCCAGCGGCAAGACGTCGCTTATCCGTGCCCTGCTCAATGAGATGGTCGGCGATGTGGGAGCACCCATGGGCGTGACCAAAACCAGCCGCGCCTACCGCCTGCGTTTGAAAGGTTTGGAGCGTGGTCTTCAGCTCGTGGACACTCCAGGAATTTTGGAAGCAGGCGAGGAGGGCCTCAGCCGGGAGGAAACGGCCCGTCGTCGGGCTGTTCGTGCCGACCTGTTGATCGTTGTGGTGGATGGGGACCTCAGAGCCTCGGAATTCACCGTTGTGAAATCCCTGGCCGGGCTCGGCAAACGGCTTCTCTTGGTGCTGAACAAGCGGGATTTACGCGGCGTTGATGAGGAAAAACGGCTCCTACAGGTGCTTCGCTCCCGTTGCCAGGGACAACTAAATGCTGCTGATGTGCTGGCCTGCAGTGCATCGCCTCAATCGATTCCTCAGCCCGGGCGTCGCCCTCTGCAGCCAATGCCTGACGTGAGCGATCTGCTTCAGCGACTCGCCAGCGTGCTTCACGCTGAGGGGGAGGAATTGATTGCCGACAACATCCTTCTGCAGTGCCGCTCGCTCGACAGCCTTGGGCGCGACCTGTTAAACGACCAGCGGTCCCGGGAAGCTAAACGGTGCGTCGACCGCTACAGCTGGATGGTCGCAGGGATCGTGGCTGCCAACCCGCTGCCAGGTGTGGATCTATTGAGCACCGCGGCGGTGAATGCCCAGATGATCCTGGAGATGGCGAAGATTTACGGGGTCGAGATGTCCCGTGATCGCGCCAAGGATCTTGCCCTGTCCCTTGGACAGACCCTGGGCAAGTTGGGAATTGTCAAAGGTGCTATGAGCTTGCTCGGGACCAGCCTGAGCTTGAGCTTGCCCACCTTGGTCCTGGGTCAGGTGCTCCAGGGGGTGGTGACCGCATGGCTCACCCGAATCGCCGGAACCAGCTTCATGCGCTATTTCGAGCAGGACCAGGACTGGGGCGACGGCGGAATGCAGAGCGTCGTCCAACAGGCCTTTGAACTCAACCGCCGGGAAATCTCTTTGCAGCGCTTTCTGGCCAGTGCCATGCGGCAAGTGGTTGAACCGCTTCAGAAGTCTGCGGCGGGGCGGCTTCCCCCCCGGCCAGAGCCTCGGCAGGAGGGGGGAGCATCGGCCCCCGGGCATCCAGAAAGGTGATCAACAGCAGATAAAGCACGCCAATCGCCACCGAGATCGCCCCCGTGACGATGGCAACCCAGCGTGAACCCTTCTGCTGTTCCGGCATGGGAGCTTCTCAAACGATGGCGATTGTGGACGATCAGGCTGGAGCCAGCGATTCGTTCAGTCGAGCAGACAGCTCGCGGAGATGCTGCGCCGTGGTGTGGGGGTTACCAAAGACCGCCTTGAGACAGAAACGATCCCCGTAAAAGGGTCTCGAAAGCATGTAGCCATTGGAGAGAAGCATCTGTCGGGTGTCTTCACTCCAACGGCCAGCTGCATCAATGCTCTCTTTGTTGTCGTGAAACGCCAACAGGTGGAGGTCACCCGACAACAGCGTGAACTTCCCTGGATCCAACAGAGCTGCAAAGGCAGCTCGCCGTTGCAAAGCTCCACTGAGTGTCGCTTCGATGCCCGCCTCACCCAACTGACGCAGCCCAAGCCAGAGCTTGAGGATTTCCGCAGGCCGAGTGCCCTGCAGGCCAATCTCCCCGCCATGGTCCATTCCCCTGGGCGCCTCCATGTAGGGCAATCCCGTTGAAAAGGCCTGACGGAGATGGATTCGATCCCGCAACAACAGCAGTGACGAAGCCTTGGTGATGCCCAGCAATTTCTGGGGATTCAGCGTGATCGAATCCGCCTGTTCCATGCCGCGCATCAGGGATGCATGGCTTGAACTCAAGGCGAAAACACCGCCTATGGCGGCATCAATATGCAACCAAACCTCTGCATCACGGCAGAGGTTTGCCAAATCCGACAGGGGATCGATGGCACCGCGCACCGTAGTTCCGGCCGTGGCCACCACCGCCAGACACGGGCGACCCTCGGCTTGCAGGGATCTCAAACGGTCTGCCAAAGCCTCGAGGCACAGGCCACCGTCTGTGGCCACGGGAAGCATCTGGAGAGCATCATCCGCAAGCCCCATCACCTTGGCTGCCTTGTTGATCGAAACGTGGGCGTCTTGGCTGCACAGCAGCACAGGATCCCGATGCGTGGCCCCCAAGGCCGCACGTGCCGCAACCAGGGCCATGAGATTGCTAAGAGTTCCACCGCTAGCCAGAACACCTCCAGAACCCCGGGGCAAGCCAATCCTGTGGCAGAACCAGCGGCAGAGATCGTGTTCAAGGCCGGTCAGACCAGGCGAGAGCTCCTCAGCCAGCAGGTTGTTATTGAGACCCGCACAAACCAATTCCGCCGCAATGGACGCTGTCAAAGGAGGCGGATCGAGATGGGCGAGGGCACCGGGATGGGACGGCTGATACGCCCCGTCGATCACCTGCTGAAGGTCACTGAGAAGAGATTCCACGCTGGCCCCCTCAGCACCAGGGGCTACATCAGGCAAGGGGCGCATGACTGGCACCGGGCTTGATCGATCAGCGGATCCGATCCAACGGCAGAGCAGATCTGAACTGCGGTGCAGAAAGTCCCTCAGCACCGGGTCTTCGGTCGAGGGGATGGCGAACGGAGCAAGCCGATCCGGTGGGTGCTGAGACTCGGAACAGGCTTGCAACGGAGACCCGTGAACTGCAGTGATCTTCGCGTCTCGTGGGAAGGTGCTCAAAAGACAGCGTGAAACAAAGGTGGATCAGCGGGATGAGTTCACTCGCTGGATGGACGTTCTGCTCCAGCGGGCGGAAGAGGCTGGAGTTGAAGGAGAGGTTCCAGTGGCCGCAGTAATCCTCGATGGACAGGGACGAGCTATCGGCCATGGACGCAACCGCCGCCAAAACCAAAGGGATCCTCTCGGACATGCCGAACTGGTGGCCTTGCGACAGGCGTCGATCGTTCAAAACGACTGGAGATTCAACGACTGCACCCTGATCGTCACCCTCGAACCCTGCCCCATGTGTGCAGGGGCGTTAGTGCAAGCCCGCATGGGAAAAGTGGTTTTTGCGGCAACGGATCCCAAACGAGGTGGCCTAGGGGGAAGCCTTGATCTCTCCACCCATGCCAGTGCTCACCACCACATGAAGGTGATTCATGGCATAAGGGAAACCGAGTCCAGGGAGAAGCTGGAACGCTGGTTCAAGCAGCGGCGGCGGGCGAATCGCTGAAGCGAGGTAGCTCAGTCTCAAACAGGTTGAGCAGACGGTTCACGTTTTCAGGGGTTGAGTTGTAACCCATCAAACCGATGCGCCAAATTTTTCCAACAAGGGTGCCAAGTCCGCCACCAACCTCAATGCCATGGTTGTTGAGCAGGTGCTGGCTGAAGGCCTTGCCATCCACACCTTCAGGGATACGAACCGTGGTGAGGGTTGGCAGTCGGCGATCAGCTGGCACATGCATCGACAGACCTAGGCTTTCAAGACCGCTCCAAAGCATCTCTGCGTTGCGGCGATGGCGGGCCCAGGCCTGGTCGAGACCTTCCTCAGCAAGTAGACGCAGGGCCTCACGCATGCCGAAGTTCATGTTGACCGGCGCAGTGTGGTGATAGACGCGGTCGCTGCCCCAGTACTGGTTCAACAGGGAGACATCCAAATACCAGTTGGGAACCTTTCCCTGACGCGCCTTCATCTTGGCCTCGGCCCGAGGTCCCATCGTGAAGGGTCCGAGTCCGGGAGGGCAGCTCAGGCCCTTCTGACTGCAGCTGTAGGCGAGATCAACCTTCCAGTTATCGATGTACAGCGGCACCCCCCCCAGGGACGTGACGGTGTCGAGCAACAGAAGGCAATCGTGCTTCCGGCAGAGGTCGCCAACGCCCTCCATGGGCTGGCAAACACCCGTCGAGGTTTCGGCATGCACCATCGCCAGGATGGCGGGCTTGTGTTCGATCAGGGCCGCTTCCAGCTCCTCAAGGGAGAACCACTCACCCCAAGGCTTCTCAATAGTTTTGACCTCAGCGTGATAGCGACCGGCCATGTCCGCCAACCGCAGGCCGAAATATCCCTTCACCGCCACCAATACGGTGTCTCCATGCTCCACCGTATTGGCCAGGGTTGCCTCCATGGCGGCACTGCCAGTGCCGCTCATCGGAAGCGTGAGGCGGTTGTCGGTCTGCCAGGCGTAACGCAGCAGTTCCTGCACCTCACCCATCAACTCCACATACAGCGGATCAAGGTGACCAATCGGCGTTCTCGACAGAGCCTTCAGAACCTTTGGATGGGCGTTTGACGGGCCAGGTCCAAGCAGGAGGCGGTCGGGGGTGCCGATCGGTGCAAAGGCTTTGCGGTGACGATTGTCAACAGAGAGAAGTGAGTTCGTCGTCGCCAAAGCTCTGATCATTGGTTCGTGGTGATGAGCCTACGCAGTCATCAAGCTTCTCCAAACGGATTTAGAGGAGCTCGATTGCAATCAGTTCGAATTTTGTGCTGAACATTACGGGTCAGCGCTGGCGCACATTGGTTTCGCCGAGGCCTTTGGCGAGGTGGTCGAATGGCTGAAGGACGGTGGCGAGCTGATTGGAGGCAGCGCCATTTGCCAGAAGCATCTCGGAAACGACTTCCCCCAACAGAACAATGCTGCGAACCGTTGGGCCTGTGGGAACGCCGAGACTCTTGTAAGTGTCGTCGAGACCGTTCAGCACACGCTCGTTGAGGATCGTGCTATCACCTGCCACCAGGGCGTAGCTGGCATAACGTAGAAAATAATCCATGTCCCGCAGGCAGGCAGCGAGCCGGCGGGTGGTGTAAGCGTTGCCGCCGGGCAGCAACAGATCGGGTTCATCGCGGAACAGGCGCTGGCTGGCCTCACGCACAATTTCGGCAGCAGAACCGTTGATCAGCTCAACGGCCTGAATCCGCATCGTGGATTCATCCAGATACGCATTGATGCTGTCGATCGCTGGACGATCAAAATAACTACCCAGTTGGTCGTAGCGACCGATCAGACCGCTGATTGCATCGCGCATGTCCCTGAATCTCCAGAGGATCCCCAGCGGAAGCTAACACCGTTGAGGCGGGCAAATCCTTTGGCAGGCCTGCATTTCAGCCAAGTTGACAGAAACGGTTACGCAGTCGCCGCCTAGCAGAAGGAACGTACCTCTTGATACAAAATGGTGTCTTGTGGCTATATACGGTCACATCACAGCACAATTCAGTCGAGCAGTCCCTCTTATGTCGAAATCCCCCCAGGACGTCCTGCGCCAGATCAAGGACGAAGGCATCGAACTGATCGACCTAAAATTCACAGACCTACACGGCAAATGGCAGCACCTGACGGTTTGCACCGATTTGCTGGAGGAAGAGTCCTTCACAGAGGGTCTCGCCTTTGACGGCTCATCCATCCGTGGTTGGAAGGGAATCCAGGCCTCCGACATGGCCATGGTGCCGGATGCCAACACCGCTTGGGTGGATCCCTTCTACCGGCACAAAACCCTTAGCATGATTTGCTCAATTCAGGAGCCGCGCACCGGTCAGCCCTACGAGCGCTGCCCCCGCGCCCTGGCCCAGCGGGCTCTGAATCACCTGGCAAACACCGGTCTGGCCGACATGGCCTTTTTCGGACCTGAGCCTGAGTTTTTCCTCTTCGACGACGTTCGGTACAACTCGGCCGAAGGTGGATCCTTTTATAACGTCGATACCATCGAAGCTGGCTGGAACACCGGACGCATTGAGGAAGGAGGCAACCTCGCTTACAAAATTCAGGTTAAAGAGGGCTACTTCCCTGTAGCTCCGAACGACACCGCTCAGGACATCCGCTCCGAGATGCTCCTGCTGATGGGTCAGCTGGGCATCCCCACCGAGAAGCATCACCACGAGGTGGCCGGCGCAGGTCAGCACGAGCTCGGCATGAAATTTGCTGAGCTGATCCAGGCAGCCGACAACGTCATGACTTACAAGTACGTTGTGCGGAACGTGGCGAAGAAGTACGGCAAGACAGCCACCTTCATGCCCAAGCCAGTCTTCAACGACAACGGCACCGGCATGCACGTGCACCAGAGCCTCTGGAAGGGAGGACAGCCGCTATTCTTTGGCGAAGGCACCTACGCGAACCTGTCGCAGACCGCCCGCTGGTACATCGGCGGCATTCTTAAGCACGCTCCGGCCTTCCTGGCCTTCACCAACCCCACCACCAACAGCTACAAGCGTCTGGTTCCCGGTTTCGAAGCACCGGTGAACCTCGTCTACTCCGAGGGCAACCGCTCTGCCGCCGTGCGAATCCCGCTCACCGGTCCAAGCCCGAAGGCCAAGCGACTTGAATTCCGCTCGGGTGATGCGCTGGCCAACCCTTATCTGGCCTTCAGCGCGATGATGATGGCTGGCCTCGATGGCATCAAGAACCAAATTGATCCTGGCGACGGCGAAGATCGCGACTTGTTCGAACTTCCGTCTGAAGAGCTTTCGAAGATCGCCACGGTTCCTGCATCTCTCAACGGTGCCCTGGAGGCTTTGAACACTGATCGCGGCTTCCTCACCGCTGGCGGCGTTTTCAGTGACGACTTCATCGACAACTGGATTGACCTCAAATACGAAGAGGTTCAGCAGTTGCGCCAGCGTCCTCACCCCCACGAATTCACCATGTACTACGACGCCTGATCAATTAGTCCAGTCATAAACCCAAGACTGGACAAACGATTGGAATTGTCCCCAAAATGGTCCCCAAAACGGGGACTTTTTTGTGGGCCGAGATAGGGCGAAAAGGGTCTCATCCGCACCACGAGGGCTAGGTCTTTACCGACGTGAGGGCAGAGAAGGCTTCTTCTTCGTCAAGAACCTGGCCGCTCAGGCCAAGAAGTATCCAGGGCGCATCAAGCCCATCTACCTCGATGAGTGGATCAAATCCCCCACCGGTCAGCTGATAACGGCTCAGAAGGCTGCTGAGGCCTACTGCCATCGCCGGAACGCAGAAATTCAGGAGATGCTGCTGAGCCTGAAAGGTGAAACCATCAGCTACTCAGGGAGCGATCTTGAAGGCATTGCTTCAACGCTTGCAGAGAAATGGATCGAAGGGAAGCAGCGAGGCCTGAACCTGCAAGCTCTGAACGTGGACCGGATGGAAGAGCTCGCAAAAGCTGCTGTTATGAGCAACTTGCACGGCACAACAAACTGGGCAGAAGCTTTCGCCTGGTGGAACAGCTGGGGGGAAGACGAGGAAGGAGACCAAAGCGGGCCGGCGAAATATCCACTAATCAGAGGCACAGAAATAACTGAAGAGGCTGACAAGCTCCAGAAGCTGTGCTGGCAAGAAGGTTTCAGACCGTCACGAGATGACTTGCTGCAGATTCTTTCCCGCTTCTCAACGCTTGCAAGCGAGCACGCCGGAACGGCACAAAGGGAAAAAGCAGAGGGTCTGCTAGTTCCACCATCACCCAAGGCAGAAGGCAAGGGATTTAGCTGGCAGAGCTTGATGGAGGCGAAGGGGAGCGAGGGAATGGCAGATGGCTCGATGAAGGAGATCGGCCGTGCCCTTGAGCGGCTGAAGCGATGGATGAGCCACAAGCATCAGCTCAGCCTTCCAACAGGTTTGGACGTTGAGCTGGCAATTGCTTACAGAAGCTTCCTATTTGGCGAAGAAAACGGCCTGAAGCACAGCACTGCAAGCAAGGAAATCCGGTATTTGAGCTCGGTTTGGGCGTCTGCCGAACGACAACAGTTGATTGACGCCAACCCTTGGACGAGCCTTCCAAAGAACAGGCGAACGTCAATGCAGGTGCGCCTGGACGCGAGGAAGACCCCTGATGCCAACAAAATCCTCTCGCCCGAGAAGGTGGCTGAGATCTATAGACGAATGAAGGCCGACAGCAAGGGGAAACAAGACCCAGCCTTCGATGTTTTCTTCATTCAAGCGGTGACAGGAACGCGAATTCAGGAGGTTGCAGGATTGCGTAAGTGTGATTTCACGAAGCGTTCCATCAATGGAAAGCACTACCACTGCATTGAAATCAGGCCGTGGAGCGGCCGAGGCTTCTCAGTGATGGGCGATCGAGGCGGAATTAAAACAGCCCAGTCAGAACGAGTTATTCCGCTGCCTGATGCGGCGCTCAAGATCTGGAAGAAGCACGCCGATCCAACCAATACAGATCCTGCCTTTCCTCAGGAGGAGCCAAGAAACGACAAGCAGCTCTGGGGAGATCGGCTGGCTCGTCGGATGCGAGACAAAATCCCTGCGTTTCAGGGAACACACTCCTGGCGAGAGACACTCATCAACCACCTGGTGAATGCGGGTTATTCAAACCGCATCGTTGAAATGCTGACAGGCAAGACAGGCCACACGCCGTTGAACCAGTACACATCAGACGATCTACCTCAATGCAGAATGCGATTGATGAGCACGCCGCCTATTTGAACCTCCCTTCACCCCGCAGCTGCGTTGATGATCCGGCGAACCGTTGAGGCGTTCATCCCCATAGCTGCGGCAATAGTGCCGTAGCCATCACCCCGCTGGCGCATCTCCAACATGCCCAGGCTGTTTGGATTCGGCACACTTGTGATCACAGGGCTTCAAGCTGATGCGGCTCTTCACCGTTGGGCACTGCATGACCGAATTCTGAGCGCCGTGAACTTGTGTCGTTGATGCAGTCTTTTCTCCTGAACAATTAATTTTAAAATTTTTAATTTGAATCTAAGAGTTTGATTTTATCGATATGTGGGCAGTATTTCGAGTACACCTCCTTAGCCGAGGGATCATCGGTAAGAGGTTTCCAGCCGACACCCTTAATAATCATTGGCTCACGTTTTTCGCCTTTACGATCAAAGGTTTTGTCCTCGCAATCGACCGTATAAACAAATTCTCTCTGCATGACATCACCTATCGGAGGCAGAATCTTACCCCCATATAAACCAGTAGTACGTCCAGTGAATCTGAGATATCTTCCAACCCTTCCTCGAAGAATGACTTGTCTTATGGAATCAGGATCATATCCATAGGGGCTATCAGCAATCACAGTTTTTTACCAATCCGCGCTGTACTCTTATGCATCCTTCATAGTCGACAGCGGCGAGACATTTCTGATGCGCTTCGTTATTAGAAATACCGTCATTATTGAGGACTCCATCAACTGTCTGCGCTATAGCAGCTACCGGAGAGAACAATATCGAGGGCAATTATCGCGTTGTTACAGATAAATTTGATGTTAGACATGGTCGACAATTCTGGGAGACGTTTATTAGTGATTTGATACTACATCCTCTTGCAGTAGCTGGTATCGCGATTGTGTCAAGGTTACGAGAGTTTTTACATAGCTTTAAGCCAACAAACTTCCCTACAAATTTGTTTCAACTCAGGCACGATGCCTTGTGGTGGCCCACATTGCGGCGAGAAGGACCCGTTGACTCCGCGGTAAAAATGCAGCTCCTTAAGAGCATTAAATGCCAAAAAGTCAGCTCAACCTATCCCTTTCCATCGCAGATAGTTGTCGAAGTCGCATTAACCGAAGACTGACCTGAATTAAATGTTCGATTGCCATAATATGTTCTGTCTGTCATCACATCTCCACCCAGGCTTGGATAAGCCCAAGGATTTGTCCCATTGGCTGCAGAGTTCCAGGGAGAATTGATTACCTGCCTGCTGACCTCCATTGAGATGGAATTATCTACTTCACCTGTTGGAGAGTAGAAAATAATTTGACCATTGCCACTTGGATCCAATTCGGCACTGTAATTGGAATCAGAGCTGTTTACAGTGTCTACTACAGCATTGGCAAAATCAACAAGCCACTGACTGTCGCTGCACCTGTCATTCGTTGCATAACAGGGCTCGCGCTCAATCGTTGTCTTCACTCCACTGATATCCCAGGTCTCTTGACCGGCCGCAATTGTAACCGGTTGTATTTCTAGCTCAACGCTATCTCTGCCATCTAGATAAACATAACCATACCCAAAACTCATTTGATTACTATCAACAGTCCTGCAAGCAAAGCCGGAGTCATTCGGGAATAAAGAAGATGTATTAGGTGGCGAGGGAGTGGCGGTAGATGTATTAGATTGTGAAGAACTGGTGGCAGAAGCATTGCCGCAAATCATGTCCAGGCATTGCTTCGGTTTTTGATAGGTCGTACCCTTGAAGGTGCACGTAAAAGAACCACTTGAATTGCTTAAATCAAATCTTGGATACTCATTTGTACTGACTGGAACGGCACTTATTAATCCAGTAACAGGATCTCCCTTGCAATCATTTGGCACTCCAGAATCGATCTGGTAGCCATCTAAATTGTCACCTGTAAATCGATAATTTTGCCCTGCCACTTTTCGAATTTGGCATTCACTCATGACTTGCCTCAGCAAATAATGTGCGGCTGTTGCTCTCGACAGCGGGACAATGCACCTAAAACGAGGGATCGCCAAAGATGCCAATATCCCCAATACAGCAACTACAAAAATAAGCTCCAATATAGTAAAACCAGAGTTTTTATCTCGTAATTTGATTAGGCGTATATTTGTTCTATCAGGCTTGGCGTAGCGGCTAGCAATGATTCGATGCTTTATCGAAATGCATTTAGCCAACAATTGTGCCAAAAGCTATTGGAATCCTGGCATAGGTCACTGTGGCGTGAAGAACAGCACCGAGTTCCCGCATCAAAAAAAGGCAATTCGGGTGTCGCTGGTCACTAGTTAAGGGTGACTGCTCTGAAAGCCCCCCTTTTCCAGGCCGCTCAGGTGCTTTTGGGTTTCATGGTGACTAAACAGTGGATAAGGCGACTACCCAGCTGATGCGCTTCGCGATCCTTCTGGCCGCAACTGTGCTGATTGCACCTGTTGCTAACGCCCAGACCTGCAAGTCCTTCAACTCCTGCGAGGAAGCCGTCAGGTCTTATCGGTCGGGGAACTCGAAGCTTGATCGCGACAAGGATGGTGTCCCCTGCGAAAGCCTCTGCGGTAAGAACGGGGAAAGGATGCGATGAAAGCAGCCGCTGCATTTCTGCTCGCGCTTTGCTTCACGACAACCGTCAACGCAGCAACAGTGGTTTCTGTGGGGGACGGGGACACAATTCGCGTATCTGAAGGCAGCAAACGAATCACTGTTCGCCTCGCCTGCATTGATGCACCGGAATCATCCCAGCGACCTTGGGAAGCCAGATCTACGGCATTGCTGAAGCAGCTAACGCCGGTTGGTTCAGAAGTGACGTTGAGGGTGCAAACCACGGACCGCTACGGCAGGACCGTGGCGGAATTGCTCAACCATCGGGGAAATGTGAATCAGCTGATGGTTGAAGGAGGCCAAGCATTTGCCTATCGGCGGTATCTCCGTCAGTGCGATGCACAGAGATATCTCCAGCTTGAGGCTGAGGCAAAGCGTCAGGGCATCGGCGTCTGGTCCGTTGGGCCATCAGGCATCACACGGCCCTGGGACTACCGGCGGGGGAGACGGAGAAGTTCATCAAGCTCAGGCAGCACCCGTAAATACCGCTGCAAGGACATTGGCTCTTGGAGTCGCGCTCAACAACTCTTGGCTAGAGGCCACCGCTATCTCGATGGTGACGGCGATGGAGAAGCTTGTGAATCACTCAGATGAGTTCCCTACAAGAAATGCGCAACCCACCTGACTCAATACCAAAGACAATCGCCGTAACGATTGTGGGAACCTCCCATCGCAATTCCACTTGCGACGGTCAGCGCCGGTAGCAGTGCCCGTTGGTTCGATGACCGCGGAACCCAGCCTGATCAGCACCCAAAGCCATCATTCGATTCATCAGCTGAACCGCACCGATCACACAGGCAAAGTTGCCGCTCTCTTCCGCCTTGCGCGCTGTGCGCTCAAGGCGTCCGAGGCACTGGAACAACAGATCACGTTGGTTGATGTCTTCGTCGTTGAAAGCGTCCAGCCACTCTTTATTGGCTTCCTTCACGACAGTACGGGCCTGTCGGCGGGTGACCCCCCATGTTTCGGAAGTAAGGGAAGTTAATTCCGAGAAGCCGACACCCTTGTCGATCTGAGCAACGGCCCATTCATGGCGTTGTTTCTTCTGGCTGGCAGTGATTCTCTTGCGGGTCATGGCTAACCCTGGGTTGCAACGACTGATTGGTGATGAAGACGGCTTTGGTTGCTGTGGCCGTACTTACGCTTGCCACCGTTCCGGTTCAGGCCCAAACAGAAGATCAGGCACAGCTGGTGCTGATCTCTGGCGTTAATGGCGTCTACGCCTCGGGTGCGATGAACTCTGACGTAATCAACAAGGTGACGTTTTCCATGCCGACGATGCAGGGGTGCGTCGATGCAGGAGAGAAATGGACTGAGGTAGAAGACGTCGGCTTCCGTAAGGGCTGGCGCAAATTTCAATGCTTCGAGAGGCTTTGAGGGCATCGCAGCAGGCCAGCTCCGATGAACGCCTCCTCGACTTCAGCCAAGGCGGCAAGGTCCAGATCCATCTCGGCAATGGTGCTGGCGACCAGTTCACGCGTGATGCGAAACCACTCCTGACGCGAAGCAGATCTGGGCCAATCGTCGAGGCCATAGTCAGCGTTTTAGGCGCTGCAACACCTGAGATCTTTGAAAACTGATATTTCAAAAATTGGGTAACTCTGCTGTTGGTTGATCGATCAATCGCTGGAAGGCGCCCTTCCCCACTACCCCTTCATAAGCAGAGCCTGTAAATCACACGTCCAATCGTCTTGTGATTCCAGAGCGAGCCACGCTCAGTCCGGTGTCCGGCGTCATTCAGAGCAGCTGCAATCGCTCGCTGTGATTGACCTGCCTCGACGAACGGTGCAATCAATCCACGCAGCGCCTCAGCTCTTTCCAGCGCCTCCCCTTTCCGGGCTTGAGCTGCTTTGACAGCTTCCTCTCTGCGGCCTCCTAGCTTCACGCCTCTGGCTTTGGCAGCGGCCAATGCTTCTCGGGTTCTCTCGCCGATCCGCTCTGCTTCGAACTGGGCCACTTGCGCCATCACTCCAAGGATCATCCGACCAGCAGCGTTGGTTGCGTCTACGTCAGGCAAATCAGCAAATGAAAGACCGAGAAAGCCGTTGCTGGCGACTTCCTTCGACAGGCGATTGACCAGCTCTGCATCTCTGGCGAGGCGATCCAACTTGGCGACCACCAAAACCGCCTTCGCTTCGCGTGCAGCCTCGAGCGCCTGAGCAAGAACAGGTCGTTGGCTTTTGCGGCCGCTTTCAATCTCAGTGAACTCATCGATGACCTCACCGCCTCTCGACTCCACCAAGGAACGGACCTTCTCCTGCTGTGCCTCGATGCCCAGTCCGCTGTCGCCCTGCTCCTCAGTCGAAACACGGAAGTAGGTCACGAACTGTTCAGCCACAATCAAAAGGGTTGAACTTGTCCCAGACAATAAGCTGAGGCGGGGCAACTATCAAAGACCCTTGATCATGTCCCAGATGTGCCCGGGCGGCCAGACAAGCGCCAAAACAGGCAGCAAGTATGCCAATCCTCAACTATCACACCCCTCTCCTGGTCCCTGAAACCACACTGGAGCGCCAGAGCTGGCCCAGCTATTTCAACCAATCGACTGGAATTTCAGGCCTGATTGAGTATTTGAAACCGTGCCGTTTACTGCAGCTACAACACTTATCTGGATGCCAATCCTGCAATGAAGCAGTGGGCTGAATTTAATCCAGACATGGCCACCAAAGAGCGTGTTCGTCTTCAGTCGGTTGATTGATGCAACGTCGGGAAGCCTGATGCCTTAAGGCTGAAAGCTATACAAGACCCGCAAGGGGAAAGCAGGGGGCGTTGTGATTGTCGCTATCCATCTACCGACAAAACACTCACCCCGTCAGCAATGGCGGGGTTTTTTATATGGACCACCAAGGAAGCTGGCGAAAGTCACTGACTTGATCAAGCGAATCCAAGCTTTTACTTCTGGCCCCAGTTGAATCCGAACCGCTGCTGGGCAGATGCTTCCATCTCCTTGCGGATCTGCTGCATCGCTTCGCGAGCAAATGCCTTTTCATTCTCCTGTGCAGTAATGATCTGCTTCGTAAGAGCACGGAGCTTTTCAATGTCCTCGCAGCCATCGATCTCTCTGAAGGCTGCTTCCAAATGAAACCTTTGCTCAACTGACAAGTGATGATTGGTCATTAGAGATAAGTAAAGGAGTTACAGCCCTGCTGATATGGCAAGGCTGCTGATCAGTCGGTGATGACTCAGGCTGCAGAAATGCTGTATGGAGCTTCAGGGGCGCTGGTGGGCATGGGGTCGAGCTTGCCTTGTGCCAATGCTTTGGCGCGGACATACATCTGACTTGATGTGGCACCAGCTGCTTCCATTGCCTTGGCGACGATGGCCCAGTTACGAACTTCGGTAGACATTTAAGGCTGAATTGAAGACGAAACAACCATCGCCAGCCAACAGACCTGGCCGTGACGGTGAAAACCGCCAAGGGACCGAACACGCGAAACGAGAAGTTCGCTGCTATGTACCTGGTTTCTCCGAGTGTTCGTCTGGCTTTGGGCGATAACGAGACATGGCATACAACAGGCCAAAACGCCTGTCTTGCGTTGCCAATGCATCACCAGCGCAACAGCGGGGAATACCCAAGGCAGTCACGCCTGGCCTATGCCTCAAGACACCCGCATTGCTCTATTCCTATCCAGCCTTTCGATGCCAAAAGGAACACCCAGGAATTCGGGACCTACTTGTGGTGTATCGAGCGATAACACTCCTGGTTTTACTCTCACCAGAGAATTAAAGTTATATGAAAAGTGTATCGATATCTGTAGGTACTTGAACTCAAGTACATGAAGTTTCCGTTACATTCAGTGAGAGACTGGCTTCTGTGCCGTTAGACACTTATTTGGAATTACAGAATCCCTTAATATTCTTCGCGTCGCTCATCATGGGCTCTGCCCTGCTTCCAATGGCTTCATCCAAGAAGGAACTTGCGCTGCTAGGCGGCACCTTCATCTTTGGCTTGAGTGCTCTTGAGATGGTTCTGCGAATTGGCGGATATTGATATTGAGTAGAGGAGCTTCTTCTGCCATTAGAGATAGCCCGTAATCACACCAAGTTGGTGGAAAATGAGTCGCTATCCATCTATCGACAAAACATTCACCCCGACAGCAATGGCGGGGTTTTTGACCGAAAGTCAGAGTGTATCAATCCTCAACTGTCACAGCCTTGCTCAGATTCGTATAATCGCACTGGAGGGTGGGTGCGCTCCCAGTTATTTGAACCAAGCGATCAAATGTCTCAACCTCAACCATTTTTCGGGTGTGGACATTTTTACGCCAGAGATGCTGATTCGACGCCCCAATCGAGGCTTTTTCCCTCCTTTCTCTCTCTAGCTTCTTTTTCTTAAAAAGGTTGATCAGGTTAAGAAGGACGGGCTAAAAATCTGTCACACCAATGGATCAAGGGCATCTCAACCTAGTGTCTCAACCTCACATCAACCTCACCTAAAAAGGCATCAAGCGGGTCCGACTGTGAGTGGAAGGCATCTTAACCTTTAACAGTCACGCAGGTTGAGATGAAGGTTGAGCAGGAGGTTAAGAGCGCCATTCAGTCCACTTTGTGCCAGTAATAACCACAAATGCCATTGATTGTCTTCTGCTGTTCATCTTTGAGGAACCCCTTGGTTTGCAACAAAGCGGCCATTCGCATCTCCTCCCTTCGCCCTAACTTTTCTTCAAAGCCAAGAAATCCAATTCCTTTCAATGCATCCAGGGTAGTGAAAAATTCATTTGGTTCCTTGTCCTGGCCATAATCACTCTTTCCTGACAACCATTTATCGAGCTTTCTACTCCACAAATCTTCAGGTAAATAGCCTTTGTTCTGTTGGTTGGATAGCTCCTGATGCTCTAACGACAGCATGGGCTTTTCACCAGCAAGGTAGGCATCAATCGCAGCCTTCCAGATGCGATCTCTGTCTCTCGCTACGAGCTCAACAGGAATGAATTCTTTTCTCTGGGCCTTCTGAGGAAGAGAGATAACTTGGAAGCGTCTGTTGCCGCTTGGATCGCGTAGAAAGTCATCTCCATTGACGCTCGAAACCATAATGCTGCGACGATCGTCACGCTCAATGTTTCGTCCATAGGGTTTCTTGATCATGTCCGACGCAGTAGTAATCAGGGCTTTCAATTCGCCCACACCTTTTTTGCTGGTGACATTTTCTAGCTCTGCAAGTTCAAAGATCCAGCAGCTGTGCATATTCATGATCATCTCTTTGCTGTCCTTTGGAGTTGAGTCACAGAACCACAAAGGGCTGCACAATGTTTTCCAGAATGTAGATTTTCGAATACCTTGATCGCCCTTGAGAACCACAACACTGTCAAACTGACACCCAGGCTCAAACCGCCTTGCAACTGCACCCAGCAATGCTACCTTCATCATCTGATCACTCAGATCAGAGTCAGTATCCAGGTAATTAGTCGCAATTTTGTTTATATCGAGAGGCTCTACATCATCCGCCTTTTCTAGATATTTCAAATAATCGAGTACGGGGTCATAGCGGTGCTTCTGAGCACTCTCTCAGCAAACCATCGAGCCACGCCTTTTGTTCAATGTTCCAACCTTGCTGCTGCATGTCTGCATAAGAAACCATCGTTTCATCTTCTGGAAGCGCAACGCCATCGAATTCATAAACACGCGCCAAATCGTTCAACTTGAGATGGCTTCCTAAGCGCTTCTCCAGCAGAGTCATGACGGCACCAGCATTCATCCGTGGAGCTGGTCTCTGTTCACCGTTCTCATCCAGCTCCTGGATAAAGGAACCAACCGTCTCGATCAACCCAGGCAGTCCAGCCCGTTCTGGTGGAGCTATTGCCCTGACTGGTTCTTTGTAGCCATGGTTCTTGGCCTCTTTAATCAGCGTTCCAATGCCGACGCCTTCGCCCGGCGACTTCTCGCTGAAGCTGTCCCACTTCTGGAGACATTCCCCTTCATCGAAGTTGCTCATGGAGCTGCTCCACTCGACCCAGTCATTGAGCAGACCTTCATCGACGCTGTGCAGCGCCATCCCAATCTTGAGCCAGCTTTCGTAGTCCTCAAAGTCAGCAGCAGGAAGACACCTCAAAGCCTCCAGGGCCTTGTCTTTGTTGTGCTCCTGCTCTGCATCTGAAAGATCTTTCTGAAGCTTGTGGAAGGTCTTCGGGAGATAAGAGTCAGCCTCCAAGAGACGTTCCAACAGCCAGTCAGGAGCTTCTGCAACGGCTACTTCTTTTGGTGAGCAGCCCTTTACCCAGCGGTATCCATCTGTTTCTGGATGCTGCCCAGCAATGACGCTCTGCAGGTTTGATCCTTGAGCGGGTAAGCGGGCCTCTAGAACAACGGATCCGCCTTGCTTCCACTTCCTGTGTCTGAGCTTGTCCCGCCACACAGATGGAACTGAAAAAGCAACCTGACGCCTGTCCGCCTTGCCACTTGTCCAAGCGACGGAGTGAGGCAAATCAGAGGAAGGTCGCCCAAACTGCCGCTGGAATTCCTCTTCTGAACCTGGACCGTCAAAGTCAATCGCACCAACCCCTATAGATCTTTCACCGAGGATCAATCCAACAGCTTTTGGCTGTATCTGTTGAATCTGCTTTGCCGTATAACCCTTGAATTCCTTGTGTGCATCCCATTCGAGTGCACGGTTTGTTTCGTAGTTCCACGGAACTTTGTTGCACTTGACTGGGACATAGCGCCACTCTTCTGGACAGGCACTTAAATCGTCAAAACAGTTGGCACTACAGACTTCAGCCGTCTCGTTAGGATAAAATTGAACAGGACAATCCGCCTGCTGACTAGCTTCAAACATTTTTGATTCAGGTAAATTTATTAGCGCAGCTGTTGGTCCAGCTGTGCTTTTTATTTGTTGAGCTGAAGGGGCAGGTGCTGAATTGCGATCTGACGAACCAGTCCACTAACACTCTGTTCACGCTGGCGAGCAACCTGACGAAGTTCCGAGAGGAATTGCTTGGAACAGCAAATCTCTAAACGGGCGTCTTTCAAGCAACTAGGATCACTCATAAACCTAATGATTTAGCAACTAAATTCAACGTACCGTACTTTTTACGTAGCTGTTTTAGTTGCGAGCCCAAATTCTGCCACGGATTGCAAAACAACAGGCAAATCTACTGAAAATAATTGCACTAATTGAGCTTTACTAGTTTATGAAGCAATTCTGAAGGATTGCGGTCCTTCGTGCAACCCGGCAAAACAAGATTGCGGGAATTTTCGATTTTAGGCGTCGCACTTTTTTGGAACTGTCTTGTGAGAGCAGAGCCAAAAATTAAAGCAGATAAAACATCAGAAAATGACCCCAAAAAACGTCCCCAAAATTGTCCCCAAAAACCCAACAGCCAGGTCGCAAGAAACCCAGTCATTGCAGGAAATCTCAGCAAACAAAAAGGCGCCCTGTTCATTCACCATGTACTACGACGCTTGATCAGCGTGCGTTCACCCCACGACCCGCCTCTCTGGAGGCGGGTTTTTTTGTGGACTGCTTAGCCCGCGATTGCTCGTCACATTCGCTGGAATGGATCTGTTGTCTGGATTCGCGATGGCGTCAACGCCCCTGAGCAAGCTTGCGTACCAAACGCTTCAGCAAGGCAAAAGCATCGCGGGCTTGGCTCACAAAGAGCTGAGCACCAAGCTGATGGAACTGGTGGCACCCGATGCCGTTCCAAAGACTGAACCTGTACCCGCCGAAGTTCTTGAACAGCTCCGCCTGGACATGAACAAGCTGCAAGAACAAGATTGGCAGGATGCCGAACAGGGGATCTATCCCGAGCAGCTGCTTTTCGATGCGCCCTGGCTCGACTGGGTTAGCCGCTATCCACAGGTGTGGATAGATCTTCCCTCCACTTGGGATCGACGTCGTGAACGCAAGGTGCGTGATCTTCCCGAGGAGACGGATACAGCGCTTTACCCCGATTACTACCTCCAGAATTTTCACCATCAAACCGACGGATATCTAAGTGACCATTCCGCCGGTCTCTACGACCTGCAGGTTGAAATCCTGTTCAATGGCACCGCAGATGCCATGCGCCGGCGGGTGTTGGCTCCGCTGAAACGTGGTTTGAAGCACTTCGCAGACCGGGCACCAGGCTCCCTGAAGATTCTCGATGTGGCCACCGGCACGGGACGGACACTACACCAGATCCGAGCCGCCGTTCCTCATGCGCAACTGATCGGAACCGATCTCTCCGAGTCGTACCTGCGCCAAGCCAACCGCTGGCTGAATGACAGCGATGCATCGCTGGTTCAGCTGATCCGTGCCAATGGGGAATCCCTGCCGTTGGCGGATGGATCGGTTCAAGCCGTCACAAGTGTCTTTCTGCTGCACGAACTGCCGGCAGAGGCACGCCAGAACGTGCTGAACGAAGCCTGGCGGGTGCTCGAGCCTGGCGGTGTCTTCGTGCTGGCCGACTCTGCTCAGATGGCCGATTCAGCCAAGTTCGCCGCCGTGATGGAGAACTTCCGGCGCGTCTTCCATGAGCCTTATTACCGCGATTACATCGGTGACGACATCGACGTACGCCTCTCAGCAGCAGGGTTCGAAGGAATCACCGCAGAAACCCACTTCATGACGAGGGTTTGGTCGGCACGCAAACCCAGAGCGGGGGTCTGCTGAGGGGATTCCCTGACAGCCTCCCTTGCAAGAAAGCCTTCGAACCATAGGGTGTGATTGATTCTGAAGGGAACTTCATGACCAATCCCTTCCGGTTGCGTTGGCTTCAGGGCTGGACGTTTCAGGTGGTGCTGATGGAAGGCCATGTACAGGTGGAAGCCCATGGTTTCGGCATCTGTCTCCGAACAGCCCTTTTGTCGGGGGAAAGTCCCCAGGGAGCAGCCGATCGTCTTGTTCTTGCTGAAGATCGACGCAGACGAGCCCTGCACAATGCCTGGCTTCGTGGTCAGGACATGCATCAACCCACAGGGGTTTCATCTACGAAAGAGAACGCTCCTGCCTCAAACTCGCTGGTGGTGGTGGGGTAAGCCCATCCCAACGGGTTGCCCTGATCGCCTGCTCTACTCATAGCTGCGCTAGCACCCAAGCCAGAGCAAAGCCTGCACCACCGAAGCGCAGTGCTCTCCAGAAGCTCTCGCCTGAAGTCGGTGGAAGAGTCCAGCCCACGGGCGGCTCGCTGATGAGGTTAATACCAATTTTGCCGCGCTGGAGCCATCGCCGCGCCGCAACACCCGCCCTGGCACGGGCCTGACATTGGCCTTGCAGTAGAAGGCGCGACGCATGGTGTAGCCAACGTAGTTCTTTAGCGAGACGTTTGCTTTTGCGCTGTTCCAAGCCGTTGCACCCACGTGCTCCGAAACTAGATCGATCTGCAAATCCAGGGATGACATCAACCGACTCACCATGGCCAGATACCGCCACAGCCAAGGCGGAAGAGCTACACCAGTTGCTCAGCATCAGCGATCGAGAATGGCACCAGCTGAAAAGCAACCGACAGCGACGTGGAGCTGAGTTATTGACGGCGGCGTTGGTGCAACTGCTCCGTCAAGGAGACAACTCCGACGTTGAGAACCTGACCCAGCAGGCGCTCGGTTGGATTAAAGGTGAGTTGAAGGATCCCGGCTGTCCGCGTCACTGACAGGCCGGCGGCAGGCCAGTTGCAGGCGGTTGCCCCTCCGGCTCCAGCGCACATCGTCAAAACACTGGTGGATCAGGAACAGTCCTCGGCCACTGGCGGCATCAAGGGCCGGCGGCAGTGTGGTGGTGCGGGACTGCTGGGGAAGACCGCAGCCCTCATCTTGAACCTGCCAAACCAACCAATTGGGCGTAAGGATGCGGCGAACGCGCAGCTTCTTGGCGGGGTTCTCAGCATTCCCATGGCGAACGGCGTTGACCAAGGCCTCGTGCAACCCCAGCTCGATCCGCTGACTGGTTAGAACACAACCAACTGGCTCGGTGAGAAGCTCCAGCAAAGGGGCCAGCTGCAGGGTGGACGGCAAAGTGAACTCAGCCCAGCGAAACCTCTTGGACGGCACAGTGGGGCAGGTTGACGTCTATCTTTCGAACTTACCGCTGATGGGAAGCCCCGTCAGGATCTCCGGGCAACAAGTGCGGGGTGATTCAGCAGGGAATCCATCAGGCGAACACCACGCAGCTGATTGATCAACGGCATGTGCCCCTCTGGGGCCTCGATCGACCAGGTGAAGGCACCCGGATAACGCGTCCAGACCCCATCGCATTTCCAGCCGATGCGAGGCCAAAGGCGTTCGTAACGCCCATCGAGGGCTGACAACAGCTGGAACTGAGCCGTGAAGCCAAAGCGGCCTTGGGAATACACCGTCCAGAGCCGATCGAGACTGACGAGATCAACTCCTGATATGGGCGCCACTTCCGTGAAGTAGACGTAGCCCCGTTTCACTGCGGCATCGCCAGCTAATTCCCGCAGGAACTGACTGGTGACGCGATCTGCCTCCTCAAAGTTCTGGTGGAGCAGCTCTCGCTGCAGCGGCCCGTAATCCAGTCCAACGCCTGAAACGGTTGTGAGCCAACCTTGTCCAGACGATTTGATCAAAGCGGAAAGAGCCTCGGGCTGATGGCGCTGCAACACCTGCAGAATCCAACCAGCAGCCCAGTCATCACCAGCTGGGTCGAAGCCAGAGAGAAGCTCTGGTCCAAAAACAGCCAGCTCCTCGACACGGGTCTCGATCTGCTTGATCAGCGGACGTCTCTGGCGAGGAGTTCCCTTCGCGAAACGATCAAGCAGCTGGTCAACGCTGAGTTTGGTGGAAGGTGTTGAACCGGAGAGCATGAGTCGCAACCTGCCCCAACTGGCTCGGTGATGGCCACTATGTCAGGCATGGGCGAAACACGTTCAATCGAGATCCAGCGACTTCGCGAGCTGAAAGGTCAGCTGGTGGATGTGCGCAGCCCCAGCGAATTTGCAAAGGGCCACTGGCCCGGGGCCATCAACGTGCCTCTTTTCGACGATGAGGAACGCGCCGCGGTTGGCACCGCATACAAGCAGCAGGGACGAACGCCAGCCATTCACCTGGGGCTTGAACTCACAGGTCCCAAACTCAGCAGCCTGGCCCGCCAACTGGAGAGCATCAGCAACCAAGGGGATCCACGGATCTACTGTTTGAGGGGCGGAATGCGCTCGGCCAGCATGGCCTGGCTTGCCCAGCAGATCGACCTCAAGCCAAATCTCCTTCAAGGGGGATACAAGAGCTATCGGCATTGGGCTCAGAGCCGATTTGAACAGACCTGGCCCCTGCATTTGATGGGCGGACGCACCGGAACAGGGAAAACCGATCTCCTCTTGGCGATGGCGGCGCGTGGTGCCGCCGTGGTTGATCTGGAAGGGCTTGCCCACCACCGCGGCAGCAGTTTCGGCGGCCTGGGCCTGCCTGACCAACCCAGCACCGAGCACTACGAGAACAAATTGGCTGAGGCTCTCGATCAACACCATCGCCAAGGAGCGACGGCGATCTGGTTAGAAGCTGAAAGCATTCAGGTCGGGAGGTGTCGCATACCCAAGGCTTTGTTCGATCAGATGCAACAGGCTCCCGTTCTGGAGATTCAGCGCGACACAAAAGAACGGGTGCACCAACTGGTGCAGGTGTACGGCCAACAGGGGGGAGCGGCTCTGGCTGAGGCGACCGAACGGATCGGTCGACGACTGGGTCCCCAGCGCACCAAGGAAGCTCTCGAAGCGATTGCCAGGGAAGACTGGGCAAGCGCTTGCCGCGCCACACTCGACTATTACGACCGCTGTTACGACCATGAATTGTCGCGATCGCCCAAACGCGACGCGATCGATTTATCGGGGCTCAGCGCTGATGCGGCCGCCCAGAACTTGATCGCACAAGGATTCGTTGAAATCCCCGATTAAGATCGCACCTACCGACAGTTCCCGAACGACGTGAGCAAAGCAGCGATTCAGTTCTTTCGGGGAGTCAACGAGCCGGTAGTTCCCGATATCCGTCTGACTCGCAGCCGTGACGGCCGCACAGGTCAAGCAACCTTCCGCTTCGAAAAGCCCGCTGCGATTGCTCCCGAGACGATGGGTGACATCACTGGCATGTGGATGGTGGACGAAGAAGGTGAGATGGTCACCAGGGAAGTGAATGGCAAATTTGTCAACGGCACAGCGAGTGCCCTTGAAGCCGTTTACTCATGGAAGTCCGAGCAGGACTTCGAACGGTTCATGCGCTTTGCACAGCGCTATGCCGATGCGAACGGCTTGGGTTATTCACAAAGCCAGGATTCCGATCAGACTGACTCAGCCAGTGATCGACAAGCTTGAGACTGCCCCAGTGGCTGTCATTGACAGCCCTCATTGCAGCAATCCTCCTGCTGTGGTCGTTGCGTGAGCTGCTGCTGCTGCTTTTTGCAGCAGTAGTTCTTGCCATGGCCCTGTGCACGCTGGTGGGCATCCTCCGGGAACGGAGACCGATGCAAAGGCCCCTGGCCCTACTGCTCTGCATCGTTGGGCTGATCTTGGTGCTAGCAGGTGCTGCAGGGGTTGTTGTCCCCCCTTTCCTCGAGGAATTTGCACTGTTGTTGCAGAAGCTGCCAGAAGCAGGACAGACCCTGATGAGGCTGGGCGTTGGTTGGATCGAGAGCATCAGTGAGGCCATTTATGGCGCTAAAGCATTCCCCGACCTCGATGAACTGGGGCTGAATGGCCCACGCCAGCTTGTGCCCGACGGTTCTTCAATCGCCGCTGGTGTAGGCAATGGCTTACTCAGTCTGCTCGGCCTAGCTGGCAACCTAGGCAACGGCGTTTTGCGCCTGTTGTTCGTGGTGGCGGTTGCTCTGATGATCAGCATTCAGCCCCAGGCCTATCGGAGTGTTGGCCTTCAGCTAATTCCCTCCTTCTATCGACGTAGGGGGCATCGCATCCTGGATCAGTGCGGAGCTGCCTTGAGCAGCTGGATGGTGGGTGTGCTGATCAGCTCCCTGGCCGTGTTTGTGCTGTGCAGCATCGCCTTAACGCTTTTAGGGGTGAAGCTTGTTCTAGCCAATGCGCTGCTAGCGGGCCTGTTGAACGTGATCCCCAATGTGGGACCAACGATCAGCACGATCTTCCCGATGGCGGTGGCGCTTCTGGATGTCCCCTGGAAGGCGGCGGCTGTGCTGGGTGTCTACGTGGTGATCCAGAACATTGAGAGTTACGTGATCACCCCATCGGTGATGCACCACCAAGTGAAGCTGCTGCCGGGGTTGACCCTGGCAGCACAGTTCCTCTTCACACTCCTGTTTGGCCCCCTTGGTCTGCTGATGGCTCTGCCGCTGGCGGTGGTGCTGCAGGTGATCATCCGTGAGGTGCTGATTGAGGATGTCTTGGATCGCTGGAAACGTCTTGAGCCGGTTAGATGACCGCCGGGACGTTTCTCGTTGCACTCACCTTGGTGGTGCTGGTGCTGTTGCTCTGGCACCTGCGTTGGGTGCTGCTGGTTCTGTTCGGCGCCGTGGTGCTGGCTGTTGCCCTGGATGTGCTGATTGTGCAGGTTCAAAAGCGCACCCCACTGGAGCGACCCCAGGCCCTGGGGGCCGTGCTGGGGACGTTGATCTTGGCCGGGGGGCTGCTGGGGCAGCTGCTGGTCCCAGAACTGATCAGCCAGTTCCAGCAACTGGGACGGGATCTGCCGCAGTTGGTCAGCAAGGTGTCCGACCTACTGAATAGTGAGCCACGCCTGGCGCAACTGAATGAAGCTTTAGGTGAGGGCCTCAACCTAAGAGGCCTTCAGCCGTTGCTGGGTTTTGCAGGAGGTGCAGCGAATTCGCTGATTCAACTGTTCCTCATGGTGCTGCTCGCCATCCTGCTGGCCCTCGATCCAAGCGCCCATCGGCGCATGATGGTGGCCATGACGCCCCGGCCGGCCCGACAGCAGATGGAGCATTTGCTGGATGAATGCCGGCAAGCGTTGGGGGGGTGGCTCAGTGGCATGACCCTCTCCGCCACCACCGTGTTTCTGCTGACCTGGGGTGGCCTGTTGCTGCTGAAGGCCCCTCTGGCCCTATTGAGTGCCCTGGTCTGCGGCCTGCTCACGTTCGTGCCGACCATCGGCCCAACTGCAGCCACACTGCTGCCCACAGGGTTAGCTCTGCTGCAGTCGCTGCAATTAGTGGTGTCTGTGCTGGTGTTCCGGCTGGTGCTGCAGAACCTGGAGGCTTTTCTGCTCACACCCTTGTTACTGCGGAAAACCGTGAATCTGCTTCCCACAGTGGCTTTAACGGCCCAGCTCAGCCTTGGTGCTCTTCTGGGTCTTCCGGGCGTGCTGCTGGCCCTTCCCTTAGTGGTGGTGATTCAGGTGTTGATGCAGCGCGTGGTGGTTCAGCAAATCATGGACCGCTGGGCCTGAGATGAACGCCGGAACTTTGTAGCCACCGGAACATCCTGTCGCAAACGTCACACCTGAGACCAGTATTGACTGAGTGTTTTTACTAGTCCATGAGAACGACCCGTTGATTGTTGGGACTCTTGGGACAGTGTCCCAAATTTTTAGCCCCCCTCAGAGGAGCTGGCGCTTCTTTTTTTCGCTCGAATCACGCTCCCGCTCCACCGCCTGCCAATAAGCTGCGGAGACGGCAACTTCCTGACCACGCTCAATTTTGTTCAACCTAGCCTTCAGGGCCTCGACCTCGGCACGCAAACCGAACACCACCTCACTGATACCAGGATTCAACTCCATGGGACCTGAGCAACCAGTTGAGTCGTAGCTCAGGCTCCACGGGCTATGGCGTTCAGCTTGATACCAAACCCCCCTTGCACCGCCTTCAATCCAATACCGTGTCCAATATGTCTTGAGACAAGCGGGCTTGGACGTCATCTTCAATTTCTCCCGTTACGAGGAACTGAGGCAGGCTGTGATGCAGCTGGTTCGCGAGAACCTCGATCCTGATTTATTGCACGAGGAAGCCCACGATCTGTTCGAATCGTGGTGGTCCTCCACCCACAGCCAGGGACAGTGGAATGCCGAGGTCAAACAACGCACCTGGGATTCGATCTGGCGTGAATTCGGCAACAGCCCCAAGCGCTAGCCGAAGCGACGCCATAGGGAACCTGAACCCAGCAAAACCACCACAGCAAGCTGATGATGCCGGATGGCATACCCAAGACCGGTGACGGTGAACTGATCGCTAAGCAACTGCACTTCGGTGCGCAGATCACCAAGAGCCAAAAGGATCAGCAGAACCGGAAACCAACGGGCCGTAGCGTGATGGCGACGCCGCACTGAATAGCCGCTGCGCTTAGTCACCGGAGCGGTACCAAAGCGTGAGCAGCGACGGTGCCAGGGCAATGCTCGACCAAGAGCCCACCACAACACCGAGGGCAAGGGCGATCGCAAACCAATACAGCGTTGCCCCGCCAAAGATTACAAGTGCCAATAAAGGCAACAACGTGGTTCCACTGGTGTAGAGCGTGCGGGTCAGCGTGGCCGACACCGCTTGATCTACCTGCAATGGGAGCGGTAGGTCGGCGGCATCCTTGCTGCGTTCCCGGATGCGATCGAAAACCACCACTGTGTCGTTCACCGAATAACCGGCAATCGTCAGCAGCGACACAGCAAAGAGGCTGTCCACCTCCAGATGCACCACAACTCCAAGCCAAGCGAAGACACCACAGACAATCGCTACGTCATGGGCTAGCGCAACCAAGGCGAGAAAGGCATAGCGGCGGTCGTAGCGGAAGCTGATGTAGGCCGCGATACCGCTGAAGGCCACCAGCAGAGAAATCAGGCTGCTGCGCAGCAACTGCTTGCCCAGGCTCGGCCCGATGGTGTCGACCGATTGACCACCAGAGAGGAACGGTCCTGCCACAGGTTCAACCGCCTGGATCACCGCCTGTCCCTGGGCAGCCGACAACGTTGGCAGGCGCAACAACAACGACTGACCGCCATCCAGGAGCTGAACCCGGGGTGCTCCCAGGTTGGGGAGAGGTTGGCCCTCCTGCTGAGGCAGCTCCATGGCACGGATCACATCGGAGACCACAATCGCCTTGAGCTCGTAGCAAGAATCATCACAACGGCGCTCCAGTTGAATCTGCGTACCTCCGGTGAAATCCAGGCCAGGACGAAGAGGGGCTCGAATCGCAGGATCCAGCCAGCTGAGCAGCAATCCAAGAAGGCTGATCAGCACCACAAGGCCGGAGATCAGCCACACCTTGCGGCGCATGCTGCTGAGGGACCAACGCAGGCTGCGGACCTCGCCCGCCGTTGCCGATGACGAAGCTTCAGTCATTGTCAGGCGGTGGGGGAAGAAAGCTGCCGATTGGGCAGGAAATTGCTGGCACGACGCAAGCCGGCGTAACCCATCAGGAAGCGCAGCAGGGTGCGGGTGCAGGTGAGAGCCGTAAACAAACTCAGCAGAACACCGATGCCCAGGGTTGCGGCGAAGCCTTTGACCAGTCCGGTGCCAAGGAAGAAGAGAGCCGCGCAGCTGATCAGCGTGGTCAAGTGACCATCAACGATCGATGAGAAGGCCTCGGAAAAGCCGGTATCAATCGAGCGAATCAAAGTGTTTCCTCGGCGCAATTCGTCTTTGATCCGCTCAAAGATCAAGACATTGGCATCCACAGCCATGCCGATCGAGAGAATGAATCCGGCGATTCCAGGCAGGGTGAGGGTGACCGGAATCAAGGCATATACCGCCAGGTTGAACAGGGCATACAAGCTGAGGGCCATCACAGCCACCGCCCCAGGCAGGCGATAGGCCACCACCATGAACATCGCCACCAGGGCCAGGCCCGAGAGGGCGGCCACGAGGCTACGGCGGATGTTCTCTGCCCCAAGCGTGGGCCCGATGGTGCGGACCTCGATCACCTCAACTGGGAGAGGCAGGGAGCCACCGCGCAACTTCACCTCCAGCTCACGAGCCGTTTCCGCACTGAAATTGCCGCTGATGGTGGCCGCTCCACCGGAGATTCCAGCGCTCTTAAATTGTTGCCCAACACTGGCAGCACTGATCAGTTGATCATCCAAGGTGATGGCCAGCAACCGGTCGGTACCGGCGATCGACTTGGTGAGATCAGCGAAAGCCTCTGCACCCTCTACGTCGAAGTTGAGAGTCACCTCCCAGCTGTTCGGGTTGTTCTGCAGGGGTTGACGGCCCGCCGTCACCAGCTGCTTGCCCGTCAGAGACGCAGGCTCGAGCATCGTGAGCAGATCGGCATCGACCTTCTTGAGAAGCTCGCGGAGCTGTTCTTCCTGTGAGCTGGCCTGCCCCTCAAGCCCCAGAGTCTCCTGGGTTGACTTCAACTGATCCAAGTCCAATGGCGCTGGGGTCTCGCCGCGGCGAATCTGATCCGCACGCAACCTGAGAATCGCTTCAACCTGGGAGCGGACCTGCCTCAGACTACGGAACTCAGCTTCAGTGTCGGGCTTTTGTGCACGAAACTCCAGAAGTGCCGTGTCGCCAAGCACCCTTGCGGCGGCGGTTGGATCCTGTTCACCGGGGAGTTGCAACACCAGCTGCGACTCACCCACCGTCTGAAGGATGGACTCGGCCACACCGAGGCCGTTCACCCGACGATCAAGCACCGCTTTCACCGCTTCCATTTCATCGGAGCCAACCCGGGTGATCTCCCCGGCCGGCTTCACTTCAACCGTGAGCTGACTGCCACCCCGTAGATCGAGGCCCAGTTCCAGTGGCGTACGAACCAAAAACATCCCAGCTGCGATCGCCAGGGCAAGAACAAGGGCAAACCAACCCTGATAACGCGCCATCAACGTCAGATGCCCTTGTTGACCAATGCCTGTGCTGCCTCAACGATCTGATGCGGCTGAATGATCGTGAGGTTCTCAAGTGAACCGTTGTAGGGGGTGGGGATGTCCTGGCTGGAGAGACGCACAGGTCGGGCATCCAGATCATCGAAGCATTGCTCGGTGATCAGCGCGATCAGCTCGGCACCGATGCCACCGGTCTTCATGCACTCCTCCACCACAATTACCTTGTTGGTCTTTCGGATGGAGCGGCTGATCGTCTCCATGTCAAAGGGCTTGAGACTGATAAGGTCTATCAACTCAACACTCACTCGCTCGGCCTCCAACTGCTCCACCGCCTTGAGGCAGTGATGACGCATCCTGGAGTAAGTGAGGATTGTCACATCATTGCCTTCTTGCACCAGATCAGCCTGATCCAGAGCACAGGTGTAATCACCTTCCGGGAGCTCCTCGGTGAGGTTGTAAAGCAGAACATGCTCGAAGAAGAGCACGGGGTTGTTGTCGCGAATCGCGGCCTTCATTAGGCCTTTGGCATTGGTGGGCGTGCTGCAGGCAACAATCTTGATGCCGGGCACGGCATGGAAGTAGGCCTCAAGACGTTGGCTGTGCTCAGCTCCCAACTGCCGACCCACACCACCTGGGCCGCGAACCACTGTGGGGATTGTGAAGTTGCCACCGCTGGTGTAACGGAGCATCCCCATGTTGTTGGAGATCTGGTTGAAGGCCAGGAGAAGGAAGCCCATGTTCATGCCCTCAACAATCGGCCGTAGGCCGGTCATCGCGGCACCAACAGCCATTCCCGTGAAGCCGTTCTCAGCAATCGGGGTGTCGAGCACCCTGAGGTCGCCGTATTTCTCTGCCAGATCTTTGGTGACCTTGTAACTGCCGCCGTAATGGCCGACGTCCTCCCCCATCACACAGACGTGGGGATCTCTCCCCATCTCCTCGTCTATGGCTTCCCGTAGGGCGTTGAAGAGAAGTGTTCCTGCCACGGCTTCACAGTGATCCCGGCCAATCCCGGGTGGTGAGGCCAAGCTATCTCAGTCAGCGCAGGGTCAACCGCCCGCAGCAAAGGTGAACAACAACAAAACAGAAAGCAGCATGGCCGGAGACAGCAGCAACGCAAGCTGGCCGAGGTCGTGGGGCGTCATCCAAACCCAGCAATGGGTAGAACGTAGGCAGGGTTCTATTCGGCAGCCGTGAAGAGACTGCGAAGAAACACCAGGGTCAAACCAAGGGCCACAAACCCGCTGCTGAAGGTGGCCAGAAAAGACAAACCCACTAGCAAGGTCTTCAGCGTGACTGCGATGTTTTGGGCAATCGGCGAGCTGTAGTGCGGGGGGTGAACGGCGAAATACACCACCATCCTCCTGCTCAGGCCCAGAGCAAGCCAGGCCAACAGACCAGCAGTCAGCGCTCCGGAAAGAAAACTGAGCGGACCTTTGCGCGGATCCCTTGGTTCGGGGCTCTCAGGAGTGGTGGCTTCAGTCATGCTTCGATCCTCACGCCATCGTGGCGAAGGGCGCAAGACCAAGCCTTCAATCCGGCACGGTCTAGCTGGGGGCTGAGCTGATCCTGCGCCTGGCAGCATGACTCCAGATCAGGGAACAGCGCGAAGCAACTGGGGCCGGAGCCACTCATGGCCACCGCCAGACGGTGCGGAACGTTGTTTAATAGGTCCAGCGCCAGACGCACGGCAGATGTTTCGGGAGCGACCACCTCCTGCAGGTCGTTGTGCAAGGGAGGTGGAAGTTCGCTGCGCAATGGATTGAGCCAATCAACTCTGCGCAGGGCCTGACGGCGTTGTTCAAATTCAGCCTCATCGGCGAGATAGTTGGACTGATTCAGCTCGCGGCAACGCTTGTAGGCCCAGGGCGTTGAGACGCTCACTGTGGGGTCTTTGACCAACAGCACCGCCAGGGGTTGGGTTATTGGCGGCACAGCTTCCAATTTTTCTCCTCGTCCGAAACAGAGCTGACATCCTCCGGCCACACAGAAGGGCATGTCTGAGCCGAGCTCAGCGGCCATCCGCTCCAGATCCGCAGGGCTGTGGCCCAATCCCCAAATGGCATTAAGACCAACCAGTGCAGCAGCGCCGTCGCTGGAGCCACCAGCGAGACCAGCACCGATGGGGATGCGCTTCTCCAGATGAATCGAAGCCCCCAATTCACTGAAACCGGAACGGTCCCGCAGCAACTGGGCCGCCCTGAGGATCAAGTTGTCGTCGCCGACACTGAGGCTGGCGTCATCGCAAGTGAGACTGAGTTGAGCATCGGCCGTGTTTTGAAAGCGCAGCCGATCCTCCAAGTCGATGCTCTGCATCACCATTGCCAGCTCATGGAAACCGTCCGACCGCAGCCCCAGGACCTCCAGGTGCAGATTGACTTTGGCCGGAGCCGTCACCGTGATCATGGTGGTCGTTCAGTCGCCCCGATTCAAACCCCTGGCCAGGGCAACCCAGATGTCCGGGGCTAGTTCCTGGGGGCGCTGCTGCAGGCTGAACCCTGAAGAGGCCGCTAGATCCTGCAAGCGGTCTGGCTCAGCCATATTCGCCAGGGTGTTGCGCAGCATCTTGCGCCTCGCCAGAAATGCCTGCTTCAGCAAGTATTCCACCCGAGCAGCCAAAGCGGGCTCCACCCGCTCGGAGGCCGGAATGGGCTCCAGACAGATCACTTCTGACTGCACCTTCGGTGGGGGCTGAAAACAGCGCGGCGGCACCGGACACACCGAATGACATCGGGCCAGCAACTGCATGCGCACACTCAGGGCGCTGAAGCTGCTTTGACCAGGCAGGGCACGGATCCGTTCCGCCACTTCCTTTTGCACCAGCAACACCAGCCGTTGGTAAGGCGGATCCACCGGCCGGTCCAGTCGGCCAACCAACCGCTCCAGCAGCGGCCCGGTGATGTTGTAAGGGATATTGGCCACCACCTTGTTGGCGATGCGGCCATCGCTCAATTCGAGTGGAGCCTCAAGTACATCCCCTTGATGGAGGCTGAACTCTGGGTGAGCTTCAAAACGTTCTTGAAGACCATCTACGAGATTGCGATCGAGCTCGATAGCGTGCAATGCCCTCACCCCTGCAGCCAGCAAACGCTCGGTTAAGGCACCCCGACCGGGCCCCACTTCCAGCACCCGATCGGTGGGCTGTAGATCAGCAGCTTCAACAATCCGCTGCAGCACGGAGTCGTCACGCAACCAGTGCTGACCGAAACGCTTGCGGGCGTGATGTCCGGAGAAACCCATGGGTTAGTTGTCAGGGTCGCGTATGCGCAAATTAACTGCGCTGCAGTCGTTTTGGATAGGTCACAAGGTGGTTAGGAATCCGGAATTGATTCATGTCTCTAACCCTGAACACAAGACCGCCAAAGCCAAACGTCCGCGTCACGACCGACATTGATCGTGCCACTGCGGATCGCGTCGGCACCGTCATCGCCCGCATGCAATGCACCCGCGCCGAGTTCATCCGCGCCTTGGTCCACGCCTATCTCCAAGAACAGGAGCAGGGCTGATGGAAGTCCAGTGGACCAGCGAAGCCGTTGAGGCCAAGGCTCAGAAAATGATCCGGATGTGGGAGCCGCACTGCACCACCGCCATGGAAACGGTGCTGGCAAATCACCTGGCGTATCTGACCAATTCTTTCCTGCAGCTACAGGAGGCGTATCAGGTGAATGTCTGCTCAGTTATTCGTGCCAACCAACAAGCAGATCTGACTCAGGAGACCGCCAAGGTGGCCGTCGCAGGCCTCAGCGAGCGCCTCGAGGCTGTGGAGAGTGCACAGCCATGAAAAAACCCCCTGCTGCAACAGTGGGCCAAGAACACAACACTGTCTTCAACGTACCTGCGGCATCCAGCAATGGATGGCCCGTGGCGTCGGAGTTCAGGACAACTTGGCCCTGGCAAGACATCGATGTCTCCACCACCAGCGCCTTGCTGCGGCAAGGGCGCGAAGGCGGCTGGTCTGCTGACCATTGCCAACGCATCGCTGACCTTCATGCCCATCACTTTCCTTTGAGCTGCCTGCTCTGGGAACGCGAGGCGAGGAGGGCTCGGCGATGACAAGTGCTCGGATCTACGACTCCTGGGAGGAGGAGCAGGCCGCAACCAAAAAGGTTGCGGCCCTCGCTCGACGCTCGAACCCTGATGACCTGCTGAGCGAACTACTGCCAACCCGGTCACCACAAAGAGCCAATGCGGCGACGGTGATGCAGGTGCTGTCAGAGAGCGCAGCACAGGGGCACGGATCGCTGCGCTGGAACCTGATGACCCATGAGGTGGAGGTGGAGGGCATGACCCTCTCCCCCACGGCGCACGATTGCTTCTACGTGCTCTGTCAGAGCCGCGGATATGACATCGCCAAAGGAGAAGCCATCGATGCCCTGGACCTTGCCGCGCAGGGTGATGCGTATCACCCGGTGCAGGACTGGTTGCTGAGCTGCAGGGACCGCGAGCCGTATGACATTTGTCGTCTCGCCTCAGAGTTTTTGAGGCCCTCTGACCTCTCAGGGCCGGAGACGATCTACGACCGGATGCTGGTCAAAACCTTGGTCGGTGCAGTAGGTCGTGCCTTTGAGCCGGGCTGTCAGCACGACACCTGTTTGGTCCTGCAGGGGGAGGGAGGCAGTCGTAAGACATCGTTCTGGCGCACGCTGTTCGACCCCTGGTTCACCACGTTTCGAGGGCGAATCGGCAACAAGGACGCGATGCTCACGGTCCATCGTTTCTGGGGGCTGGAGCTGGGTGAGCTGGATGGGATCACCAGCCAGACCCACGCTGGTCATCTCAAAAACTTTCTGAGCACCAACGTCGACAGCTTTTGTACCCCCTACGGACGAAAGGTGTCGCCGGTCCCACGCCATTCCGTTTTCCTCGGCACCTGCAACGAGGGGAAGTTCCTGGTCGATCCGACCGGCAATCGACGTTGGTGGATCATCCCGGTCACGCGCACACGCCAGGACCAGATCGACACCGACGCTCTGGTCCGCCTCAAGCCGCGCATTTGGGCTGAGGCGTATCGGCTTTTCGTAAACGGCTACAGCTCGTACTTAAACGAGTCTGATGAACGTTTAAACGATCTAATTAATGATGACTTTGGCGAAGACAACCCGTTAGAGGAGCACATCAATAGCTTTATTAGGACCAGACCGGACTGCACACCGATCGCGCCAATTGAGCTGTATGCGGAGCTAGCCAGGACATCGGACATCTTCCGCAAGATGACGGACAGACGTGGACAGATGTTGGTCAAGTCCCACATGACGAGGACCGGATGGAGTCTTAAACGGATTGCAGCGACAAAAAGCGACCCAACGCGTCCACGAAGATGGTGCTGGTCCTAGGTCGGTCCATGGTGCTGTCCAGGGTCAAAAGCCAGTTGTTGCAGTCATAGGTCCACTGTCCTACTTCCCCCTCCCCTCTAAAAAATATGGAGGTAGGGATGCATTGGAGAAAGTTTGGGGGGAGGGGTCCATGGACTCGTGGACCTCCCCAGTGTTTGCGTTGTAGGGCTTTAGGACTGCTTACGACTGTTTCTGTTAAAAAGGCCCGGGAATTGCATTGATTAGATCAACCTAGGCGACGTCGACATGTTCATTGCTTGTGACATCTAGCGTTTTAAGTGCTCACCTTTTTTGAGGCAGGGGGAGTTATTTATGACGACTACAGTTGTTGAAATCCAACGGCGTTATCTCACCATCGATGAACCACAGGCTGACTCTGATCAGCTCGAGTTCTCCTTCAGCAGCGAGACACCCGTCACCCGATATTTCGGCGAT
>QCSL01000007.1 GCA_003209165.1 Synechococcus sp. AG-670-B23 | reverse complement strand
CTTCGGCGCTTGTTAGCGTTTCGAATCCCCATGGCAGCTGACATGGCACCACAACAAGAACGGGTGTTGCTGGTGCGGCTGCCCTGCAATCCGATCTTTCCGATCGGTCCGATTTATCTCGCCGACCACCTACACAAGTGTTTTCCGGAGATGCCGCAGCGCATCCTGGATCTCGCGGCTTTGCCTGTGCTGGATGTTCATCGCGTGCTGGACGCAACTGTTGACCAGTTCCAGCCCACGCTGCTGGTTTTCTCCTGGAGAGACATCCAGATTTATGCACCGGTAGATGGGCGGGGGGGCAACCCTTTACAAAATTCTTTCGAGGTGTTCTATGCCCGCAATCCACTGAAACGTCTGCATGGCGCCTTGGGCGGGCTCCAGTTGATGAGCAGTCATTACGGTGAGCTGCGAAGAAACCATCGTTTGGTGCGTCGGGGTTGGAAGCGTGCGCGACGCCACCAACCCGCGGCCAGAGCCGTGCTTGGAGGTGGTGCTGTGAGCGTGTTCTACGAACAACTCGGCAAATCGCTCCCCAAAGGAACAATTGTGTCCATTGGAGAGGGGGAGCCGCTTCTTGAGAAGTTGATTCAGGGTCAGTCCCTGCAGGCGGAACGTTGCTTCGTGGTTGGCGAGAAGCCACGTTCCGGTTTGATCCATGAGCAGCCGGAGAGCCGGCCCAAAACCGCATGCGATTACGACTACATCGCTTCGATTTGGCCCCAGCTCGACTGGTACCTCGAAGGGGGTGACTTCTATGTGGGCGTTCAGACCAAGCGCGGCTGCCCCCACAACTGTTGTTATTGCGTCTACACGGTGGTGGAAGGCAAGCAGGTGCGCCTCAACCCGATTGAGGAGGTGGTGAAAGAAATGCGCCAGCTTTACGACCGCGGGGTGCGTGGTTTCTGGTTCACCGATGCCCAGTTCATTCCCGCTCGGCGCTACATCGAAGATGCCAAGGAGCTGCTGCGGAGGATTAAGGCTGAAGGGTTGACCGGCATTCGTTGGGCGGCCTATATCCGCGCCGACAATTTGGATCCCGAATTGGCTCAGCTCATGGTGGACACGGGCATGAGCTATTTCGAGATCGGCATTACGTCTGGTTCGCAGGAGCTCGTCCGCAAGATGCGCATGGGATACAACTTGCGCACAGTCCTAGAGAGTTGCCGCATGCTTGCGGATGCGGGATTCCGCGATCACGTCTCGGTGAATTACTCCTTCAACGTGATCGACGAGAGACCGGAAACGATTCGTCAGACCGTGGCTTATCACCGTGAGCTTGAATCAATCTTCGGGGCTGATCTGGTTGAACCAGCAATCTTTTTCATCGGTTTGCAGCCCCATACTCACCTTGAGCAATACGGGTTCGATCAGGGCTTGATCAAGCCGGGTTACAACCCCATGAGCATGATGCCGTGGACGGCACGCAAGCTTCTTTGGAACCCCGAGCCGATGGGCAGCACCTTTGGCCGGGTGTGTCTCGAGGCTTTTGATCGCAATCCTGCGGATTTCGGTCGCACGGTGATGTCACTCCTCGAAAGGGATTACGGAATGGCTTCGCTTCAGGAAGCATTGCGAGCACCTGTGGCAGGCCGAGCTGCCTTGGCAACGGCCGTGCGCTGATTTTTCATTCTTTTGTTGTGATTTCTCACGATAAAAAATGTATCTTTATTCACATTCCTAAGTGCGGTGGGACCTCTATTGAGGATGTGATCTGGCCGAAAGACCGAAGTCGTACTGAGAAAGATCTTTGGATGGGTTTTGTGACCCGGTTTGAAAATAAATATCAGACTGGCGGTCTTCAGCATCTTTTGGCCCGGCAGATCCGTGAAGAGGTTGGTCGTGATGTTTTCAGGACCTACTACAAGTTTGCTTTTGTAAGGAACCCTTGGGATCGCATCGTTTCTCAATTTGCTTACATGCAGCAAAGGCCAGATTTGATGGACTATCTGGGAATGAATTTAGAGACTGAATTTAAGTCTTACCTTGAATTGATTCGCTTGAAGGAGCATGTGCAGTGGATGCCGCAGGTGAAGTTTTTGCTTGATCACGATGGATCTTTACTTGTTGATCGCATTGGGCGATTGGAATCTTTCAATGAGGATTGTGTGCAGATTTTTGATGCTCTTGGGTTGGCGCTGGATCAGTTGCCAGGCCATGCCAATCGATCCAAAAGGCATAAGCTCCAATATTATTATTCTGACAGCGAAGCGGTTGACATTGTTGCTGATATCTTCGCGGATGATATTAGCTTTTTGGGGTATGAGTTTGTCGATCTTTATACTTAGTTAGGCTCTGTCGCCTGTTTCCCCAAGGGTAAGACCAAGGTATTTGTGCGCCCAATCCAGTCTTTGCGACATGATGTTCGAGACGATGTTTCGCGATGATTTGGTTGCTGCTCTCGAAGTTATCGTTTAGTCTTTTGAGCTTGATCCGGAGTATTTGCTCTAGGTCGTCCTTTACCCCCTTCGCTTCTTTGTTTTGAATTAGGTTATTCATCTGGAATGGGTCAGTGATGTTGTCGAATAAAAGCCAGTCACCACTTTCGTTGCGAACATAGGTGTGGCGGCTTGTGCGCACTCCGCGGTAGGCCTGTACTCCGTACAGCTGGAGCGGTCCCGCTTGCACGGGTGCGCTTAGAAGGCCCGCGTCTGAGTTTTTTTCAGGTTTCTTGCCTCTGATGCTCGTGGTCCAGTCCTGGCCTTGTACATGATCTGGCTGTTTCAAATTTGCCAAGCCGAGCAGTGTTGGCATTAGGTCTGGTGCATCAATCGGTGCATTACATTGTTGCCCTGCAAGATGTTTGGAGGCTGGGTCTCTGATGACGAGAGGGATTCGAACAGATTCTTCAAACGGAAATAGTTTTCTGGTTAAGCCATGGCTAAAAATCATATCGCCATGATCTGATGTGAAGACCACAATGGTGTTGTCTTCGAGATTATTTTTCTTGAGGCTGCGCAGGATGGTTTTCAGGCAATCGTCAAGAGCTGAGATATGGGAGTAGTAGCCACATAATTGTTCTCTCGCTTTGTCCTGATGCTCACTTGGGACGTTATCAGGGATCTTGATGTTTGATTTGTTGTATAAGTCTTTGTATCCCTGGGGCGCTGAATGGTACGGATCATGAGGTGGCCCCCAAGAAACGGTTAGGAAAAAAGGTTGCGCATTTTGTGCAAACTTTTTGATGAGTTTTGCGGCGCAACGGCTTTGGGCGATGGCGTCATAGCCCTTCCAAAATTTTGGTTCTTGATCATCATTCAAAAAGAATGGTGAATTATTGTAATTGTGGTTGCATTCGTTACCTTGCCAATGGTCAAATCCTGCGCGATATTGCTCAGGAATTGGTGAGTTTCTTCGGCCGAATCCTCCGGTTGGTGCGCCGTAGACATGCCATTTCCCGATGTATGCCGTTTGGTAGCCATTTCGCTTGAAGGTGGAGGCAATTGAATTGTGTTTGGGCTCCAAACAAGCGTCATTCACAAGGACGCCATGCCCTAGTGGATAAAGACCGGTCAGTAATGACCCCCGGTAAGGGGAGCATTGTGAGCAGCCAGAGATTGCGTTTGGAAAGTTAATACCCTGGCTTTTGAATCGATCAAGTGTGGGTGTGTGGCACTGATCAACATCCGCTGTTCCGCGCCACTGATCCGCAAAAACAATCACGACGTTCTGGGGCCTTCGCTGGGTCAGCCTTTGACGCATCAGTTGAAGTTTTTGCTTCAGCATTGTTGTTCGTCGTGGGCTGAGTTTGTTGCCTGGCGGAGGCGAATTGGCTTTGTGGATTGAATAAGGAGGCTGCTAATGGCCGTCAGGCTCACGATCGCGACCATCCCCCCCAATGGATTGACGTTTGGGCCTCCTGGCCCCACCAGCCACATCGGTGCATTGGGATCAATCATCACAAGGTTTTGGTGAGCCAGGAACCACCCACCCACAAGACCTCCATGCAGTCCGATGCATCCCCACAGGGAGCCTTGATGACGGAGCCGGAGCAGAGCCAGGATCAGACCTAAGAGAAAAAGTCCTGTTAACAAACCCAGCATCGGCCCAAAGCCAAGGTTGAAGCGTGTGTGAACCAGGCTGAATAGGGCCGCCTGGCTGAGAAGTCCTCCTCTGGGGCCGAGCATCCTCGTGAGTTCCTCCCAGAGCCAGCCGCGAAAGATCAGTTCCTCAGCAAAACCAACGCCGAGGGCCAGGAGGAAGCAATTGAGTATGGCCTGGATCTCTAGATTCCCCAGCCAGGAACCGTTTCCAGTAAAGACGAGCAAACTCATAATCAAGCCGATGAGGGCTAGGGACATCAACAGGCCGATGCCCAGTGAGCTGATGTGATCTATGCGATTCCTTGGTTGGCGAGCGACCAGCCCTAGCCTTCTCCATGGCTGAGGTTCGGACCACCGCACGACGGCCCACCGGGGCACCGCCAGGAGGAACAGAACAAAACTCAGCACTGTTCCTGTGAGGGAGACCTGATCTGCTGGCAGGCCAAGCACCATCAGCGTTGTAGCTGCAAGCCATCCCAACGCGTAAAGCAGAGGAATCAACAGAACAGTAGGTAGCCAGGCCGGCTGAAGCAGGAGGAGCCTGTTCAGCGGTTTCATCATCGCTCTAATTTTCAGGCTCGATGGAGCTGGTTAGGCCTTTGGATTTCAACGTCTCGCAATAGAACTCAGCCGGCTCGATGTCACACACAATCACCAAGCCCACTCCGGTGTTGTGAGCTTCCAGCATCACAGCCATGCAGTCCTGTTCGCTGAGTTGAGGCACAACCTGCTGCAGGGTGGATACCACATATTCCATGGAATTCACCGGATCGTTGTGCAGCAGCACCTTGTAACGAGGTGAGCGCTTGCGAACACGTTCTGGCGCTTTGTCCAGAACAGCCGCACCTCCTGGTTGTTGGCTGGGAGTATCCACCGCCATGGCCATTGATCCGAATCTTTTAAAATCTAAAGGGACTGAGAAGGGGTTCACAAGGCTTTGATGCGGGCCATAGCCTCGTCCACATTGGCCCGGCTGTTGAAGGCGGACAAGCGGAAATATCCCTCTCCAGCGGCGCCAAAACCGCTGCCGGGTGTACCGACCACGTTGGCTTTGTTGAGTAGGTGGTCGAAGAAGCCCCAGGAGTCCATTCCTTTGGGGGTCTTGATCCAGACGTAAGGAGCGTGTTCGCCGCCAAAGACGGTTAGACCTGCCGCTCTGAGTTCGCGGCAGATGATAGCGGCGTTCTTCATGTAGAAGGTCACCAGGGCTCTTACCTCGGCCTGACCGGCTTCGGAATAAACAGCCTCAGCACCGCGTTGAATGATGTAGCTCACACCGTTGAACTTCGTGCTCTGGCGTCGGTTCCAAAGACCCCAGAGTTCCACCTCTTCGCCATTGGCTGCTTTGCCTTTCAGCCCCTTGGGCACCACAGTAAAGGCACAGCGCGTGCCGGTGAAGCCAGCGTTTTTCGAGAAGGAACGGAACTCGATCGCGCAATCGCGGGCTCCTTCGATCTCAAAAATGGAGTGGGGGAGTTTCGGGTCCTGAATGAAGGCCTCATAGGCGGCATCGAACAGGATCAGCGCGCCATTGGCGCGGGCGTAGTTCACCCAGGCTTGAAGTTCCTCTCGGGTGGCGACGGCACCGGTGGGGTTGTTGGGGAAGCAGAGGTAAATCAGGTCGACCGGTTCAGTGGGAATCTGTGCTGCAAAACCGTTGTCAGCGCTGATCGGCAGGTAGGTCAGGCCCGCATAGCGACCGATCTCTACGGTTTCACCGGTGCGGCCAGCCATCACATTGCTGTCCACATACACCGGATAAACTGGGTCCGTGACGGCCACTTTGTTGCCCTCGCCAAGGATGTCGAGGATGTTGCTGCTGTCGCACTTGGAGCCATCGGAAACAAAAATTTCCTTGGCACTGATGTCGCAGCCGCGCGATTGGAAGTCATTCTTGGCGATGATCTCCCGCAGCCAGCTGTAGCCCTGTTCAGGGCCATAGCCGTGGAAGCCTTCGGCTGTGCCCATCGCATCAATGGCGGTTTTCATCGCTTCACGGCAGGCCAGTGGCAGGGGCTCCGTGACATCACCGATTCCCAGGCGGATCAGACCTGCATCGGGATTGGCGGTGCTGAAGGCTTTGACACGCCGACCGATCTCAGGGAACAGGTAGCCCGCCTTGAGCTTGAGGTAATTGCCGTTGACCTGAACCACGGAACCGGAAGTTATGTCTGCGGGGCATCCTGCCGTGTCGGCAGCTCCATACGATGAACTCAGGAGTCAGGACATTCGACGTGGTCGTATCTTCCCTGGATCACCCGGTTGATTTCAATGCCCTGGTGGATAGCGGCATCAACAAACCGGCCCGCTACATCGGGCACGAGCTAGGGGTTGAACCACGGGATTGGCAGGCAGCGTCGGTTCGCTGGGCGCTCACCTACCCCGAGATCTATGAGGTCGGCTCCAGCAACCTCGGCCACATCATTCTTTATTCGATCCTCAATGCCGTACCTGGGCAGTTGTGTGATCGCGCCTATCTCCCGGCGGCCGATCTGGCGGGCCGCTTGCGGGAGCGCTCACAGGCGTTGTTTGCGGTGGAAAGCCGTCGGCCTTTGCCTGGCTTCGACATTCTGGGCTTCAGCCTTAGTTATGAACTGGGCGCCACTAACATCCTCGAGATGCTGGACCTGGCCCGAGTGCCCATTCGCTCCGCTGATCGGGGCGACTTGCCGCTGAGTGACCCTGCATCGCCTCCGCTGATCTTTGCTGGCGGTCCCACCGCCACCAGCAATCCAGAGCCCTATGCCCCGTTCTTCGATTTCATCGCCCTTGGCGACGGTGAGGAGCTTTTGCCCGAAATTGGTCTGGTGGTGGCTCAGGCCAAAGCCGATGGATTGACCCGATCGCAACTGCTTCGCGATCTGGCCCAGGTTCCTGGTGTTTACGTGCCATCTCTTTACGGGACCGGCGCCGATGGGGTCACCCTTAAGCCGCTTCACCCTGATCTTCCGGCGCGGGTTCTTCGGCGTGTGGCGACGCCGATGCCCCACTACGCCACGGGTCTTGTTCCCCACGTGGAAACGGTGCACGACCGTCTCACGGTGGAGATTCGACGCGGCTGCACCCGGGGCTGTCGGTTCTGCCAGCCCGGGATGTTGACGCGTCCGGCTCGGGATGTGGAGCCCGAGGCAGTGATTGAGGCTGTGGAGACCGGAATGAAACAAACCGGCTACAGCGATTTCTCGTTGCTCTCCCTGAGCTGCAGCGACTATCTGGCGCTTCCGGCGGTGGGGGTTGAGTTGCGCAACCGCCTCGCGGATCAGAACGTCACGCTTCAGCTGCCCAGTCAGCGGGTGGATCGCTTTGATGAAGACATTGCCCACATCCTTGGCGGCACAAGGAAAGCGGGTCTCACCTTCGCCCCCGAGGCCGGAACGCAGCGTCTCCGCGACATCGTCAACAAGGGCCTAACCGATGACGACCTGCTGCATGGCATCCGCACGGCTATGCAGAACGGCTATCGCAAGGTGAAGCTGTACTTCATGATCGGTCTCCCTGGTGAGACGGATGCCGATGTCCTCGGCATTGCCGAGACCTGCGTGATGCTGCAGCAGCGCTGCCGTGACCTGGGTCGGCTGAATCTGAACATCACGATCAGCAATTTCACGCCCAAGCCCCACACCCCTTTCCAGTGGCACAGCGTCTCCACGGCCGAGTTCGAGCGGCGTCAAGCCTTGCTCAAAGAGGCCTTCAGGCGTTTGCGCGGCGTGAAGGTGAACTTCACCGATGTGCGGCTGTCGGCCATAGAGGATTTTGTGGGTCGTAGTGATCGGCGCCTTGCCCCTGTGATCGAGGCGGCCTGGCGGGCCGGTGCCGGTATGGATGCCTGGTTCGAGTCGCTGGATCGCACCTACGCCGCCTGGACCGGAGCTATCGCGGATGCTGGCCTAGAGGGGCGCTACCGGGAAATGGAGCTGGGGGGCTGGAGTGCCGTGGCTGCCCTGGATCGAGAGGACCTGAAAGTGTTCTGTGATCAGCCGCTTCCATGGGATCACATCGAAACCGGCATCGACAAGGCCTGGCTGGTGGACGATCTGCAACGGGCTCTGGCTGCGGCGGTTGTGCCCGACTGCTCCTTTGACGGTTGCAGTAGGTGTGGTGTCTGCGGACCGGATCTCGGGCACAACGTGGTTGTTCCTGCTCCAGCTGTGCCGACCCAGATGCCGACCCAGGCACCGCCCAGTGAACGGGTGTGCCGGATCCGGGTGCAATTCGCAAAGACGGGATCGATGGCGTTTCTCAGCCACCTTGATCTGATGCGCATGCTGGAGCGGGCACTGCGACGCAGTGCCCTTCCGATCAGCTTCACCGGTGGGTTCCATCCACTACCGCGGATTCAGATCGCTTTGGCCCTGCCCCTCGGCGCTGAGGCCCAGAGCGAGTGGATGGATCTGGAATTCACCGAGGCCGTGGACCCCAATCACCTCTGCAAGTCGCTTGAGCCGTTGCTGCCGGAGGGCATTCAGCTGCTGGCGGCAGCCGAGGTTCCCCTCAGAGGCAAAAGCCTCTCGCAAGAACTAACGGGCGCCGTCTGGTGTTTCGATCTCGTGCCAAAAGAGCAGACGCCGTTCCCGTTTGATTGGAATGCGGCGGTGGATCAGCTCCTGCAGGCCACAACGTTGGTGTGGCATGACACCGATAAGAAGGGCCGCCCCCGGGAGCGGGATTGCCGCCCCGCGTTGAAAGCGCTGTACGTGACCGATCAGAACGCCAATGGATCCGTTCGGCTTCGGTTGGAAGCAGAGGTGGATGAGATTGGCCGAAGTTTGCGCCCTGCACAGATTCAGCACTGGCTTGCCGTGAACATTGGCCAGCCCTTAGAGGTGCAACGTTTGGCCAGAGAAGCCCTGCAACTTAGTGCGCAGTGCTAATTTGAATACAGAACAGGTGTTACGTCCGTCGGGGCCAACATTGTTCCGGTCTTGCCTGATCCCAAACGGATATCGAGGTCCAAATCACAGCTTGAAGGTGGTCTTTTCGGAACCCCTAAGCCTGATTCATAGGAGTTCTTGCTCCGCAAACTTTTGGTCTTGCTGACCAGTTCAGATCTTTCCATCACCCCGTTAGGGAGAACCGGAAGGTTCCTTAACGGATTTGGCCCTCAACCGGGCTCAACCAGTTTCTTATGCCCCAGCAAATTGTTATCGCGGAGCAGCTGCGCATCGCAGCGGTGCTTACCGATGAACGTGTTGATGAACTGATCGTCGCCCAGGGTCGTTACCAGATCGGAGATGTCTATTTAGGAACGGTTGAAAATGTTCTGCCAGGCATTGATGCTGCCTTCGTCAATATCGGTGAGAGTGAGAAAAATGGTTTCATACATGTCACCGATCTCGGGCCGCTTCGTCTGAAGAAGGGTTCGGCCGGGATCACTGAACTTCTCGAGCCCCGCCAAAAGGTTCTGGTTCAAGTGATGAAAGAACCGACCGGTACCAAGGGCCCGCGGTTGACGGGGAACCTTGCCCTGCCAGGTCGCTACCTGGTGCTTCAGCCCCATGGGCAGGGGGTCAATATCTCCCGGCGCATCAGTTCCGATGCAGAACGGAATCGACTCCGTGCTCTTGGTGTTCTGATCAAGCCGCCTGGAGCTGGTCTCCTGATCCGCACGGAAGCCGATTGCATCAGCGAAGACCTGCTGATTGAAGATCTGGAATCCCTGCTGCGCCAGTGGGAGGCCATCCAGCAAGCAGCTGAGACAGCTTCACCACCTGTGTTGCTCAATCGCGACGAAGACTTCATCCACCGTATTCTTCGGGATCACATGGGACCAGATTTGGCCCGTGTTGTGGTTGATGATGCCGGCGCTGTGGGCCGTGTGAGCAGCTTCCTTGGCGCTGAGGCCAGCAATGTGCTGTTGGAAGCGCACAGTGAACCCAGTGAGTTGCTGGAGCACTACAAAGTCAACGCCGCCATCCGCGATGCATTGAAGCCGCGGGTTGATCTGCCGTCCGGTGGCTACGTGATTATTGAGCCCACCGAAGCGCTCACGGTGATTGACGTGAACTCGGGCTCGTTCACGCGGTCGGCCAATGCGCGCGAAACCGTTCTGTGGACCAACTGTGAGGCGGCGATCGAGATCGCTCGTCAGCTCAAGCTGCGCAACATCGGTGGGGTGATCATTATCGATTTCATCGATATGGATTCCCGTCGTGATCAGCTCCAGCTGTTGGAGCATTTCACGACAGCTGTTCGTAACGATTCAGCGCGGCCGCAGATCGCACAGCTCAGTGAACTGGGCCTTTTGGAACTCACCCGCAAGCGCCAAGGGCAGAACATCTATGAACTGTTCGGCCGGGCATGCCCCAGCTGTGGTGGTCTGGGCCATGTGGCAGTGCTCCCCGGCAAAGACCTACTTCAACCTCTCGCGACGGCCACGGGATTGGTGCGTTCGTCGGCCTCTGCCCGCGCCGAAGTGGTTTCGCTTGGAGAGAATGGTGGCAGTGGCCGCCGGCGGCGCGGTGGTCGAGGGCGCGGCAGTCAGGACAGCGTCCTTCCGGTCGAGACGTCCGATACCACTGCCCCTGAGGTGTCGACCCAAGAGGCGCAGGAGCCTGTGACAGCCCGTCGTCAGGACCCCCAACTGGTTGCCGTTCCGATGACCGACGAGCAACAGCAACTGTTTGGTTGGCTGGGATTGAACCCTGCTCTGCTGCTGGGGGAGCCTCCTGAAGCCGACAACGTATTTGTAAGGGTTGTGCGTCCTGGCGAGGACGAGCAGCAGGTGCTAGAAGCGGCGCGCCAGCAATTGGAGGCCAGTTCCGTACGGCGTCGTCGTCGCGGCGGACGTGGTGGTCGTTCAGGGTCACGCAATGGGGCGAGTCAGCCCACTTCGAACCCAGCCGCTGAGATGCCCGATGTTGTCACCTCATCCGCCTCGGATGAGTCGGCACCCCTGATGGTGGAGATCACCCCCTTGGAGCCGCTGACTAACCTAACGATCACCGAACCAGAGCCGACTGCTATCAGCGAACTGGCTGAGCCCGAGCCTGTGGCGGTGGCGGAAACAGCTGAGCACGACGAGCCCCGCCGTCGCCGTCGCCGCTCCTCTGCCGTTGCCACCGTCTGAGCCGGATGACCGCTCAGGAGTCTCTCCCCCTCGGGAGCGACGTGGCTGGTGTGGATGAAGTCGGTCGCGGTTCTTTGTTTGGTCCTGTTTTTGCGGCCGCTGTGGTGCTTGATAGTTCAGCGGCCGACCGCCTTTTGAAGGCAGGATTGACCGACAGCAAGAAACTGTCGGCTAAGCGTCGAGCTGCTTTGGTTCCCTTAATTCAGTCGCTGTGTGTGGCGTCCGGTTTGGGCCAGGCGTCAGCGCGGGAAATTGACGACTGCGGCATCCGCGGCGCCACTGAACGCGCCATGCTGCGGGCCCTGCAGCGACTGCCCCAGACGCCTGGGCTTGTGCTTGTGGATGGGAATCTTCCCCTTCGGCTGTGGTTGGGCCCGCAGCGCAGTGTGATCGCAGGGGACAGCCGATCAGCCGCTATTGCTGCGGCTAGTGTTCTGGCCAAGGAAGCCAGGGATGCACTCATCCGCCGATTGGCTGATCGCTTTCCTGGTTATGGATTCGAGCGCCATGCGGGCTACGGTACGGCACAGCATTGCCAAAGCCTGATGGTCTCAGGCCCCACGCCCCTGCATCGGCACACGTTCTTGAAGCGTTTGCTCGATTGAGCGTGGCGCTTCTGTCTCCCGGCACCAGCTTCGGAAGTCGTCGATCAGCTGCTGGCCAACCCGGGTTTTGATGCCAATGAGAATGCCACTCAGTACCGACTCCCCCGTTGCCTCCAACACCCGTTTGGGTATCAGTTTGAGAAGCGATGGCTGGCTCACGCTCACTGATAGATGGGCATGTCCCTGCAGCCCCCCTGGTGTAGAGGTCAGCCGTGCTTCCAGATTCAGGGCGAAGTCGTCAACGATTCCTAGGCCCTCCAGTTCGCAGTCCAGGGCCTGCATCACCAGTGTGTCGCCTTCCAACTGGATCTGGAGGGACACCACGGGTTTCACGTGGAGCTGAAAGACCTTCAGGCTGGTCACAACATATCGGTAACGCCCTGACTGCAAGCGGGTGAGCTGTTTGGCGTCCAGCAAGGCCCCCAGGACGCGCTCCTCCTCCAGCAGGTAACTGGGCAGCCGCTCTGCTCCCGTTTTCACAGGCAGATCAAGCTTTTGACTGGCTTCGAAGGCCAGGGGCATGGTCTTCACCTGAGGAGGCATGATCTTATCGAGTCCATGCAGTGCGGCTTCGATGCCTACACGTCTCGCATTCCTTGGCCCAGCCGGGACCTATGGCGAGCAGGCCGCCCGGGTGTTGATCGAACAGGACGCACTTGACGATGTGCAGCTGGTTCCCTGCGTCGGTCTTCGATCGGTTGTGGAACAGCTGGCTGGGTGGCAGTGTGATGCAGCCGTTGTCCCGATAGAGAATTCGGTTGAGGGGGGGGGTGACGGCGACCCTAGATGCGCTGTGGTCCCATCCCGAGCTTTGTATTCGCCGGGCTTTGGTGCTTCCTATTCAGCATGCTCTGCTGGGGAATGGGCCGCTTAGCAGAGTCACGGAAGTGCTCTCCCACCCGCAGGCCCTGGCTCAGTGCAGTGGCTGGTTGGCCGAGCATCTCCCTGATGCATTGCAACTGCCCACATCATCCACAGCTGAAGCAGCTCGAATGGTGGCGGGCAGTCCCTTCCGTGCTGCGATTGCCTCCCAGACCGCTGCCCGGGAACACGGGTTGGACGAGTTGGTGTTCCCTGTGAACGATGTTGCGGGAAATCGGACTCGTTTTCTCCTCTTGCGTCGTGGGGAGCGCAGTGAGCATGGCGATGTAGCCAGCCTGGCGTTCTCACTGCATCGCAATTCGCCGGGGGCCTTGCTGGAGGCTCTCGCCTGTTTGGCTGAGCGGGGCCTGAACATGAGTCGGATTGAATCGCGACCGTCCAAACGGGAGCTGGGGGAATACGTCTTTTTCGTGGATGTCGATCTACCTCCGGATTCGTCAACGGCTCTTGCGGACCTGATCGCCCAGTTGCAGCCTCTTTGCGAGCATCTCGCCCATTTCGGTGCCTACCCCAGCAGCGATCTCAGTGGTCATTGACGATCCTCGATGTTGACAATCAAGAGCTGTTGAGGATCAGTCTTTTCTGATCCGGAAGACGCCGAACTGCATCAGACCGGTGGCGAAGGCCCAGTGCATCAGCAACAACGTTGGTGTTTCTCTCAGGCCTTGAACGACCGCTTTCGGTCCCAGGTTGAGCACAGCCCAGGGACGTCGGATGCCCTCGATGATGGAGTCAATCCAAGAGGGAAGCGTGGCCTGGGTCCAGTCATCGGTGACGATCGCGCAACGCTGGTGGACGCTGTTGTCGAGGTTCTGGCGGAATCCCTTGATGCTGGCGAATTCAGGGTGGGCCCACTGGTTGAGCAGTTGACGCATCACCCAGCGCTCGGTTCGCGTCATGCCGCCGTCGGACGCGTCTCGGCGGTTCCAGTCGGCCACAGCAAGCAGACCACCCGGGCGCATCACCCGCAGCAGTTCATCGGCGTAACGTTGTTTGTCCGGCATGTGCGGGCCGGCCTCCACACTCCAGACCGCATCAAAGCCCTGATCGGGCAGTTGAAGATCCAAGGCGTCCATCACCTGGAAGCGGCAGCTCAGGCCTGATGGGGTGAGTTGTGTTGCTCGTTTTACCTGGGCTGGGCTGATGCTGATGCCGAGAACTTTCAACCCGTAATCCCGCGCCAGGATTCGGGCACTGCCACCGATGCCGCACCCCACATCCAGCACCCGGCTGCCGGGGGGGAGTTGGTCCAGACCGCTCCATCGCACCAGCTCGTGAACGAAGGCTTCCTTGGCTTCGCGGAAGTCACAGGAGACCGGCGGGGTCCCGTAATGGCCTAGATGGACATGCTCTCCCCAGAGCTGCTCCAACAAACGGTCTTCCGTCCAGGCGTCGTAGGCGGAGGCGACACTCTCCGAAGATTCGTAGCGCCGGTCGCGGCGAAGCCACAGCGCAACTCCGGAGGCTCCAACGGCGCCGGCCACCACCAGCAGAGATCCCAACATCACTTCAAATCCATCAACACAGTGCGGGCCGCCAATTGGCGTCGGGTGTGATCCAACATTTCAAACTGCTGACTCAACCGTTCGTGGGTGTCGGTCAGTTCCAGAAGACTCTGTTGCTCCGAGGCGGCCTGATCCAGATGGGCGCTGATCCAGAAGGAGAGCTCCCGCGGTAGATCAGGCAGATCGTCAGGGAGTTCCACCTCACGGTTCTGCAGTTTGCTGGTCAGCTGAACGACGTCGCCCAAGGCTTCGCTGACCTTGTCCAGCAGGCTGTTGAGCTGGTCGCTGTCCGCCACGGGCTCATCTTCCAGCCAGCTCACCATCGCTGTTCGGTAGGGCGTTTCCCGCGTGATGTTCAGCAGGCGGAATCGTTGTTGGCCCAACGAAACGATGTAGCTGCGACCGTCTTCCGTTGTTTGATGCTGAAGCACCTCAGCACAGCAACCGATTTCGGCCATTTCGCCGTTCTCGGGGTTGATACGAACAATGCCGAATCGCTTGTCGGTCTCCAGAACCGTCTGGAGAAGTATCCGATAACGCGATTCAAAAATGTGAAGCGGCAGGAGCTGCTGCGGGAACAACACGACGTCCGGCAGGGGGAACAGGGGAAGCTCCCTCACAGAAAAATCGGACACGAACGCCGTGTTGTAGGCACCTGAATCCTAGGAAAAATTAAGTTCTGATGGACGGATCAAAGCTTCACTTCGATGTCCACACCACTGGGGAGATCAAGCTTCATCAGCGCGTCGATGGTTTTGGCAGAAGGGCTGTAGATGTCGATGATGCGACGGTGGGTTCGTGTCTCGAAGTGCTCGCGGGAGTCCTTGTCCACGTGGGGAGAGCGCAGAACGCAGTAGATCTTGCGTTTCGTGGGCAGGGGGATCGGACCGATCGCTGTTGCGGCGGTGTTATCGGCCGTTTCAATGATTTTCTCGCAAGAGAGATCCAGCATGCGGCGGTCAAACGCCTTCAGGCGGATGCGGATCTTCTGCTGAGCGATGGCAGTGGACATAGGAAGGAGGCGAAAAAGCTTCGAGGTCGAAGCAGGATTTCAGTTGTCGAGGTTCTGAGAAATGTAGGAGATGGAGGGGATTGGCCCCTGCATCTCCAGCCGTGGGGTTCAGTTTGCGCTGATCACTCGATGATCTTGGAGACCACGCCAGCACCGATGGTGCGGCCGCCTTCGCGGATAGCAAAGCGCATGCCTTGCTCGATGGCGACGGGGCAGATCAACTCACCGGTCATCTGGATGTTGTCACCAGGCATCACCATTTCCACGTTGGAACCGTCTTCCGCGGTGAAGGCGGTGATTTGGCCGGTCACGTCCGTTGTACGGATGTAGAATTGCGGGCGGTAGCCAGCGAAGAAGGGAGTGTGGCGGCCGCCCTCTTCCTTCTTGAGCACGTATACCTGACCCTCGAACTTGGTGTGAGGGGTGATGGAACCTGGCTTCACGAGCACCATGCCGCGCTCGATATCTTCCTTCTGGATGCCACGCAGCAGCAGACCAACGTTGTCGCCAGCCATGCCCTCATCGAGCAGCTTGCGGAACATTTCCACACCGGTGACAGTGGTCTTGCGGGTGTCTTTGATGCCGACGATTTCGATCTCTTCGCCGACCTTGACGATGCCGCGCTCGATACGGCCGGTGGCCACGGTGCCGCGACCGGTAATGGAGAAGACGTCTTCCACAGCCATCAGGAAGGGCTTGTCCACTTCTCGCTCAGGCTCGGGGATGGAAGTGTCAACAGCCGCCATCAGTTCTTCGATCTTGGCTTCCCACTCAGCTTCACCTTCGATCGCCTTGAGGCCGGAGACCTGAACCACGGGGATGTCGTCGCCGGGGAAGTCATAGCTGGAGAGCAGTTCACGGATCTCCATTTCCACCAGTTCGATGATCTCTTCGTCATCGACCATGTCGCATTTGTTGAGTGCAACCACCAGAGCGGGAACGCCCACCTGCTTGGCCAGCAGGATGTGCTCCTTGGTCTGGGCCATCGGGCCGTCGGTGGCGGCACACACAAGGATGGCGCCGTCCATCTGAGCGGCACCGGTGATCATGTTCTTCACATAGTCCGCGTGGCCAGGGCAGTCCACGTGGGCATAGTGACGGGTCTCCGTCTCGTACTCAACGTGAGCTGTGTTGATGGTGATGCCGCGCTCACGCTCTTCAGGAGCTCCGTCGATGTCGGCGTAGTTCTGAACTTCAGCCTGCCCTTTCTTGGCGAGCACGTTGGTGATCGCAGCGGTAAGGGTGGTTTTGCCGTGGTCAACGTGGCCGATGGTGCCGATGTTGACGTGGGGCTTGTTCCTTTCGAACTTCTCGCGTGCCATGAGTGTTAAAGAATCGAGGGTTGAATTTGGAGGAGTTTAGAGATCAGGAATTGCCCTGATTCTTGGAAATGATGGCCTCGGCCACATTGCGAGGAACTTCGGCATAGTTGTCGAATTCCATCGAGAAAATGCCCCGGCCCTGGGTCATGGAGCGGAGCTCGGTGGCGTAACCGAACATCTCGGCTAGGGGCACCTTGGCCGAGATTTTGGACGTGCCGTCATCGACGGACTGGCCCTCAACCTGACCTCGACGGGAGGACAGGTCCCCGATGATCGAACCGAGGAAATCCTCGGGAACTTCGACCTCGACCTTCATCATTGGCTCAAGCAGCACAGGATTGCACTTCTTGACGCCGTCCTTGAAGGCCATGGATCCGGCGATCTTGAACGCCATCTCCGAAGAGTCGACGTCGTGATAAGAGCCATGCACCAAGGTGCATTTCACGTCGATGAGAGGGTATCCGGCGATCACACCGGATTCGCAGGTCTCCTTCATGCCCTGCTCGGCGGGCTTGATGTATTCCTTCGGAACGACACCGCCCACGATCTTGTTGACGAATTCGAAACCGGAGCCGGGCTCGCCCGGTTCCATCTCGATCACAACGTGGCCGTACTGACCCTTACCACCGGTCTGACGGGAGAACTTACCTTCGCCACCTGCGGAACCACGGATGGTCTCGCGATAGGAAACCTGAGGTGCGCCGATGTTGGCTTCCACCTTGAACTCACGCAGCATGCGGTCCACCAGGATTTCCAGGTGGAGTTCGCCCATGCCAGCAATTACAGTCTGGCCGGTCTCGGAGTCCGTGTTAACGCGGAAGGTGGGATCCTCTTCAGCTAGAGAAACCAGGGCCTTGGAGAGCTTCTCCATGTCACCTTTGGTCTTCGGCTCAACAGCCACTGAGATCACCGGTTCGGGGATGAACAGGGTCTCGAGAACGATCGGATCGTCCTGGGTGCAGAGGGTGTCACCTGTCGTGGTGTTCTTCAGGCCCAGCACAGCACCAAGGTCGCCGGCGCGCAGAGCATCGACTTCCTCACGGTCATCGGCCTTGAGCACCACCAGACGGGAGATGCGCTCCTTCTCGCCTTTGGTGGAGTTGAGCACATAGCTCCCCTTCTCGAGGATGCCGGAGTACATCCTGACGAAGGTGAGCTTGCCGTAGGGATCGGCCATCACCTTGAATGCGAGAGCACTGAAGGGGGCGTTGTCGTCGGACGGGCGTACGGCTTCGCTGCCGTCTGGAAGCACACCCTGGATGGGGGGAACATCGACGGGAGCCGGCAGGTAGTCGATCACAGCATCGAGCACCAGCTGCACACCTTTGTTCTTGAAGGCGGAGCCGCAGAGCATGGGAACAAGGCCGTGCTTCAGCACACCTTCGCGAATGCCCTTCTTGAGTTCGTCGACGCTGAGTTCGCCGGTATCGAGGAACTTCTCGATCAGCGCTTCGTCGGTTTCAGCGATGGTTTCCATCAAGGTGTTCCGCCATTGGGCCACCTCGTCTGCCATGTCAGCCGGCACATCGGCTTCTTCGATGTCGGTGCCAAGGTCGTTCTTATAGATGTATGCCTTGTTGGCAACGAGGTCGATGATGCCGCTCAGCTCGCCCTCGGCACCGATAGGAAGCTGGATCGGAACAGCGTTGGCCTTGAGGCGGTCCTTGATCTGATCATGAACCTTAAGAAAGTCCGCACCAGTGCGGTCCATCTTGTTCACGAACACCATCCGCGGAACGGAGTAGCGATCGGCCTGGCGCCAAACGGTTTCGGATTGGGGTTGAACACCACCAACGGCGCAGAAGACAGCGATCACACCATCTAGGACGCGCATGGAGCGCTCCACCTCAATGGTGAAGTCCACGTGGCCAGGTGTGTCGATGATGTTGATCCGATGGTCCTGCCATGACGTCGAAATGGCAGCTGCCGTGATCGTGATGCCACGTTCCCGTTCCTGGGCCATCCAGTCGGTTACGGCAGCGCCGTCATGCACCTCACCGATCTTGTGAACCACACCGGAATAGAACAGGATCCGTTCGGTGGTGGTGGTTTTGCCGGCATCGATGTGAGCAGCGATACCAATATTTCTGACGCGTTCCAGGGGGAAGTCGCGGGCCACAGGAAATTCTCCGGGGGTGGGGCGTGAAAAGGCGGAGAGACTCTACAGGCCGGCCATGAACATCTGTGTTGATGGCTGGCCCGCGAGGCTCAGTAGCGGTAATGCGCGAATGCTTTGTTGGCTTCAGCCATCTTGTGGGTCTCTTCCCGCTTGCGAACTGCGCTGCCAGCTTCGTTGGCAGCATCCATCAGTTCGCCAGCCAGCTTCTGGGCCATGCTGCGGCCATTGCGGGCGCGGGAGAAGCTCACCAGCCAGCGAAGCGCCATGGCGGTGCCGCGCTCCTGGCGCACTTCCATTGGCACCTGATAAGTGGCACCACCGACTCGGCGAGCGCGCACTTCCACTAAGGGAGTGGCGTTCTTAACGGCAGTCTCAAACAGTTCGAGCGGATCTCCACCGGTGCGCTCGTTGATCAGGCCGAACGCGTCGGACAGGATCCGCTGCGCTGTCGACTTCTTGCCGTGCTGCATCAAGCGCACAACCATCATCGTGGCGAGGCGGCTGTTGAACTGCGGGTCGGGAAGAATCGGGCGCTTCTCAGCGGCGTTGCGGCGTGACATTAGGGATCAGAACGTTATGAGGATGGGGAAGAAACCGGTGATCACTCCTTCGGAGCCTTGGCGCCATACTTGGAGCGTGATTGACGCCGGTCTTTCACGCCAGCTGTGTCCAGGGTTCCGCGAATGATGTGGTAACGGACGCCCGGGAGGTCTTTGACACGACCACCGCGGATCAACACCACCGAGTGCTCCTGCAGGTTGTGACCGACACCGCCGATGTAAGCCGTGACTTCAAAGCCAGACGTCAGGCGCACACGAGCCACCTTGCGCAGCGCCGAATTGGGCTTTTTGGGCGTTGAGGTGTAAACGCGGGTGCAAACACCGCGACGCTCAGGGCACGACTTCAGGGCCGGGGACTTGGTCTTGGCCTTGAGGCGTGAGCGCTCAGTGCGGATCAGCTGTTGGATGGTTGGCATCGACGGTCGGTGAGCGGTCGGACTCCCGACCTGATTCGACAATCGACCACGATACCGGTTGACGGTCCCGCCTTAGATGCGGCTGAAGGCACTGCCGCAGGCACAGGGTTCAACACCATCGCCGGTTCGGATCAGAAATCCGCCCCCACTCAGGTCGCCGCGGTAGTCCAGGCATAGGCCTTCAAGTAATTTGAGCTGATTTGCGGGGGCGTGCAGGGTCACGCCATCGGCCCTTGCTATGGCCACACCGGCCAAATGTCCGGCCCGGATGCGCAACACATGTTGCGCACACTCCCCGGGAGTGAGATCGAGATGCATCTGCCCCGGAGTGCCAGCAACGGCCGCCTGTCGCCCTAGCTCTGCAGCAGCGGCAGCGGTCAACCGCAGATTGGCAGCCATGCTCAGTTTCTCGGGCCCCCACTGTTGCAGGTCTCAGAGGGGGGTGAGTCCAAGGCCGTTGTGGACTCTCGGGGTGCTGCTTCGGCCGTTCATCACGGTTTGTCCTCCGACCACAAGGGTGGTCGAACTGCCGCCATCCATGTTCAAGGCATCGCGCAGTCCCAGTTGCTGGGCGGCCAGGGCAGTCTCCACAAGGGTGGGATCACTGCCAGAGACACCACGCAAGGTCATCAGCCATTGGCCGCTGGGCCCCTGAGCCACCACTGTTCGTGGTGCCGCCAAGCTCATGAAGGCTGGACTAAACCCTTCCTGACGTCCATTCAGCACTACTCGGCCGCTCTGCATCAGCAGCGGACCGCCGCCCAGAACATTGGGATGTTGGGCAAGGGGGGAGCTAGATCTTGATCTCACCCGGATCTGATCACCAGGCTGAGCGGGCAGGGGCGAGCGCCCGCGGGCGACCACCAATGCAGCGTCTTTGGGGATGGCGATGCCACGTTGAAGGCTGGGCTGGTCGAACGTTGTCTCGACGCGGCCGCCGCGAATCAACAAAGCTTCCTCTTGGCCGCTCAGGGCCCTATAGCGGGGACCCCAGGCAGGTGTGTAGAGGCTCAGACCCTTCTGGACGTAGCCGCTGTTGAGTGTCATGAGGCTCCAACGGCGACCGTTGTTTACCTGCAAGGTCTGGTTCAGCCGCAGCCGGCCGAACTGCAGATCTCCTGAGCTCCCCCAAGCGATCACGCCGCGGTTCAAGATCGGACCGGACAGCCAGACCCCTTGATGCCGCAGGGCCCCCAGGGGAAGTTGGTTGATTCGGTTGAAAAAGCCTCCATTCACGGCGACCAGCGCCCCTGTGGATTTTGAGAGCTGAGGCAGAAAACGCAGGCCCTGTTGCTGCTCGGGTTTGACCAGGGGCTGAAGGGTGATGCCGAGGCGGCTCAGGTCGCCGCCGGCACGAAACACCTGAATGGGTTTTACCCCCACCTTGATAGTGCGTTGCTCCAAGACAAAGCCCCTTCTCAGCCATTCGGCCAAAGCTGGATGGCTGAGGGGCAGACGTGCGCTCTGTGCAGGGAGGCGGCCTCTACCCTGCAAGCCATCCAGCACCACCCGCCAGGGGGACGCCAGGCTCAAGCTCCGCAGCTTTGTGGCTTGTCCCTGCAGCACAAGGCCGCCATCGCAATGCTGCTGTGGAGCGAGTCCCCATGCCTTGAGTTGACGCTGCTGGGTCCGTGACACCTTGAGCTCCAGCAAGAGGTCGCCGTTCAACCGCTGAACCAGAGCGGGTCCGTTCAGGTCCAGCACCAAACGATCAGCTGTTGAGCCCTTGCCGCGGCGCATGTTGTTCACCGTTGGAGGGGGCAGCCGAAGCTCCAAGGTGTTTCCCGTCACTTGGGAGCTGACGCCAGTTGCGGCAAGCCAGTCGCTCACCTCGAGGCCAACTTCATCGCCGAGCGAACTGGTCGCCAATGTGTTCAAGGAGACTGTTCGACCAAACCATTCCAGTGCCTCTCCATCGAGGCGGGACACCCGCCTGAAACCCAGTAGAGATTCCAGAACCTCCAGGGGCAGCCAAAGTTCTTCTGGTTCTGCGTCGCTGCCCCTCAAGAGCCAAACCGCTTTGCTGCGCTCTCGACCGATAAGTACCTCTTCACCGCTCTGGTTTGCCACTGGGCGAAGCTCAGGCGGTGGCGCGGGGAGAGGGAGATAGGCCAGCATGAAGTGCCTTGGTGGAGAGGCGCCTGCCTAGGATCGTCCCTTGAGATGGTTTCTGCAGAGCTCGAAGCTGCAGACCCATGCGATCGTCCGGTTGAGTTTCCTATGTCTGAAGCCATTCGTTCCGCTGTCTGGCCTTACTGCGACAGCCCTGCACCCGAGGTTGTTGCGGGCGAGAAGGATGCGTGTGGCGTTGGTTTCCTGGCCCAGCTTCAGGGGCAGGCCAGCCACTGGGTGCTGGAGCAGGCACTACGTGGTCTGGGCTGCATGGAGCACCGTGGTGGTTGCGGGGGAGATGGCGACTCCGGCGATGGCGCAGGGGTGTTATGTGAGATCCCCTGGTCGTATCTGAGAGCCGTCTGGTCCGAGGCGGCTGAAGCACGGGGCCTTGGAATGATGTTCATGCCGACGGATGCCAGCCGTCGTGCTGAAGTGCGAGGCCTGTGTGATGAAGAGGCCAGAGCCCTCGGCATGCAGCCTCTGGGGTGGCGAACTGTCCCTGTCGAACCTGCGGTTCTCGGCCCCTTGGCCCGTGCCACGGCTCCTGCGATTGAGCAATGGGTGCTTAATGGCGATGTCGATGACGCAGCGTTTGAAGGGCAGCTGCTGCGGTTGCGGCGGCGCATCGGTGCACGTGTGCGGGCTGCTCTCGGTGCTGAGGTGGCCCAGGACGTTTATGTCGCCTCCTTGAGCAGCAGGACGGTTGTTTACAAGGGGATGGTGCGATCCGAGGTGCTTGCACCGTTCTACGCCGATCTGCAGGACCCGCGATTTGAGGTGAGCTTTGCGGTTTATCACCGTCGCTTCAGCACTAACACCCTGCCGCGCTGGCCACTGGCGCAGCCGATGCGGCTTCTGGGGCACAACGGTGAAATCAACACCCTGCTGGGCAACCTCAACTGGGCCAAGGCGTCTGAAGCCAGCCTCGAGAACGTCTGGGGTGAGGCGGCCGACGACCTGATTCCAGTGGTGAACCCTGCCTTCAGTGATTCCGCCAATCTGGATGCCACCTTGGAATTGATGGTGCGCAGTGGGCGGTCGATCACCGATAGCCTGATCACGCTGGTGCCCGAAGCGTTTCGCAATCAGCCCGACCTCGACAGCCGTCCTGATGTGACGGCAATGTACGAATTCAACGCGGGAATTCAGGAACCCTGGGATGGCCCGGCGCTGTTGGTCTTTACCGACGGCAAGCGGGTGGGTGCCACGCTCGATCGCAATGGGCTGCGCCCGGCGCGTTGGTGCACCACCGCTGACGGCTTCGTCATCATGGGATCGGAGACCGGCGTGGTGGATCTCAGCGACAAGACGATTGTTCAGAAGGGGCGTCTTGGCCCCGGCCAGATGGTGGCTGTTGATCTGGAACGCGGCGAGTTGCTCGACAACTGGTCGGTTAAGGAAGATGCGGCACGTCGTTTCCCCTATGCCGACTGGCTCCAGAAGCACCGTCGTGGTGTAGCACCCCAGCCCTGGACCCAAGATCGAAAGGTCGGTGAACTCGACCTGCTGCGGTTGCAAACCGCGATGGGCTTTACCGCCGAAGACTTCGATCTGATCATCGAAGACATGGCGGCCCTTGGCAAAGAGCCGACCTACTGCATGGGCGATGACATCCCTCTTGCAGTGCTCTCCGACAAGCCCCACCTCCTCTACGACTATTTCAAGCAGCGCTTCGCCCAGGTCACCAACCCTCCGATCGATCCATTAAGGGAAAAGCTGGTAATGAGCCTGGAGATGCATCTGGGTGAACGCTGTCCCGCCCTTATGCCACAGCCGGAAGCTGCCTCCGTTATTCATCTGAAGACGCCCGTTTTGAACGAGGCGGAACTGGTGGCAATCGGCCACCAGGGTTTACCCGTTAAGACCGTGTCCACTCAGGTGGCTTTGGAGTCGTGTGCAGGAGATCTGCAACAGGCCATTGCGGCTTTGTGCAGCGTTGCGGAACAGGCGGTGCGTGACGGTGCACAGGTGCTGGTGCTCTCCGATCGGGTCGACGGCACTGGGGCGGCGTCACCGCTGACCCCTACAACGTTTGCGATGCCGGCTTTGCTGGCTGTTGGTGCTGTCCATCACCATCTGCTGCGCCAGAAGCTGCGGCTGCAGTGCTCTCTGGTGGTGGATACTGCCCAGTGCTGGAGCACCCATCACATGGCGTGCCTGATCGGATATGGCGCCAGTGCTGTCTGCCCTTGGCTCACCTGGGAGACCACCCGCCACTGGCTGGATCACCCCAAGACTAAGAAGCGGATCGAACAGGGCAAGTTGCCCGCCCTGGATGCCGATCAGGCTCAGGCCAACGTTCGAGAGTCGCTGGAGAACGGTTTGCGCAAGATCCTCTCCAAGATCGGCATTTCGTTGCTGGCCAGCTATCACGGCGCTCAGATCTTTGAAGCGATCGGCCTGGGTGCGGAAGTGGTTGAGACCGCCTTCACCGGGACGACCAGCCGTGTTGCCGGCATGACTCTTGCCGAGCTGGCGAACGAAACGCTCTCGATGCATGCCAAGGCTTTCCCAGAGCTCAACCGCAGCAAGCTCGAATTCATGGGATTTGTTCAGTACCGCAGCGGTGCTGAGTACCACCGCAACAATCCCGAACTCTCGAAGGCGCTGCACAAGGCGGTAGCCCAGGGCCCTGGTTACGACCACTTCTCCACCTACAAGGCTCTGTTGGAGAACCGTCCGGTGATGGCCCTGCGGGACCTGTTGGAGTTCAAGTTGGCTCCCACCCCAGTGCCCCTCGATCAAGTGGAGAGCGTGGAGAGCATCTCCACCCGCTTCTGCACCGGCGGGATGAGCCTCGGTGCATTGTCCCGCGAAGCCCATGAAGTGCTGGCCGTGGCGATGAATCGCATCGGCGGCAAGAGCAACAGCGGTGAAGGTGGGGAAGATCCTGCGCGCTTCCAGATCCTCAAGGATGTTGATGGGGAGGGCCGTTCCGCCTCATTCCCAAGCATTGGTGGTCTGCGCAACGGTGACACCGCCTGCTCAGCGATCAAGCAGGTGGCTTCAGGCCGTTTTGGGGTGACGGCGGAATACCTGCGCAGTGGCAAGCAGCTGGAGATCAAGGTGGCCCAGGGGGCCAAGCCCGGTGAAGGCGGTCAGCTGCCAGGTCCCAAGGTCGACAAGTACATCGCTGGGTTGCGCAACAGCAAGCCAGGCGTCGCCTTAATTTCACCGCCGCCACACCACGACATCTATTCGATTGAAGACCTGGCGCAGTTGATTCATGATCTGCACCAAGTGCATCCCGCTGCTCCGGTGAGCGTGAAGCTGGTGGCCGAGATTGGTATCGGCACCATCGCTGCGGGTGTGGCCAAGGCCAATGCGGATGTGATCCAGATCTCCGGTCATGACGGTGGCACGGGTGCATCTCCCCTGAGTTCGATCAAGCACGCTGGCAGTCCCTGGGAACTGGGCCTCACCGAGGTGCATCGCTCCCTGGTGGAGAACGGTCTACGCGATCGGGTTCTGCTACGCGCCGATGGAGGGATGAAAACTGGCTGGGACGTGATGATTGCTGCTCTGCTGGGCGCTGAGGAATACGGGTTCGGCTCGATCGCGATGATCGCCGAGGGCTGCGTCATGGCCCGCGTTTGCCACACCAACAACTGCCCTGTGGGTGTCGCCACGCAGAAGGAGAACCTGCGCAAACGTTTCACCGGCATTCCCGAGCACGTCGTCAATTTCTTCTTGTACGTCGCCGAGGAAGTGCGTCAGCTGATGAGTCTGCTAGGCGTCACCCGCCTCGAGGAGCTGATCGGCCGCACGGATCTGATCCAGGCCCGCTCGGTCGACCTGGCCAAGACCAAGGGTGTGGATCTCTCCAGCCTTTTGGCTCCGATCAGCGGCGCAGAGGATCGCTCCTGGCTTCGCCACAGCGACCAGGCCCACAGCAATGGACCGATCCTTGAAGATCAGCTTCTCGCCGATGCTGAGCTGATGGCTGTACTGGAGAACCACGGTTCCGCCAGCCGCAGAATCGAGATCATAAACACCGATCGCAGTGTCTGTGCCCGTCTGGCCGGTGAAATCGCCCAGCGCCATGGCAACCGAGGCTTCAAGGGAAAGCTCGATCTCACCTTCCGTGGTGCTGCAGGTCAGAGCTTCGGGGCCTTCCTGGTGCAGGGAATGGAGGTTCGTCTTGAAGGCGAGTCCAACGACTACGTGGGCAAGGGGATGAATAGCGGTTGCATCACCCTGGTGCCATCAGACGGTTGCGCCTCTCCAGGGGATCAGGTGATCCTCGGCAACACCTGCCTTTACGGGGCCACCGGAGGTGAGCTGTTTGCCAATGGCCGAGCCGGCGAGCGCTTCGGTGTTCGCAACAGCGGTGCCCGCACTGTTGTTGAGGGAGCTGGTGACCACTGCTGCGAATACATGACCGGCGGTGTCGTCGTCGTCCTTGGCAGCACCGGCCGCAATGTGGGCGCTGGCATGACCGGCGGTGTGGCCTTTCTGCTCGATGAGGAGGGGCGTGTCGCACCTCGGGTGAACCCTGAGATTGTTGAGGTCTGCGCCATCACCACCCATCAGCAGGAGTCGCTACTGAAGGGGCTGCTGGAACAGCATGTGGCTCATACGGGAAGCGAGAAGGCTGCTGCTCTTTTGGCCGACTGGTCTGCGGCTAAGAATCGCTTCAAAGTGTTGGTCCCCCCAAGTGAGCGGGACGCCATGGGCTTGGCCGACAAGCAGGCTGTGGTGGCCTGACCCCTTCGCCAGCCCGTGGCTTGGTTCGTAAAGACCGAAACCTTCACGGTCGCCGCCGCCGCCCTGGCCGTTGAGCAGCGGCGACCCACCTTGGAGGCTCACCGCCGTTGGGTCGTGCAGGAAGCTGCGTTAGGTCGTTGTGTTCGCAGCGGTTACCTGGTGGATGGAGACCGGCGGCCTGGTGGTGGGGGCTTGTTGATCTTTGAGGCGACGTCTTATCCCGAAGCTCTGGCGTGGGTTGAGAACGACCCGATGATCCGGGCCGGCCTGGTGGCCTGGCAGGTGCAGGAGTGGATCCCCGTCAGCGGGGATGGCTGGCCATGAGCCGTTGCACCTCAGCGGCGTGATAGCTGCTTCGGGTGAGTGGTGTGCTTACCACCTGGAGGAAGCCCAGCTCCTCTTCGCCAATTGTTCTGTAGGTCTCGAATTGAGCCGGGGTCACAAAACGATCGACGGCCAGATGTTTTGGGCCAGGTGAGAGGTATTGGCCGATGGTGATGATGTCGACCTTGTGACTTCGCAGATCCCGAAGCGTCTCGATCACCTCCTCATCGGTTTCCCCGAGGCCCACCATCAGGCCCGACTTGCTGTACGCCTTGGGCCACTGATCCCGCACCCGTCGAAGCAGCTCGAGGGAGCGTTCGTAGATGCCCTGGGGCCGAGCCAAGCGGTACATTCGCGGCACCGTTTCGATGTTGTGGTTCAGCACGTGGGGGGCGGCGGCCATCACGGTTGCCAGGGCATCCCAGTTGCCGCAGAAGTCGGGAATCAGCAGCTCGATCGTGGTGAGAGGTGATCTTTGCTTCACCTGTTCGATGCAGGCCACGAACTGAGATGCTCCCCCATCGGCGAGATCGTCGCGGTTCACCGAGGTGATCACCACGTGCTTCAGACCCAGACGGGCTACCGCTTCCCCAAGCCGTTGCGGCTCGGTGGGATCGAGCTCGCGCACGCTTTTGTCGAAGTCGATGTCGCAGTAGGGGCAGGCGCGGGTGCAGCCGGGCCCCATGATCAAAAACGTGGCAGTGCCGCCTGCAAAGCATTCGCCGATGTTGGGGCAGCTTGCCTCCTGGCAGACCGTATTGAGATTCAAGTCCAGTAGTAGGTCGGCCACGGCGCCGATACGTTCGCGCTGCGGAGCTTTTACGCGCAACCACTCCGGCTTGAGCACGGCGAAGGTTCTTTTATTCATGACCTTAGTCCGTGCCCTGGTGCTCCTGCTTCGACCTCGGATGAATCGATCTTTTAAGATTGAAACTTCGGGATGTGGCGCAGTTTGGTAGCGCACTTCGTTCGGGACGAAGGGGCCGCAGGTTCGAATCCTGTCATCCCGATTGATGTCTTCGGGCAGCACCGCGAGGTCTTGATGGAAGCCCTGGTGGGTATCGAAAATTAGGGCTCCGATTGCTTCGCGGTTGTGCTGCCATGCAATCTCCTGGCTTTCAGCAACCAACAGTGCTCATTGGAGACTCCCCCCTGGGTACCCGCGCGGCGTCACCATCCAGCCATCCTCGGAACGGCTGCTGCTGTTTCCGATCAGAAGAAGCGTGAGCATGTCCACTGATTCTGGCTCCAATTGCTCAAGACAGGTCAGCTGACGGGATTCCTCCGCGCGTCCCAGCTGCCGAGCCAGCATCACCGGGGTTGTTGGTGGGCGGTGTTTCAGCAAGATCTCTTTGGCTTGATCTAGCTGCCAATCACGCTCCCTGGAGCGGGGGTTGTATAAGGCGAGGACAAAATCTCCAGCTGCAGCGGCCTCCAGTCGCTTTTCGATCACGGTCCATGGCGTGAGGCGATCGCTGAGGCTCACGCAGCAAAAGTCATGCATGAGTGGCGCTCCCGCCCTGGCAGCGGCCAGCTGGAAGGCCGAAATACCTGGATGCACCGAGAAGGTGGGTCGGTCCTGCTCGGGTTGCTGGAGCAGCAGATCAAGGGCCAAACCCGCCATGCCGTAGATCCCGCTGTCACCGGAGGAGATCAGAGCAACCTTGGCTCCCTGTTGGGCCAAGCGCAATGCTTCGGCACAGCGGGCCCACTCCCGGGTGAGCTGGCCATCGAATCGGACCTGATCCGGCTGCCGCAGGGGCTCCAGAAGATCGAGGTAGAGGCTGTAGCCAACCCAGGCGCAACAACGGGACAGGGCTGCTTTGGCGTCTCCACTGAGCAGGGATAGATCTCCCGGCCCACTGCCCACCAGGTGCAGCTCGCCCCGCTCTGGCGCGTATGGGATGGCAGCCTCGGCAATGGCCACAGTCACGGCGCCCTGCTCACCTGGTGCGTGACCGCTGATTCGCTTTTGCTGGATCAGATGGCCTTTGTCGCCCGCAGCCAGCAAAGCCGCTGCTTCAGCCACCGAAGCCGTCCCCATTTCCTTGCGCACGGCTTCGGAGGGGGTTGGCACATCAACGGATGCCAGCGTCTGAGCGGCAAAAGTTCGGAACGGCCATGCCCGCGTCTGGCTTAGTTGCTGCAGGGCCGGTTCATCGGATTTACGCTCTGCGCTGGCTATGCCGGCGACAGCCTCTTCCGCCAGTCCTGCTATTGCCAAGGCCTCGGAAATGGCCTTCTCCACCAGCGAAAGACTGGTGTTGCGTTCGCATCCGATACCGATCCAGAGCGTTGCGGGATGCCACTGGCAATCACCTTGGAGGCGGGCTCCAATCACAAGATCAGCGGCCTCAGGCGCAACGTTGGGGTCAACGCTGTGCAGAGAGGGTTGTTGTTCGGGGCACTGCCAGGCGGTGCATCCGATGCTCTGGTGAATGCTGACGCTGGATCCCTGGGCCTGCCGCAACATCAGATCGCGCCAACTCGCCACCGACCCCCTTCGTTTCCAGCCCCAGCCTTCCCCAAAGGCATCGAGTGGGAGGCGTCCTTCGTGGGCGCAAGCGCCCGTGATCACTGCCTGCCCGCCAAGGTCAATCGCAATCTCCCGAGCACGTTGTTCGGCGCCTGCTGAATGGCCTCCAAGCAAAGGGATGACGAACTCCCCTTTAGGATCGAGCACCAAAACGGCCGGGTCCTTCTCTTTGCCTTGGATTCGAGCTGCAATGAGGCGCGTCACCGCGCCCACGGCACCCACTATCAGCACTACGTTCTGTGCCCTCCAGTGCTCATCCAGAGCGGTTTTGACGTCTTGATTGGCTGCTTTGATCTTGTTGATGTAGCCGCGCATAAGCAAACGCTTCAACAGCGGTTGTGCGCTGGGGGAGAGCCCAAGGCCTAGAGCGAGAACGTTGGGTGTGGGGTTCAGGGCAGGGAATCCGGATCAGAGCTTGCGCAAGCGCCCATCACTGTCGAGCAGCTCACGCGCTGATCCTCCCAGGCTGCCGCTCGGCATCAACTTGGTTTCTTCTTCTGCGGGCTGCTGAGATTCGGATGGCTTCTCCTCGGCTGGAGTGGGCAGAGCGGAATCTGTTTTTGATGGCTCTTCAGCACTGGGCGGCGCTGGCTGTTGCGCATCGCTTTCCTCTGGTGCCGTGGGCTGAGGTTCGGTCTCGGGTTCCGCCTCAATCTCGTCCTTGACTTTGACGTCAGCTTGGGGAAGTTCTGGGGGCTGTTCTGCTCTCTCTAGTTGTTTCTCCTCTGTTTTTTTTAGGGGCTCTGGCGGGGATTCGACCACCTCAGGAACCTCTGGTTTAGGGGAGCCGCTCAAGCGCGCGAGCTGGCTTTCAGTGAGGCGTGGGCGCATCCAGCCTGGCTTGGGACCGGATGGGGCCTTCAGGTGAATCAGCTGATTGTTGAAGACCGGTGTGATCGGTTCGCCCAGCCCATTCAGCAGTTCCATCTGAATGTCGTGGCTGCTGGAGCTATTCGATCCTTTGAGCCAGAGGGCTTCCTGGTGATCGACCAAAAAGCTGTCCCCATCAATGCTGATGCGGAGTCGCCAGCGTCCGTCTCCCTCCCGCAGATTTTGGAGCGGAGCATTCCAAATCAGCCAATCCACCAGGAGGGGTTGCAGGCCCTGCTCTCCGGCCGGTGAAACAGGAACCAGCCAGGGGGCATCGCGGTCGGGTTGCGTGCCCTGCAGTTTTTGCCAGAGGTGCACGCGCCCGTGGATCGAAGCTCCCGGTGCTTGAACGGCTTCTCCCCAGGGATAAGCGGCCCAGGCGCTGAACCGGTGACTGCCTGCCTCCAGGTCGTCGATGCGGACCACTAAGCGGTTCCCATTGCTTTCGCTCAGCCGTAGGGGTGGACGGTTGTCGATTTGAATGACGACATGGGGCCCAAGACCTAATTCGGAGTCGTTGCCGAGGGGCCAATCATCGATCTCGAAACGCAGCTCCAGAACGTCAGAGGAAACGATGCTGTTGTTGCTTGGATCAATCAGCCGTAGGGAGGGACGGTGCCGTTGCAGTCCCTGGCGCAGCTGTTGCACCGCCCCTGGAGGAGCCACTTCCTGGAGCTTCCCGCTGGGGGCTGAGCTCGGCAGGGGTTTGGCGCCGGAGCCGCCATCTCGATTGAAGAATCCAGGGCGCGCATAAACAGGTAAGCCGGCACCAAGAAGCAGCACTGCTGCCAGCAGAACAGCCCATATCGATTTCAGGCCAGGGCGACGCATCGGGCACGAACAGACCCGTTCATTCTGAACAATCCGCTCTTCACTGTCAGAGTTTTAGTTATTTAGGAAGGGAATATGCGCAAATTTGTATTGCTTATCGCTTGAGATCTTTGTTGTTTTGCTGATTCGCAGCCTTCTGCAGACGCCTGTCGCTGACTGGCTCGCTACTGGATTGAACCTTTGTAACTCAGTGCCCTTTAACCCCCTTCTCCGCTCCTATGCTTCCGCCAGCGGTCCCCTCCTTGGGGCCCTTGCTTCAGTGGAGACAAGGGGTTTCGTCCCATTGCCTTTACTGACGCCCGAACGCTGATCCCCCTTGGATCCGTGTTCTGGGCCCCGATTGGCTTCGGCCGGTCGGAGGGGTGGCCCACCACCTCGAAACCCGTCCCTCGAGGAACGACTCGATGACCATCAGCCCACCTGAGCGTGGGAGTGACGCGAAGAGCCAGGTCGAAAAGGTTGACAATCCAGCAACCTTCGAGCTGTTCGGTAAGCCCGGACATTTCGACCGCGCTCTCGCGAAAGGTCCCAAAACCACCACCTGGGTTTGGAACCTTCACGCCAACGCTCACGACTTCGACGCTCACACGAGCGACCTTCAAGAGGTATCTCGGCGGATCTTTTCCGCCCACTTCGGCCACTTGGCCGTCATCTTTATTTGGCTCAGCGGTGCCTTCTTCCATGGCGCTCGCTTCTCCAACTATTCCGGTTGGCTTGCTGACCCCACCCATGTGAAGCCAAGCGCCCAGCAGGTCTGGGCCATCTTTGGTCAAGAAATCCTCAACGGAGACATGGGTGCCGGTTTCCAAGGCATCCAAATCACCTCAGGCCTGTTCCACGTATGGCGTGGATGGGGCATCACCAGCGAAACTCAGCTCATGGCTCTAGCCATCGGTGCTCTGGTGATGGCCGGCCTCATGCTCAACGCCGGTGTTTTCCACTACCACAAGGCAGCGCCGAAGCTGGAGTGGTTCCAGAACGTTGAGTCGATGCTGAACCACCACTTGGCAGGTCTGCTGGGTCTCGGTTCACTGTCATGGGCTGGTCACCTGATCCATGTCTCGGCCCCTATCGCCAAGCTCACCGATGCCATTGATGCCGGTCAGCCCTTGGTCCTCGATGGCAAGACAATCGCCTCTGTTGCAGACATTCCGCTGCCGCATGAGTTCTTCAACCAGGACCTCCTGGCTCAGCTGTATCCGGGCTTCAGTGCCGGCATTGGTGCTTTCTTCTCCGGTAACTGGGCTGCCTACAGCGATTTCCTCACCTTTAAAGGTGGTTTAAATCCTGTGACGGGGAGCCTCTGGATGACGGACATCGCCCATCACCATGTGGCGATTGCTGTGCTCTTCATCGTTGCCGGTCATATGTACCGGACCAACTGGGGCATCGGCCACTCCATCAAAGAGATCCACGAAGGTCAGAAGGGCGATCCCTTGCTGTTCCCTGCCACCAATGGTCACGACGGCCTGTACGAGTTCTTGACGACCTCTTGGCATGCGCAGTTGGGCCTGAATCTTGCGATGCTCGGCTCGCTGAGCATCATCGTGGCTCAACACATGTATGCAATGCCTCCGTATGCATACATGGCGATCGACTACCCGACCCAGATCGGGGTGTTTACTCACCACATTTGGATTGGCGGGTTTCTGATCGTCGGTGGCGCTGCTCACGCTGCCATCGCCATGGTTCGCGACTATGACCCTGCTAAGCACATCGACAACGTGCTGGATCGGGTGCTCAAGGCTCGCGACGCGATCATTAGCCACCTCAACTGGGTCTGCATCTGGCTAGGAGCCCACAGCTTCGGTCTGTACATCCATAACGACACAATGCGTGCTCTGGGACGTCCCCAGGACATGTTCAGTGATTCGGCCATCTCCATTCAGCCGATTTTCGCTCAGTGGATTCAAAACGCCCATGCTGCTGCAGCTGGTAGTACTGCCCCCAACGCCCTCGCCGGTGTAAGTGAGGTGTTCAACGGTTCTGTTGTCGCCGTCGGCGGCAAGGTTGCCGCTGCTCCCATGCCGCTCGGCACCGCCGACTTCATGGTCCACCACATTCACGCTTTCACGATTCACGTGACGGTGCTGATTCTGCTGAAGGGTGTCCTGTACGCCCGCAGCTCCCGCCTTATCCCTGATAAGGCCAATCTGGGCTTCCGCTTCTCCTGCGATGGTCCTGGTCGTGGTGGTACTTGCCAGGTCTCCGCCTGGGACCACGTGTTCTTGGGCCTGTTCTGGATGTACAACTCCTTGTCAATCGTGATCTTCCACTTCTCTTGGAAGATGCAGAGCGACATCTGGGGAACGGTGAATGCCGACGGTTCCGTTGCGCACATCACCAATGGCAACTTTGCCCAAAGTGCCATCACTATCAATGGATGGCTGCGTGATTACCTGTGGGCTCAGTCCGTTCAGGTGATCAACAGCTATGGCTCGAACACGGCTGCTTACGGAATCATGTTCCTCGGCGCTCACTTCGTTTTCGCCTTCAGCCTGATGTTCCTCTTCAGTGGCCGAGGCTACTGGCAGGAGCTAATTGAGTCCATCGTCTGGGCTCACAACAAGCTGAAGGTGGCTCCCGCCATCCAGCCCCGTGCCCTTTCCATCATCCAAGGCCGTGCCGTGGGTGTCGCCCACTACCTCTTGGGCGGAATTGCGACCACGTGGGCCTTCTTCCACGCCCACATTCTTGTGGTCGGCTGACCTCACCTGACCTCTCCCTCTAATGGCAACGAAATTTCCTTCGTTCAGCCAGGGTCTGGCCCAGGACCCGACAACCCGCCGTATTTGGTACGGGATCGCCACGGCTCACGACTTCGAGAGCCATGACGGAATGACGGAGGAGCGCCTCTATCAGAAGCTCTTCTCCACCCATTTCGGTCATCTCGCGATCATCGGCCTGTGGGTTTCGGGAAACCTGTTCCACATCGCCTGGCAGGGCAACTTCGAGCAGTGGGTCGCCGACCCCCTGCACGTGCGCCCCATCGCTCACGCAATCTGGGATCCCCACTTCGGTCAAGGCGCCATTGACGCCTTCACCCAAGCGGGTGCTTCCTCCCCGGTGAACATTGCCTACTCAGGCCTTTATCACTGGTTTTACACAATCGGCATGACGACGAATGCCGAGCTGTACCAGGGTTCCATCTTCATGATGATCCTGTCTGCTTGGGCCCTCTTCGCCGGCTGGTTGCACCTGCAGCCCAAGTTCCGTCCTTCCCTGGCTTGGTTCAAGAACGCTGAATCGCGTCTTAATCACCACCTTGCTGTTCTGTTCGGCTTCAGCTCCATCGCCTGGACCGGTCACCTGGTTCACGTAGCGATCCCCGAAGCCCGCGGTCAGCACGTTGGTTGGGACAACTTCCTCAATGTTCTGCCTCACCCCGCCGGTCTTGGACCCTTCTTCACCGGCAACTGGGGTGTTTATGCCGAAAACCCCGATTCTCTGAATCAGGTTTTCGGTAGCACCGAAGGTGCTGGCACCGCCATCCTCACCTTCCTTGGTGGTTTCCACCCTCAGACAGAAGCTCTCTGGCTGACGGACATCGCCCACCACCACCTGGCCATTGGTTGCATCTTCGTGATCGCCGGCCACATGTATCGGACCAACTTTGGTATCGGTCACTCCATCAAGGAGATCCTCGAAACCCACAACCCCCCGAAGGGCACCCCAGGTGACCTTGGTGCTGGTCACAAGGGTCTATACGACACCATCAACAACAGTCTGCACTTCCAGCTTGGTCTTGCTCTCGCCTCCCTTGGCGTGGTCACCAGCCTCGTGGCGCAACATATGTACTCGATGCCGTCGTATGCCTTCATCGCGAAGGACTACACAACCCAGGCAGCCCTGTACACCCACCACCAATACATCGCCATCGCGCTGATGTGTGGTGCCTTCGCCCACGGTGCGATCTTCTTCATCCGTGACTACGACCCCGAAGCCAATAAAGACAATGTCCTGGCTCGGATGCTCGAGCACAAGGAAGCGATCATCAGCCACCTGAGTTGGGTCTCCCTCTTCCTCGGTTTCCACACCCTCGGCCTCTACGTCCACAACGATGTGGTTGTTGCCTTCGGTACCCCCGAGAAGCAGATCCTGGTTGAGCCAGTGTTCGCCCAGTTCGTTCAGGCCGCCTCTGGTAAGGCCATGTACGGCATGGACGTGCTGCTCTCCAATGCCTCCAGTTCCGCCAGCCTTGCTGCTCAGAACATTCCTGGTGAGCACTACTGGCTGGACGCCATCAATGGCAACACCGATGTGTTCCTGCCCATCGGCCCTGGTGACTTCATGGTTCACCACGCCATTGCTCTGGGTCTGCACACCACCACCTTGATCCTTGTGAAGGGTGCTCTGGATGCCCGCGGCTCCAAGCTGATGCCTGACAAGAAGGATTTCGGCTATTCCTTCCCCTGCGACGGCCCCGGCCGTGGCGGCACCTGCGACATCTCTGCCTGGGACGCCTTCTATCTGGCTGTCTTCTGGGCTCTGAACACCGTGGGTTGGCTGACCTTCTATTGGCACTGGAAGCACCTGGCCATTTGGTCTGGCAACGTGGCTCAGTTCAACGAATCCAGCACCTATCTGATGGGCTGGTTCCGCGACTACCTGTGGCTCAACTCTTCCCAGTTGATCAACGGCTACAACCCGTTTGGCAGCAACAACCTCGCCGTCTGGGCTTGGATGTTCCTCTTCGGGCACCTGGTTTGGGCCACCGGCTTCATGTTCCTGATCTCCTGGCGGGGTTACTGGCAGGAACTGATCGAGACCATTGTTTGGGCACACCAGCGCAGCCCCATCGCCAACATGATGGGCTACCGCGACAAGCCCGTGGCTCTCTCCATCGTTCAGGCCCGTGTCGTCGGCTTGGCTCACTTCACGATTGGCTATGTCTTGACGTATGCCGCCTTCCTGATTGCCTCGACTTCAGGGAAATTCGGTTGATTCATTCCTGAATTAACTCGCGACGAGTCGTTCCTCGTTTCAAATGTCCCCACTCGGTTTGCCGGGTGGGGATTTTTGTTGTCTGTCCTTCGTGTTAGGCCCGTTGGACTGAGTTGTTGTTCTCGTCCTGGCCTTTGCTCTGCCTAACCTCAGCCGTTGGATGCAGAGTGGACTGAACGTGGGCGAATGGGAGCTTTTGCAGCGCAATGTTGGTGAGTGGCGCGGCTGGTTCGACAGCATGGACGGTTCGTTGCAACGAACCAAGCGTCAGCTCTCCCTTCTAATGCTCGAACCTGCTCCCTCAGGGGTCTCCCTCCATCTGAAGCTGCTGCTCTGGCCAGAGGGATCGAGCTCACCCCACCAAACGCCCGATGGCGAGCCTGAAAAGCGGATCGTTCAAAGTTTCATGCGTCTGGATCCCGATATGGGGGTCTTCGGCACCGGCAGCTTTTCGAGGGGGACGCTGTATCGGTCAACGTGGAGCAACCTCTATGCCGAATTTGGGTTTCTGCACGGCCAACGCCGTCATCGCTTGGTTCTGCTTTGGGATTGTGCGGGGCAATTGGATCGGATCGTGCTGATCCGTGAGTTCCTTGTCGGAAGTTCAGCTGTGGAATGTCCACCCTTAGAGGCGGATCAGCTGATCGGGTACTGGCGCTGCGACCTCCCTTCGCCTGGAGAGAACATTCGTTTTGCAGCAGGCGATCTTGATTGCTGGATCTTTTTGCCGGATGGAGGAGCTTTTCTGGCACCTGCGCAGATTGATCTCCACCAGCCCTTCAGCATCGAAGCGCTTTGGTTGTCGAGTTCGACGCGCCTTGAGCGGATTTCACGTCGTTATTCAGAACACGGTGCCCTGACGTCGGTGGACCACCAATTGCTCACCCGTTGAGGCAGGGCCGGTTTATGGAGTGTTTCTGAAGGCTCCGGCGTCAGCCCGGCCACTGTTGCTGAAAGCAATGTCGAGCGTGCGGAGGTAGGTCTGCAGGCTGGCATTCTGAATCTGCAGCACGTCGGCGTCGGCGTTGGATTCGTAGTGGTGGGAGTGCCAGTAGCCCGGCGGGGGCACGAAGGCTGCTCCGGCCTCCCAATCTTGCCGGTGACCATCGCGGATCATTCCATTCTCGTCCAGTTTGGTGCCGATCAACAAATCCGATTCGATATGGCTCTGACTTTGAAAATAGGAGTGCCATGGGCTCCAGCAGTCCATGCTCATGGCTTTGGTTAGTTGCTTGAAATTCCAGGTGTCTTCTTCCGGTAGCTGTTAACAATCCCCTGTTGTGCTAGCAGAGATTCGCTGCGATGCGGCCGGCACTGGATGTCGGTGGAACCTGTCTTATGGGTGCCTGCATTAATGAATGATCAGCCTGGGTGGCCTTGCCGTTGTGGAGGTTTTGCTCATGCCGATCTCCTTCGTTTGACTATTAGGTAAGTAGGTGGCACCACAAATAGTGACAGCAACGAGGCCACCAGTAGTCCGCTGAAGACCACGGTTCCAATGCTGATCCTGCTGGCGGCTCCAGTGCCTTGGGCGAGCAAAAGTGGCAGGAAACCCGCCAAGGATGTGACCGTTGTCAGCAGGATCGGGCGAATCCGGTTCACAGCAGCATCGATTACGGCTGGGCGGAGTGCCATGCCTGCCGCAACCCTTTGGTTGGCGAATTCCACGATCAAAATTCCGTTCTTGGCTGCCAGGCTCACCAGCACCAGAAGTCCCATTTGGCCGTATACATCCAGCGGAAGGCCCCGCAATTTCAAGCCGATCAGAGCTCCGAGCATTGCCATTGGCACCGTGAGCAGAATGATCAACGGGTCAATGAAACTCTCGTAGAGAGCGGCCAGAAGCAGATACACCACCGTCACGCCGAGGGCGAACAGCACCCAGGTCACCTGTCCAGCCCGTTGTTCTTCCAACGCCAAGCCCGTGAAGGCCAGCCCGATGTTGCTGCCTCCAATGCGATCCCCTGCCTGGGTCAGGGCAGCAATGGCTTCACCGCTGCTGACCGTTGGAGCGGGGATGGCAGTGACGCGAATCGCCCGGTTGAGCCCGAAGTGGCGAATGTTGTTGACGCCCTCATCTCGGGTCAAGCTGGCCACAGTTGCCAAAGACACCAGCTCACCGCTGCGGTTTCGCACCATTAGACCCGTGAGATCCTCCGGCCGACGTCTCTCGCGGCCATCCAGCTGCAGAACAATCGAGCGGATTCGACCGTTGTCGAAGGTGTCGTCGAGGTAGCGACCGCCGAAGGCTGTGCCGATCTCCCGCAGCGTTGCGCCGTAGTCGAGGTCGAGAGCAGCCAGTTGGTCGCGGTCGAGTTCCAGGTGCCAGCGGGGGAAGCTTGCATCAAAGCGGGTGCTCACCCGTTCAAACTGGTTTGTCGCCTCTGCAGTTTGGATGAACTCTTCAGCGACTCGGCCGAATTGTTTGAGGCTTAATTGCCCGCCGCTGCGGTCCAGCACTTCAAGAGAGAGTCCTGATTCACTGCTGAAGCCCCGCACCGCTGGAGGGGTGATCAGCACGACCCTGGCATCACCAACCCGTTGTTGAACCTCTCGGCTGAGACGGCGTTTGATGGCGTTGCTGCTCTGCTCTTTGCCAGGTCGATCCTTGAGTGGCTGAAGGCGCAGGTAAAACGATCCACGGTCTTCTCCGCTCTGTCCGAAGGAGCTGCCGGCATAAAAGTTGCCAGTGCGCACCAGCGGCTCTTCGCTGACGACGCGTCGGATGTCGTCCATCACGGCCACGCTGCGCTCGAGGCTGGCGCCATCGGGAAGGGTGAAGTAGCCGCGAATTTGGCCTTGGTCGTCATCGGGGATGAACGCTGTCGGCATCACCGCCAATCCGGAGGCGGTAATGACCAGACCGCTAAGCAGCAGAAGGGCGATGAGTCGCTTGCGCTGCAGCCAGTGCTCGAGCTGTTTCGCGTATTGGCCTTCCAGGGTTTGCATTCCCTGCCGAAGCCAGCGGCTGAGCTTGCCGATCGCCCCAGGAAGACGGCCGCCACCTGGTCCCAACACCCGGGCGCAGGCCATTGGGGTGAAGCTGAGCGCATTCAAGGTGGAGAACAGAATCGCTCCGCTGATGGCCAGGGCGATCGGTTGATAGAGGCGTCCGATCGATCCAGGAATGAGCAGCACGGGCAGGAACACGGCTGCCAGCACCAATGAGGTGGCCACAACGGCGGTCGCCAGCTCAGCCATGGTGTCTTCGGCTGCCTGTTCGGGGGGTGTGCCCCGTTCGATGCGTCCGGCGATGTCTTCGCTTACGACGATGGCGTCATCCACAACGATCCCGGTGGCCAGCACCAGCCCAAACAGGATCAGGCTGTTGAGATTGGAACCGCTCAGTTTCACCAGGCTGAGGCTTCCAACAAGCGCCACCGGCACGGCAAGGCCAGGGATCAGGGCGAGACGCCATCTCCCCAGAAACAGCACCAGCACTACCAGCACCAGCAGCACGGCATCGCGCAGGGTGATGAAGGTGCGATCGAGGTTGGCCTGAACCGTGTCGGCCACATCCACGATCGTGGAGAGCTTGATGCCCGGTGGAAAGCTCGCTTCCAACTGCTGCAGCTTGCGCTTAATCGCTTTGCTCACCTCCAGGGCATTGGCCCCATCGCGCTGGTAGACACCCACGGCCACGGAACGCTCGCCGGCCAAATTCATGGCCTCGCGTCCGTAATTGCGCTGTCCGAGTGCAACCCGTCCCACATCCTTCAGGCGCAGCAGCCCGCCGTTGTCCAGCCGGCGCAACACGAGATTCTCGAAATCCGATTGGCTGCGGAGTCGCCCTTCCGCCTCCACCGGAAGGTTCAGCAATTGGCCCGATGGAACTGGGGCAGCCCCGATGCTGCCAACGGCAGCCAAAACGTTTTGTTCGGCCAGGGCACGGCTGACGTCGCCAAGGGTGAGGTTGGTCTGTTCGAGGCGTTGAGGATCCAACCAAAGGCGAAAGGAGAGTTCACTGCTGCCGAACACCCGCACATCGCCGATGCCTGGTGTGGTGAGCAGTGCGTCCCGAAGGGTCTGGTCCAGCCAGCCTGTGAGAAAGGTGGGGACGTATTGATCCGGTGGGTGGCTGAACCCCAAAATCATCAATAGGTCTTCCGATGAGCGCCGAACTTGGAGCCCCTGGCGCGTCACGGCCTGGGGCAGCCGGCGGCTGGCCAGGTTCACTTCGTTCTGCACCTTGATCGCATTCAGCTCGGGATCACCCGCGTTGAAGCGCAACGAAATGCTTGCTCCGCCCTGTCTGCTTGTTGAGCTGATGCTTTCGACCCCTTCAAGGCCATTCAGCTGTTGTTCCAACACCCGGGTCACGCTTTGCTCCACCACCTCCGGTGAAGCCGCCGGGAAGTTGGCGCTCACACTCACGCGGGTGGGGGCGAGGGGCGGTAGATCCTCCAGCCCCAGGCCGAACAGCGCCGTGCACCCCGCCAAAAGGATCAGCAGGCTGCAGACGACCGTAAGAACCGGCCGCCGAAGAAACGGCTGGGAGATCGACCGCACCGGGACGTCTCAAACGTGAATGAATCCTGCCAGGAAAAAACCCCCGGTTGCTTGATCCCAGGCAACCGGGGGTTAGTGATTTCGGTTTAGAGGTTTCGGTGAATGGCTTCAGCCGACGCTCCAGACACCAGCCGCGATCTTGAACAGCTCCTGAACGTGAACGGTGTTGCAGAGGAACCAGGCGAAAACGGCACCGCCACAACCACCCAGCCAGAACCCACTGGTGAAGTCAGCCCAACCGGTGCGGGTGAACAGGTCGGCGGGGGGATTCTCAACCGTCACATCTGCAGGGGGGATGTTGGGTTGCTTGCCGGGCTGGTTGTAGAGGAGGAACAGCAGGCTGAGGATGTGCACGGCGCCAATGGCAGCCAGCAGTCCAGCGGTTTGCTGGTACTCCGTGGCACGCAGGGGGCCGCAGATGGTGAAGGGGCCGTAGAGCAGATAACCGAAGGCTGCACCGGTTTCCAGGCCACGGAAATTCGGGGAAATCCCGGGGCGGTACAGGGGCAGGTTGTTGATCAGACCCTTGATGAAATAGCCGCTGTTGACGGGTGTCGCAAGGTTGCCGACGCAGGGATCAGCAGCAGGAGTGACGGTCATGAATTACGAGTGCTGAGGGGTTGAAAGGTCCGCAGGTCGCGGTCACTCGGCCGCGGTGATCACTCGACCAACAAGGACGATGAACACTGCAGGGAACACGATTCCTGTGATGGGCACGAAAATCGCAGGCAGCCAGGCAGCAGCGAAATCTCCAGTCATGTCGAGGCCAAAAGCTTCGCAGCTACTGTAAATAGGTCCGTTCTGAAGGCCTGCTTTAGGCCCCGACGGCGACATAAAAGTTCAATCCGCATGCAGAACGTTCTCCTCCCTGGTGCCGTCGTGCTGCTCACGGTGGTGCTCTGGTTGCGCAGGAAGCCGGTGAAGCCGATGCTCTCCAGCACGGATGCCAGCCGTGTCGCACAGATCAACCGTGCCCAGCTGGAACTGGTGATTGAGTCTGCCGTTGATGGGGAATCCGCCGATGCTTCCTTGGTTTCCTGGACTTCACCGAGCACTCCCCTCGAGCGTCTTGATCTGGAGCGTCGCCTCAAGGCCGACATGGAGGCTGGCCCCGAGGAGCGTTTGCGCGCCGTTCGTTTGGCTGCCCGATGGGGGCACCGCTCAACGCTCCCCTTGCTACGCCAAGCACTGCGGGACAGCGATGCGCGTGTGGTGGAAGAAGCAGCCGCTGCGATCGCACCGTTCCGTGGTGCGCCAGCCGCTGCCCAGACCACTCAGCCGGCTCGGCCTCCCCGCAACGTTTCTCGGATGCGATAAATCGGTCGATCCTGGCTTTCGTGGTAGGTACGGATCAACAGTTCGCCGAGAAGCCCGAAGCAGAACAGTTGAATCCCCGCCAAACCAAGCACCACCGCGAGGGTGAGCAGTGGGCGATTGGCAATGTCGCCTCCCATCACCTTGATCACGAAGAGATAGGTGCTGGTGACAAGGCTGGCGGCGATTGCCAGCAGTCCCCCGAAGCCGAACACGTACATCGGTCGGGTCAGAAAACGCTTCATGAACCAGACGGTGAGCAGATCCATCAGCACACGGAAGGTGCGATCGATCCCGTACTTGCTGCTGCCGAACTGACGCGCTCGGTGGTTCACCTTCACTTCGGTGATCCGTGCGCCTTCGATGAAGGCCAGGGCGGGAAGAAAGCGATGCAGTTCTCCATAGAGCCGCATGTCTGCTAGCACCTCCCTTCGATAGGCCTTGAGGGAGCAGCCGTAGTCATGCAGCCGCACCCCGGTCACCCGGCCGATCAAGCGGTTGGCGATCCGGGAGGGAAGTTTGCGCTGGAGGGCGGCGTCCTGGCGCTGATGGCGCCAGCCACTCACGAGGTCATACCCCTCCCTCAATTTAACCAGCAGCATGGGGATGTCGGCTGGATCATTCTGAAGATCCCCATCCAGGGTGACGATGACCTCCCCACTAGAAACGTCAAAACCAGCAGCCATGGCTGCGGTCTGGCCATAGTTCTTTCGCAGCAGCACAGACACCACTTCAGGCACCTCTGAGCTGACCTGGGCCAGCACTTCGGCAGTGCGGTCGCTTGATCCATCGTTGACAAGAACTAGCTCAAACGTCTCGTCGGTTGGACGCAGTGCTGAAAGGAGCTGTTTGACCAGGTGGGGCAGGCTTTCTACTTCGTTGTAAAGCGGCACCACCACCGAGAGATCCAGGGGTGCACTCATGCCGGTCGCGCTGCGAGTCGCTCAACTTAAGCAGGGTCCTTGCCGATCCTGCTGACAGCTTCAGGAGAGATGTGATCCGTCATGGCAACGAACCACACGGCCTGCGCTGCGGAATTCAGCTCGGTAACGGCAAGCCACCGGGTGTTGATCGCGGCTGTGGAGGCTGTCGATGCCGATTCCATTGCGTCCATGGTCCTGGCCAGAGCTGTGGCGATAGCGGCCATCGCCGAGATGGAGCCCCACATGGGTGCAACGCTGGCGTGTGCCGAAAAACAGCAGATCTCCCGAGCGCAGCAGGCTGTGATCGTCGGGGAGAGCCGCAACCGGTTGGCAGAACCGCTCCTGCTGATAGGCATCTCGCGGAATCCAGATGCCCTGGCTGGCGAAGGCCATCTGCACCAAACCGGAACAATCCATGTCTGGTTCTGTGGTGCCTCCCCAGAGGTAGACGTTGGGATGTTGCTGGGCGGTTTCGCTCCAGGCGAGCACGCCAGGCAGACGTCGTTCAATCTCTGTCGCGCTCAGCGGCGATGGTCGCCAGGGTGAGCAACGCTCAGCACGCCCCAGAACCGCCTCGAGTTCCAGCCAGCAGCGGTAGCCATCCTCCAGCAGCTGAACGGCGATCCTCTTGCGCTGCTTGTCCAGGATGCGAAAGCGACGTCCACGACAGGCCTGTGTGGTCAGACTCTCGCCGTCAGGTCTCGAATAACCATTGATGTCAGCGCACAGCTGCCAACAGGAGCCTCTCTGAATCAAGTCTGGGGCCAGCAGGGTGCCTAACGTCGCCATGGCCCAATTGAATCGCTATGGCGTTCTACCGTCCCGATACCGCAATGGCGGCTCGGCTTGAGGCAGCCCTCGATGCGCTCGATGCCGACGGCCGTCCTGGGCTGCGTAACAGTCTGGCGATCACCTGGGTGCGTTATGACATGGTTGCGCCGGAGGCGGGTCAGGGCAGCGGTGCTTCCTGGAATCAAGACCGGATTCTCTATCCAGCCAGCGTGGTCAAGCTGTTTTATGCCGTCGCCGTTGAGCAGTGGTTGCAGCGTGACCTGATCCCGGACGGCGACGAACTGCGGCGCGCCATGCGCGACATGATCGCCGACTCCAGTAACGATGCGACTGGGCTTGTGGTTGATCTGCTCTCAGGCACCACCAGTGGCCCTGTACTCCATGGCGAACGCTGGGAGCTATGGACCCAGCAGCGTCGCTTGATCAATGGCTGGTTGCAGAGCTTGGCTTGGCCGGAAATTGAGGCGGTGAATTGCTGTCAGAAGACCTGGGGAGATGGTCCCTATGGCCGGGAGAAAATGTTCTACGGGGCTGACAACAGCAACTGCAATGGCTTGTCCACCGCTGCGACAGCGCGGATGCTGGAGGCTGTGATGACCGGTGCGGTGGTGTCGCCGCCGGCTTGTCGTCGACTGCAGGGTCTGTTGAGGCGTTCGCTCGATCAGCAGCAGCGTCGTGCCGATCCTGAAAACCAGGTGGATGGGTTCCTCGGCGAGGGCTTGCCTGAGGACGCGCACTTTTGGAGCAAGGCCGGTTGGATGAGTCAGGCCCGAAATGACGCGGCTTGGTTTCAGCCTTCCGAACAGCAGGCACCCACCATGCTGGTGGTATTCACAACGGGCCCCGATCGCGCCAGGGACGCATCCCTTTTGCCGGAGCTGGCACGGCAACTCAACTTGTTCACCAGCTCCAAGGGGCCTGGAGATTGAGTCAATGAACTTGGAACGGAGAGGGAGGGATTCGAACCCTCGACAGAAGTTGCCTCCTGTAACTCCTTAGCAGGGAGCCGCTTTCAACCACTCAGCCACCTCTCCAGCGGCGCATCCAGAGTACCAAGTGCTTGGGAGTTGGTCAGACTTCAACTCGGGGCAGGCGTCGTTTGAAACCGCAGAGGATCTCCCAGGGAATCGAATCGCAGCGGTCGCTCCAGCTTTGGGGGCTTAACTCCAGGTCGCCGTCCTGGCCCAGCAGGGTGACGATGTCACCTTCCGCGAGCTCAGGTGCATCGGTGGCATCCAGTAGGAGCTGGTCCATGGTGATAGCTCCCACCTGCGGGAGCCGACGGTTGCGATTCAGGGCGTGAATATGCCCGCTGAGGGACCGCAGAACACCATCGGCATAGCCGATGCCCACCACCGCAAGGCGAGTGGTGCGCTTGGTGATGAAGCGGTGGCCGTAGCTGACTCCTGTGCCAGCGGGCACCTCGCGGATCAGGCTGACCCGGGCGCGAACCGCCAGGGCGGGTTGCAGCGAAATAACGTTGCTGAGGTGGGCAGCGGGGGCATGGCCGTACAGGGCGAGTCCAACGCGCACGAGGTCGTGGTGCAGCTCCCGATTCAGCAAGGTCCCAGCCGAGTTGGCCAGATGGCGGGTGATGGTAGTGCCCGTGTGTGGCAGAGCGGAGAGCATGTTCACAAAGCGATCCTGCTGGATGCTGGTCAAAGCATCGTCCGGTTCGTCGGCACAGGCCAGATGGCTGTAGATGCCCGCCAGATTGAGGTCTTCCAGGCTCTGCAGGCCCGCCGCGGTCTGATGACTGTCGCTAAGGGAGCAGCCCAGCCGAGCCATGCCGGTGTCGATCTTCAGCTGCACATCGAAACGTCGACCGCTGTCGGCAGCGAGCTCATTGCAGAGCTGGCCATCCCTGAGGTTGCTCAGGGTGGGCATCAACCGCCAGTGCAGGCAGGTGCGTAGGTCATCCGGTTCATTGAGGTTGCTCAGCAACAGTATCGGTGCCTCAAGTCCGGCCCGCCGCAGTTCAAGGCCTTCTTGAAGCGTGGCTACGCCAAGGCTGGTGGCTCCCCCCTGAAGGGCAGCCCGTGCCACGGTTTCGGCCCCATGGCCATAGCCATCGGCCTTCACCACCGCCATCAGTTGGGTGCGAGGGTCAAGGTGCTGGCAGAGAGCCCTGGCGTTGGCCCGAATCGCTGCAGGTGAGACTTCCACCCAGGCGCGCTGACGTGGATTCAGCTCCGGAATCACGGGCGGTGCTCGGCGCTACCGAGACGGCTTGATGTGATCGATAGCATGACGTTTATTGAGTGAGCTGGCATGGGCCAGGTTCTCGTTCTCAATGCGTCCTACGAGCCGCTCAATATCACCACCTGGAGACGGGCAGTGGTGATGATGTTGAAGGGCAAGGCGGAGAGCCTGGAACACGACCCCTATCGGCTCCTTCGCCAGGGCACTCACCTTCCGACCGTCATCCGTCTAAGGCAGTACGTCCGGGTTCCCTTTCGTCAGCTGCCCCTTACGCGTCGCAACCTCTTCCAGCGGGACAATCACACCTGCCAGTACTGCGGCAGTCGTGATGATCAGTTGTCGATCGACCATGTGATGCCCCGAAGTAGGGGAGGTTGTGACACCTGGGAGAATGTGACCACGGCTTGCCTCAGCTGCAATGTGCGCAAGGGCAACCGAACTCCGAAGGAAGCTTCCATGCCCTTGAGGCATGTGCCGCGACGACCAGCCAGCAGCCTCAGTTTTGAGGCCCGGCGCCAGATCCATTCCGGTCATCACCAGGAATGGGCGAAATACGTCATCGGTTCTTAGCTGTCAGGCCTAGGCCTGATCGCTTAGGGCTTCGAGTTTCTGACGTTGTTCTTCGGCGATGCAGGCACCGATCAGGTCCTCTAATTGGCCCTCCAGCACAGGCTCCAGCGTGAAGTTACGGCCGAGCCGGTGATCGGTGGTTCGGTTGTCTTTGTAGTTGTAGGTGCGGATTTTTTCGGAGCGGTCACCACTGCCCACCTGGGCGCGTCGGTTGCTGCTTTCCCGTTCCGCAGCAGCAGCTTGCTCCCGCTCTAGCAATTTGGCGCGCAGGATCTCTAGTGCCCGTTCCCGATTCTGCAGCTGAGAGCGTTCCTGGGTGCAGAACACGCGGATGCCCGTGGGTTTGTGCAGGAGGTCCACGGCTGTTTCCACCTTGTTGACGTTTTGGCCGCCAGCACCGCCTGAACGTGCGGTGCTGATGTCGAGATCCTTTGGATCAAGCTGCACTTCCACGGCATCGGCTTCTGGCATCACCGCCACCGTGGCGGTGGAGGTGTGGACCCGACCCTGGGATTCAGTAGCCGGGACGCGTTGCACCCGATGGACTCCTGCTTCAAATTTCAGTTGGCTGTAGACGCCGTCACCGCGCACCGAAAGGATCAGCTCGCGAAAGCCTCCCAGGTCCGCCTCGGTGCAGCTCATGGGTTGCACGGCCCAACCCACTTTTTGGCTGTAGCGCTCATACATCCGTGCCAGATCACCGGCCCAGAGACAGGCCTCATCGCCCCCTGCACCGGCACGAATCTCCAGCATCACGCTGCGCTCATCGCGAGGATCCCGCGGCAGCAGAGCCAGGGTGAGTCGCTCCGTCAGCGTTGCATGCTGTTCCTGGAGGCTGGCTAACTCATCCTGCGCCAGTTCCTCCATCGCGGTGTCACCGCGACTGTCTTTGAGTAGTTGACGTGCGGAATCTCGCTCGGATTCGAGCCGTTTCAGTTGCTCGAAATCGAGCACGAGAGGCTCAAGCCTTGATCGCTCCCGTGCAATCGATTCAAGCCGCTTCGGATCAGCGGCGATATCAGGATCAGCCAGCTGCCGCTCGAGGTTGCGGAAGCTGGCTGTGGCTGTTCCCAGCCTTGTGAACAAGGTCGAGGCGTCCATGCCCCGTTCTCACCCTCAGGCCTTGGACTCGGCCTTGGCGGAGTCGGCACCTTTTTTCTTGGTGCCCATGCCGTACTTCTTCATGAAACGATCCACACGACCCTCGGTGTCGAGGATCTTCTGGGTGCCAGTGAAGAAGGGGTGGTTGCCGCTCCAGACGTCGACGTGGATCTCAGGCTGGGTAGCGCCAGTGGTCATAACCACTTCGCCGTTGCAGATCACCTTGGCGTCGGGATACCAGGTGGGATGAATGTCGGGCTTTGGCATCGGTAAAAAAATCAGCGCTTGGAGAACTGAGGAGCCTTACGGGCTTTCTTGAGACCGTACTTGCGGCGTTCCTTGGCTCGGGGGTCGCGGCTCAGGTGGCCTTCCGTCTTCAGAGGCTTACGGTTGTCGGCAGACAGCTCGCACAGGGCGCGAGCTGCACCTTGCTTGATGGCGCCGGATTGACCGGTGAGTCCGCCACCGTGAACGTTGACGAGAATGTCGTACTCGCTGCTTAGGCCGAGGGTCTCCAGGGGAGCCTTGACCGCTGAGATGTACGAGGGGTTGTAATTCAAATAGTTGTCACCGGGACGACCGTTGATGGTGATCGTTCCATTGCCGGGGACGAGGCGAACACGGGCTACAGAGGTCTTGCGACGACCGGTGCCCCAGTAGACGACTGAATTGTTGCTCATTTGGCGGATGCGGAGGGGTTGAGCTGAAGCGGCTGGGGCTTCTGAGCGGCATGGGGATGCTCGGAGCCCTTGTAGACCTTGAGCTTGCGGAACATCTGGCGGCCTAGGGCGTTGTGGGGAAGCATGCCTTTGATGGCCTTCTCCACGATCCGCTCGGGAATCCGTTCCTGCAGAGCCTCGAAGGTTTCCACCTTCATACCTCCGGGACGACCGGAGTGACGGCGGTACAGCTTTTGCTGGGGCTTACGGCCGCTGACCTTGATTTTTTCAGCGTTTACAACGACGACAAAATCACCGGTGTCCAGGTGCGGGGTGAAGCTGGGGTTGATCTTGCCGCGAAGCACGGCGGCTACTTCAGTGGCCAGACGGCCAAGGGTTTGATTCTCAGCGTCCACCACATACCACTGGCGGTCGATGGAATCAATCGGGGGGAGAGAGGTCTTGTTCATCGCGCCGGCATGCCGGTTCGGGTATGTCCCGCCTAATGGAGCGGAACTGGGCAAAAGGGGTCGGTCCAGAGCTGGACCTTACGGGGCTAAATGTCGAACTTACTCTTCAGCCCCTCCAGCTCTTATGAGTTGGGCAGCATTCCGAGTAGAAGCCCGTTTATCCCGGCGTTGAGGGTGGATCCGGAGGCGGATCGCTCTCAGCCAGAAAAAACCACGGTTGATTATCGTACCAGCCGGCTTTGCTGAAAATGGGCTCGGCATAGCCAGCTCGAAGCAGGCAGAGCCCGGTGGCTGGAGCCGCCTCTTTCACCTCATGGCGGCGTCGCTCGCGCCATCGATGTTCAAAGTCGGCAACACTGAGACGGTGCTCGCCGACGGCTACCAACTGGGCCATCAGCAGACGAACCATGCCGTAGAGAAAGCCACTGGCCTGAATCTCGACCCGTAGGAGATCGCTTTGGCGTTCCACGAGCACCTCCTGCACGGTGGTTCGCGCATGGGCGCGACGGCTGCCGGCCTTCATGAAGGCGCTGAAGTCGTGCAGGCCAAGCATGGTGTTCAGAGCGTCCCGCATGCGGGACTCATCCAGCCTGTGTTGGTAGCGGTGCCAGCTCCAGGGGTCGAGAAACAAATTTGGACGCCGGCCGTTGTGAATCGTGTACCGGTACCGTCGGTAGGTGGCTGAGTAGCAGGCATGCCAATCCAGGGGGCGGGCGACGGATTCGCGCACACGAATGGTGCTCGGCAGGCGTCCGTTCAAGGCTAGGGCCCATTTGCGAGCGGGAATCGGCCCACTGCAGTCGAAGTGCACCACCTGACCGGCCGCATGAACACCGGCATCTGTGCGGCCAGCGGCAAAGGTCTGCAGCGGCCGACGCGGATCGAGCTGGGCAATGGCGTCCTCCAGCACGGCCTGAACACTTCGACCGTTGCGTTGTCGCTGCCACCCACAAAACGAGGAACCCTCGTACTGAAGGATGAGCGCAATCCGCTGAAGGGATGCTGGCTCGGGACCTGCAGACGAAGGTTCGGTGTTCAAACGTCAGGACTGACGTGAGGTCTGATCAGACCAGTTCAATGATGGCCATCTCGGCGTTGTCGCCACGACGGGGAACGGTGCGGGTGATGCGGGTGTAGCCGCCCTTGCGATCGCTATAGCGGTTGGGGGCCTTTTCGAACAAGGCATGCACCAACTGCTTGTCGTAGATGTAGCCCATGGCCCGGCGACGGGAGGCGAGGCTGCCGTCCTTAGCCAAGGTGATCATGCGCTCGGCTTCGTCGCGAAGCGCCTTGGCCCTGGCCTTGGTGGTGGTAACCCGACCTTCGCGAATTAGCTGGGTGGTCAGGGCGCGCAGCATTGCCTTGCGCTGGTCAGCTGGACGTCCCAGCTGAGGAACTCGGCATTGATGACGCATGGTTCTGTCGGTGACGAAGACGAAAAAGGATGTTCAGGCCGTTCTGCAGTTATGCAGAGGTGCGGCTCTGGGGGATGGAGATGCCGATGCGCTCGAGGGCTTCGATCACTTCATCAGCTGATTTGGAACCGAAGTTCTTGATCTCGAGCAGATCCTCATAGCTGAAGCCCATCAGGTCAGACACGGAGTTGACCTGGGCCCGCTTGAGGCAGTTGTAGGCGCGAACGGAAAGGTTCAACTCTTCAAGAGGAATCTGTGCTTCCGCCGAAGGCTCGGGTTCAGCAGGAACTTCCTCAACGAGAGTGACCGTGGCCAGCGGCTGGAACAACTCGATCAATTGATTGGCTGATTGAGCCAGGGCGTCGTCGGGGGTAATAGAGCCGTCCGTGATGATCTCCATCCGCAGTCGTTCGCGGGCCGAGCCGCCTTCGGCAACGGCGGTTTCGTCGATGGTGAAGTTGACCCGGGTCACGGGCATGAACACCGCATCGATCTGGAGCAGATCGATGGCACTGGTTTCTTCGTTGTGACGATCCACCGGGCGATAGCCGACGCCACGCTCAACGTGAACTTCAAGCTCGAGGCTGTGGCCATCGGCCACGGTGGCGATCGGGCGATCGGCGTCCACCACTTGCACCTGAGAGGAGAATTGCAGATCTCCGGCCTTCACTTCAGCGGGACCAGCCACAACGAGACGGCCGATCTCAAGCTCGGCTGAACGGCTGTTGACGGTGAGCTCCTTGCAGTTCAGCAGGATGTCGAGCACGTCTTCACGGACTCCAGGAACCGTGGCGTATTCGTGATTGACACCGGCAATGCGGATGGCGGTGACGGCACTGCCTTCGAGCCCACCCATCAGCACGCGACGCAGCGCGTTGCCCAGAGTCGTGGCCTGGCCACGCTCAAGGGGACCAATCAGGAAGACGCCGGACTGGGCGCGATCCTCTGCTACTTGATGCTCAATGCGATCAATCTGGTACTGCAACACGATCTGAATCGGGGTAAGTGGAGAAACCGGACGGAAATCAGCTCGGTTCAGACGCGGCGGCGCTTGGGCCGGCGGCAACCGTTATGGGGCAGGGGGGTGACGTCACGAATCAGGGTGATTTCGAGGCCAGCAACCTGGAGAGCGCGGATGGCGGTCTCACGGCCTGATCCAGGACCGCGCACCAGTACTTCAATCTGACGCATTCCTTGGTCAAGGGCACGACGTGCAGCTGCCTCTGCAGCTGTTTGAGCGGCGAAGGGGGTGCCTTTGCGAGCACCTTTGAAACCACTGGCGCCTGCGGACGACCAGGAAATCACTTCACCGGACGTGTCGGTGATGGACACGATGGTGTTGTTGAAGGTGCTCTGGATGTGAGCAACACCGTTAGGAACGTTGCGCTTGGCCTTCTTGGGCCCGGATTTTTTGACGGTTTTAGCCATGGCCGAATGCAGTCAGGGAAAAGGATGTTGGGGACTTACTTCTTCTTGCCAGCCACAGTTTTCCGCGCGCCGCGGCGGGTGCGGGCGTTGGTGCGGGTGCGTTGGCCGCGAACGGGAAGGCTCATGCGGTGACGACGACCACGCAGGCAGCCGATGTCTTGCAGGCGCTTCAGGGCCATGCCTTCCTGCCGGCGTAGATCACCTTCAACGGTGAACTCTTCCAGGGCACCGCGGAGTTTCTGAAGATCTCCGTCCTCCAGATCTTTCACCCGGATGTCGGGGTTCACGCCGGTTTTGGCCAGGATGGCCTGCGAGCGGGTGAGACCAACTCCGTATATGTAGGTGAGGGACACTTCAATCCGCTTGTCGCGGGGAATGTCAACGCCGGCGATCCGTGCCACGTTTGTTCAGTTGAAAAGGACAGATACCTCCGAGGTCCTGGAGGCGAGGATGGTTAAGAACAGCGGGGGGATCAGCCCTGGCGCTGTTTGTGCTTGGGGTTGATGCAAATGACCATGACCTTGCCGTGGCGACGGATCACCCGGCACTTGTCACACATTTTCTTGACTGAGCTGCGCACCTTCATGAGGCGTGGCTCTCCAAATTTCCAAACGGCAACATTACCATGACGGTCAATCAAGAACAGACTCGATTCGCTTGGTGATCTCTTCGACAGATCCCTGAGCAGGAATGGAAACAAGGAGGTCCTTATCGCTGTAGAAGCGAATCAGAGGTTCCGTTTTCTCGCGGTACACCTCCAGGCGATTGCGGATCACTGCTTCGTTGTCGTCGGAACGGCCGCGGGCCAGCAGCCGTTCAATTAAAACTGCGTCATCTAGCTCCAGGAGGATCACCGCCTGGATGGGTAGTTCTAGTTCGGCCAGAAGTGGTTCGAGAGCTTCGGCTTGTGGCACCGTGCGGGGAAAGCCGTCAAGTAGCCAGCCATGTTTGGTCATGGCCTTCATCTGGCTTTCTACGATGGCCAGCACCAGAGCGTCGCTCACCAGTTCACCTCGGTTCATCACCGCTTCAGCCTCTTTGCCAAGGTCGCTGCCGGCTGCCACTTCACAGCGCAGAAGGTCGCCCGTGGACAGGTGCGTCATGCTGTTTTTATCACACAGTCGGGCGGCCTGAGTGCCTTTGCCAGCTCCCGGAGGACCAAGAAAGAGCAAGCGATTTTTCATGGTTGCGTAATCGTGAGGTGGAGTGAACGGAAGGTGAGCTGCTCAGCAGCGCTCACTGGCGAACGAGGCCCTCGTAGCGCTGTGAAATCACATAGGTCTGCACCTGCTTGGCCGTGTCGATGGCCACGCCGACCAGGATCAGCAGCGATGTAGCGCCGAGACCTTGGAACGTCTGCACATTCGTGGCGCGTTCGACGCCAGCAGGAATGATGGCTACGGCGCCGAGGAACAGACCACCCAGCAGGGTGAGGCGGTTTTGGACGCCCGAGAGATAGGTGGCCGTGGCGCTGCCAGGGCGGACGCCTGGAATTGCAACACCACCCCGTTTCAGGTTGGTGGCAATGTCAGCGGGATTCACCGTGAGTGATGCATAGAAATAGGAGAAGCCCAGGATCAAGGCAAAAAATGTGAGCGCGTACGGCCAGGGGTTCGCTGCCCCTGGATTCAGGGCGCTGGCTGCACGGATCAACCACTCGCTCTTGGTGAGGTTGGCGATGGTGACCGGAAGGAAAATCAGAGCTGAGGCGAAGATGATCGGCATCACACCGCCGGCATTCAGCTTGAGCGGCAGGTAGCTCTGACGGGTGGGGAGAACGCCTGCTCCACCCACCTGGCGCTTGGCACTGACGATGGGGATTCGGCGTGCCCCTTCCTGCACGAAGATGATTCCAACGATCGTGGCCAGGAACACCAGCACCAAAACAATGATGCCGAGCACGGTGTCGCGATCGCCGGTCTGTGCGGCTTCGATCGTCGCGCCGAGGGTGCGCGGCAGGGTGGCCACGATGTTCAGAAAAATCACCAGTGAAGCGCCCTGGCCGATGCCCCGCTCGGTGATCACTTCACTCAGCCACATCACAATCATGGAGCCGGTCACCAGCGCGAGTGCCGTCTGCACTACAAAGGCCACTTCGCTCAGGCCTTCCACGGCGTATTGGCGCAGGATCATCGCGAAGACCACGCTCTGAACGAGGCCCCATCCCAGTGCCACATAGCGGGTGATTTGGGCGATCTTGCGTCGGCCAGCCTCGCCTTCATTCTTCTGGAGGTCCTCCAGCTGGGGCAAAGCTGCGGTCAGCAGCTGGAGGATGATCGAGGCATTGATGAACGGCAGGATCCCCAGGGCAAAGATGCCCAGAGTGGAGATGCCGCCCCCAGTGAAGATATCGAGGAAGCCGATCAGTTGTCCGCCCTGATCGATGAACTGCTTGAACGCTTCTCGATCGATCCCGGGCATCGGGATATAGATCCCGAGACGCACCAACAAAAGAAGCCCGAGCGTGGTGAGCACGCGACTGCGGAGCCCAGGATTGGTGATCAGCTGGCTGATCACTTCGGAGGCGTTGGGGTTGCGACCCCGACTGACGAGCATGTCCAGAAGAAAGTGAAATTGGGCGAAAAGCCAAGAAGCCGCCCGTGGATCAAAATCCAGCGGACGGCTCAGACCCTAGGGTTGACTTGGGGACGAGCCCTTGATTAATCGAGGATGTCGCAGGTGCCGCCCGCGGCTTCGATCTTGGTGCGGGCGGAGGCGGTGAACGCCGCAGCTTGCACGGTCAGCTTTTTGGCTGTCAGATCACCGTTGCCCAGCATCTTCAGCGGATGCTTGGGGCTGGTCACGATGCCGTCCTTGACCAGGGAATCCAAGTTGACGGTGCTGCCGTCCTTCAGGTCATTCAATGCCGAAACGTTGAGAATGGTGAAGTGCTTGGGATTCACCAGGGGGAAGTGCTTCAGCTTTGGAACCCGGCGGTACAGAGGCATCTGTCCACCCTCGAAGCCTGGGCGCGTGGGGCGACCCGAGCGGGATTTCTGGCCGCGCATACCGAAGCCGCAGCTGGCACCCTGACCAGCGGCGATGCCGCGGCCCTTGCGCAGTTTGCGGCGACGAGCGCCCTTGTTGGATTTGAGGGAATCGAGTCGGAGAGTCATCGCGAATCAGGAGTAGATCTGTTCGAGGGAGATTCCCCGTTCCTTGGCCGTCTCCTTGTGGGTGCGGAGAAGCGACAGAGCCACCATGGCAGCCCGTGCATTGTTCAGGGGGGTCTTGCTGCCCAGGCGCTTGGCCAGGACATTCTTGATGCCGGCGAGTTCGAGCACTGTGCGGATGGAACCGCCAGCGATCACGCCGGTACCAGGGGCTGCAGGGCGGATAAGCACACTGGCAGCACCATCCCGACCATTAGAAAGGGTCGGGATGGAGTTGTGACGGGTCAATGGCACTTTGACGAGGTGCTTCTTGCCATCGGCGACACCCTTGCGGACAGCACCGATAACATCACCGGCTTTGCCGACACCAACGCCGACCTGGCCTTTTTCGTTGCCGACGACAACGATGGCCCGGAAACTCATCTTCTTACCGCCTTTCACGGTCTTGGATACGCGGCGGATCTGAACCACGCGCTCCTGCCATTCGGAGTCGCGCTCCTGGCCGCGACGACCACCACGCCGATCGCCACGACGACCGTCACGGTCGCCACGGCCGCGGCGCTGCTCCTGTTGCTGCTGCCCTTCGGCTGCCGCTGGAACATCGGCCGCACCCGGCACGGCGTTGGGATTGGATTGGGGGGAGGAATCTGTCATGGGTTAAGCAGGAATCAGAACTGAAGGCCCGCTTCCCGGGCGGCATCGGCAAGGGCTTTAATCCGGCCGTGGTAAAGATTTCCGCCGCGGTCGAACACCACCTGCTGGATGCCTTTGGCAATGGCGCGCTTGGCGACCAGTTCGCCAACGGCGACAGAGGCGTCGCAGCTGCCAGCCGGAGCGTTGAGGCCGGCACGCAGCTCCTTGTCAACGGTGGAGGCTGAGCAGAGTGTGCTCTGGGCCGCGTCGTCGATGACCTGGGCGTAGATGTGGTTATTGGAGCGGAACACGGCCAGCCGTGGACGGTCTGAGGTTCCGGTGATGTGACGACGGAGACGCCGGTGGCGTTTCTGCGTCTGCTGTTTGCGGGATAGTTGGGACATGGTGGGTGAAGGGAAGGGACGTCAGGACAAGGCTTATTTCTTGCCGGACTTGCCTGCCTTGCGCAGGATGCGCTCGCCCTCGTACTTGATGCCCTTGCCCTTGTAGGGCTCGGGGGGACGGATGGCGCGGACCTTGGCGGCTTCGTTGCCCACCAGCTCCTTGTCGATGCCGGAGACAATCACCCTGGTGTTGTTTTCCACCTTGAAGGTGATGCCCTCAGGCGCTTCCATCTCTACGGGGTGGCTGTAGCCAGCACTCACCACGAGGGTTTTGCCTTTGACCTGGGCACGGGAGCCCACGCCGACGATCTCCAAGGCCTTGCTGTAGCCATTGTTGACACCCTCGATCATGTTTGCGACGAGGGTGCGGCTCAGGCCGTGGCGCTCACGGGAGATGCGCTTGGTGCTCGTGGGGGAAACCACGATGGTGTTGTTGTCCTGGCTGACGCTGACGCCTTCAGGAAGGGTGCGCTCCAGTTCTCCTTTGGGCCCTTTCACCTTGACGGTGAGGCCGTCGAGGGAAACGGTGACCTTTTCAGGAACGGGAACGGGGTTTTTGCCGATTCGTGACATGGTTCAGCTCCGGATCAGTAGACGTAACAGAGCACTTCGCCACCGACGCCCTGACGACGGGCGTCACGATCGCTCATCACACCCTTGGAGGTGGAGATGATCGCCACGCCCAGTCCGCCGAGGACTTTGGGCAGGCCGCGAGTGTTCTTGTAGATGCGGAGACCGGGCTTGCTGACCCGCTGCATGGAGCGGATCGTGGGCAACCTGTGCTTGCCGCTGTACTTGAGGGCGAGCACCAGTTCGGTGCGAACGCCTTCACCCTGCTCGCTGATCTCGGAGATGAAGCCTTCCTGTTGCAGCACCTTGGCGATGCTGCGGGTCATCCGCGAAGCGGGGATCTTGGTGGTTTCGTGACGTTTCTCACTCGCATTGCGAATGCGGGTGAGCATGTCGGAAATGGGGTCGTGGTTGGCCATAGGTGTCGACGGGGAGGGCTCAGTTGCTCTGGAACGGCATTCCCATCTCGCGGAGGAGGGCCCGGCCCTCTTCGTCCGAACGGGCAGTGGTCACGATGGTGATGTCCATGCCCCGGATCGCATCGATCTTGTCGAAGGAGATCTCAGGGAAAATGATCTGTTCGCGCACCCCAAGGGTGTAGTTGCCGCGGCCATCGAAACTCTTGGGGCTGACCCCGCGAAAGTCGCGGATGCGGGGCAGCGCCAGGTTGATCAGGCGCTCGAGGAAGGCATACATCCGATCACCACGGAGGGTGACGGCACAGCCGATTGGCATGCCCTGGCGAATCTTGAAGCCGGCGATGGCTTTTTTGGCACGGGTCACAACGACTTTCTGGCCGGTGATCTGCGCCAGCTCATTCACCGAGGCCTCGAGGGACTTGGCATTAGCGGCCGCTTCGCCGAGGCCCCGGTTGACGGTGACTTTCACCACCTTGGGGACTTCATGGATGTTGTTGAGGGAGAGATCCTTCTGCAGCTTGGGCTGGATGGTCTCCCGATAGCGCTTCTTGAGTGACATAACGGGTTGGGGTGCTTCTGGGCGTGGTCAGAAGTCGGGATCAGTCGAGGACTTCACCGGTTTTCTTCAGCCGGCGCTTCTTTGTGCCGTCCTTCTCGACGACGATTTCAACGCGGCTTGCCACCTTTTTGTCGGTGGAATAGAGCATCACATTGGAGGCATGCAGAGAGGCTTCCTCCGTCACGATGCGGCCTGTCTCGCCCTCTTGGGTGGGCTTTTCGTGGCGAGTGCGCATGTTCACTCCCTCCACGACGACGCGGTTCTCGTTGGGCAGGGTGCGTAGAACTGCACCGGTCTTGCCCTTGTCCTTGCCGGCGATCACCTGAACGGTGTCGCCCTTGCGGATGCGCATCTTGATGCGTTCGGTGGCCTTGGCCTTGGTGGTTGCAGTTGCCATGGTCAGATCACCTCCGGTGCGAGGGACACGATTTTGGTGAAGCTGCGCTCACGCAGCTCACGGGCCACCGGTCCGAAGACTCGTGTGCCTTTCGGGTTTTTGTCGTCGTTGATGATGACGGCGGCGTTGTCGTCGAACCGGATCGAGTTGCCGGTTTCACGACGCATGGTGGCTTTGGTGCGCACCACAACGGCCTTCACCACGTCGGACTTTTTGACGCCCATGTTGGGGGCGGCATCCTTCACGGCGGCAACGATCACGTCGCCCACGTGGGCATAGCGACGGTTGGTGCCGAGAACGCGAATGCACTGGATGCGTTTGGCGCCGCTGTTGTCGGCAACGGTGAGATAGGACTCCTGCTGGATCACTGTTTCACCTCCTGAGCTTCAGCCTTGTTGGCTTCCTCAGCTGCAGCCTTGGGGCTGTGGCTGAGAACCTCGGCGATGGCCCACCGCTTTTGGCGGCTCATCGGACGGGTTTCAGTGATGCGTACGCGGTCACCGACGCGACAAGTGTTGTCTTCGTCGTGAGCCTTGTAACGGGTGGTACGGCTGACCGTCTTTTGATAGATGGGGTGTGGGAAGCGGCTTTCTACCGCGACCACCACCGTTTTTTCCATCTTGTCGCTGACGACGGTGCCGATCCTTTCCTTGACTGCCATGGTTACGGAGTGGGGGATCAGGAGGCGGTGGAGCGCTGGCGCTCCGACTGCACCGTCAGAAGCTGGGCCAGCTTGATGCGGACCTCTTTGAAACGGTGCGTGTTTGCGAGCTGGCGCGTGGCCTGCTGGAAACGGAGTTGAAACAGTTCGCGGCGCAGGCCATCGATCTGTTCGTTGATGTCCGAATCGGACAGGCTGCGCACATCGGCGGCGTTAGGACGGGCCATGGTCAGGACTCCACAGTGACGGCTTCAGAAGCTGCCGGAGCCTTGGCACCAGCTGGCTTCTCCTGCTCATCCAGCTGGATGAACTTGGTCTTCACGGGAAGCTTGTATTGCGCTAGGCGCATGGCTTCCTTGGCGATTTCGGGAGTGATTTCATCACCGCCCATCTCAAACAGGATCCGGCCGGGTTTGATAACCGCTACCCAGAATTCTGGGTTGCCCTTACCGGAACCCATCCGTGTTTCGGCAGCGCGCATGGTGACCGGCTTGTCGGGGAAGATCCGGATCCAGATTTTTCCGCCACGCTTGACGTAGCGGGTCATGGCACGACGGCTGGCCTCGATCTGGCGCGAGGTGATCCAGCCACATTCCTGTGCCTGCAGCGCGAACTGTCCGAAGGCAATGGTGTTGCCCCGGGTAGCGACGCCGCGCATGCGGCCTCGCTGCTGCTTACGGAATTTGACGCGTTTTGGACTCAGCATGGTTTAGGCCTCCTGTTCAACCCTCGTTGGAGCGGTCTTCGAACTGTTGGGGCCGACGGCTGGCCCGGCGCCGGGGGGCGGCACCCACCGGCATGGGCTGAGCCTGTTCGCTCAGCACCTCGCCCTTGAACACCCACACCTTGATGCCCAGCACGCCATAGGTCGTGCTGGCCACCTTGGTGGCGTAGTCGATGTCGGCACGCAGGGTGTGCAGGGGCACCCGACCCTCACGGGTCCATTCCGTCCGAGCAATCTCAGCGCCGTTCAGGCGACCAGACACCTGGATCTTCAGACCCAGAACGCCGGCACGCTGAGCGCGCTGCACAGCCATGCGGATGGTGCGGCGGAAAGCCACACGCTTCTCCAGCTGCTGGGCGATGTACTCGGCAAGGAGGAAAGCATCACCGTCGACGCGTTCGACTTCGACAACATTGATCCGCACCTGACGACTGGAGTCGCCGACGGTCTTCTGAATGCCGGAGCGAAGTTCTTCGATGCCGCTGCCTTGACGGCCGACCAGCACGCCGGGGCGTGCAGTCTTGAGTTCAACTTCAAGTTGATCCGCCTTCCTGGCGATCAGCACATCGCTGATGCCGGCTGAGCCGTATTTCTTGTGGATGAACTTGCGAATCCGGTCGTCCTCCTGAAGGAGGGCCGGATAGTTCTTGCTGGAGGCGTACCAGCGTGACCGGTGTTCCTGGGTGATCCCCAGGCGCAGACCGGTTGGGTTGATTTTGTGTCCCATTGGGTCAGAGTCCTCGGGGGTCAGGAATCGGTCTGAGCCGCCACAGCAATGCTGATGTGGCAGGTCTGTTTCTTGATCTGGTAAGCCCGGCCTTGGGCGCGGGGGCGATAGCGCTTCATGGAAGGGCCCATGTCAGCGCTGGCGCTCGAGATCACCAGAGAAGAGGGGTCTAGACCGAGGTTGTGCTCAGCGTTGGCCACAGCAGACCGAAGCACCTTGGTGATCGGGCCGGTGGAGCGGTAAGGCATGAACTCGAGCATGATCAGCGCGTCGCGGTAGGTGCGGCCACGGATTTGATCGAGCACACGGCGCACCTTCGACACGGAGCCTCGGATGAAGCGTCCGTGAGCCTGGGCAGTGGATGCCGTTGGGGTTGACGATGTCATGGTTTAGCGGCCTCCTTTCTTGTCTCTGATGTGGCCCTTGAAGGTGCGGGTTGGAGCGAACTCTCCCAGCTTGTGGCCCACCATTTGCTCGGTGATGAAAACCGGCACGTGGCTGCGGCCGTTGTGAACCGCGATCGTGTGGCCGATCATCATCGGCAGGATCGTGGAGGCCCGTGACCAGGTCTTGATCACGGACTTGTCGTCGTTGTCGTTCTGCTTTTCAACCTTGCGAAGCAGGCTGTCGGCAACAAACGGACCTTTTTTGAGTGAACGTCCCATAACGGTTTAAGCAAGCGGCAAAATGATGGATTGCATCAGGAATCGCGTCCGCCACGGCTCCGCTTGGAGGTCTTGCGACGCTTCCGGAGCACGTATTGGTTGCTGGGTTTGTTCCGCTTGCGGGTCTTGAGACCGAGGGCGGGTTTGCCCCAGGGGGTCACCGGGCCGGAACGACCGATCGGTGCACGACCCTCACCACCACCGTGGGGGTGATCGCAGGGGTTCATCACACTGCCTCGGACCTGAGGACGACGTCCGAGCCAGCGGCGACGACCGGCCTTGCCCAGGCTGGTGTTGCGCATCTCGGAGTTGCCGACCTCGCCGATGGTGGCGTAGCACTCGCGGCGAACCAGGCGAACCTCAGTGGAGGGCAGCTTGAGAGCGACGTAGTCGCCTTCTTTCGCCATCACTTGGGCGCTGGCACCGGCGGTACGGACCATCTGGCCGCCACGACCGGCGTAGAGCTCAACGCAGTGAACAGCCGAACCGAGGGGAACCGAGGACAACGGCATGGCGTTGCCGATCTCGATCGGGGCATCAGGGCCGGAGACCACGGTCTGACCCACCTGAACTCCTGCGGGAGCCAAGATGTAACTCTTCTCGCCATCGGCGTAGAAGAGCAGAGCCAGACGCGCGTTGCGGTGCGGGTCGTAGTGAATCGCGGCCACCTTGGCGGGGACTCCGTGCTTGTTGCGACGGAAATCCACCACGCGGTAGAGGCGCTTATGGCCACCACCACGGTGGCGGCAGGTGATCACGCCGCGGTTGTTGCGTCCCTTGCGGCGGTGTTTAGCCACCACCAGGGTCCTTTCCGGCTTGCGGCTGGTGATCTCACTGAAATCAGTTACCACCCGGGTTCGGGTACCGGGGGTGTAGGGGCGGAAATTACGGATTGCCATGACGATTCAGACCCCTCAGGACTCAGGGAAGAGTTGGATCGAGTTGCCCTCCGCCAGGCGCACCACGGCTTTCTTCACTTGGGCACGTTTGCCAGCGAAGCGACCCATGCGACGGGAGCGTCGCGGGGGGTTCATGGTGCTGATGCCGGTGACCTTGACATCGAAGAGCTGCTCAACGGCAGCTTTGATGTCGGGCTTCGCGGCGCGGTGGTCCACCTCGAAGGTGTACTGGTTGATTTCGAGAGCACGGGTGGCCTTCTCGGTTATCAGGGGACGGCGGATCACATCCGCCAGGCGTCCTTGGAAACGTTCAGTCATCGCCGTAGACCTCCTGGATGGTTGCGAGAGCTTCCTCGCCCAGCACCAGAGCATTGGCGTGGAGCAGGTCGAAGACGTTTAGCTGATCTGCGGAGATCAACTTGACTTTCTCCAGGTTCCGCACGGAACGGCGGACAACATCGGAGGGGTTCGTCAGAACGATGAGCACCTTGGAGCCGGCAACAACGCCAAGGCGTCCCAAAGCATCCGTAATCTCACGGGTCTTGGGGGCCTCAAGCGAAGCACCGAAGTCCTTCACGACAGTTACATCGTCAATTCGGGCCATCAGCGCAGTACGCAGGGCCAGACGACGCTCCTTGCGGTTCATCGCAAGGTTGTACGTGCGGGGCTTGGGTCCAAAGATTATGCCCCCGCCGGGTTTCAGGGGAGTCCGGATGGATCCCTGACGGGCCCGACCGGTTCCCTTCTGTTTGTAGGGCTTGCGACCACCACCGCGCACTTCTGAGCGGGTGAGGGTGCTGGCAGTTCCTTGGCGTGCATGGGCCTGCTGACGCAGGACAGCCCGATGCATGAGATCAACGGCGGTGGTCTCTCTGGCCACCTTCAGGTCCAGGGTTGCCTTGCCGGCGTCCTTGCCCTGCCAATCACGAACGACACAACTTGCCATCACTTACCTCCTTTGGCGGGCTTGGCGCCCACGCGCAAGGCCGGGCGAATGTTGAGCAGCGCACCAGGCTTGCCGGGCACGGATCCCTTCACCACCAGCAGGTTGTGTTCGCTGTCCACCTTGAGGATGGTCAGACCGCGGGTGGTGATTTTCTTGCCGCCGTAGCGACCGGCCATCCGCTTTCCGGGATAGATGCGGCCCGGGGTCGTACCGGCACCGGTCGAACCGGGTTCGCGGTGGTTCTTCGAACCGTGGGTCATCGGACCTCGGCTGAAACCGTGGCGCTTTTGATAACCAGCGAAACCGCGGCCGACGGTGTCACCGCTGACGTCCACCTTCTGGCCGGCTTCGAAATCGCCGACGGTGATGGCTCCACCAAGTTCGAGACCTTCAACGCTGTCGACGCGGTATTCGCGCAGATAACGCAAAAGGCCCTCACCGGATTTATTCAGGTGACCCTGGGCGGGCTTGTTGATCAGCTTCTCGCGGGTTTCGCCAAAGCCAATCTGCACTGCGGCATAACCGTCAGTGTCGTCGTTTTTGAGTTGGGTGATGCGGCAGGGGCCGGCTTCGATCAAGGTGACCGGAACAGCTCTGCCCTGCTCGTCGAAGAACTGGGACATACCCAGCTTCTTCCCGAGGATGCCAATGGACATAGATGGGGAGGAAGCGCCAGCGTGGACAACCACCAGGCGGAGAACCGCATGGGGTCAGGTGCTGATCGATTGGACGCAGACGTGGTCCGAAGCGGAACTCCCGAAGGAGTGGATTCGGATGGGCTAGCGAACGATGCAGCGAGGCTGGGACTTGCATCTGCACAGTGTGCTGTTGCAGTTTCCCGACGGATATCTCCGAAGAAAGCTTCCGTACTGGCCTGGGGATTCGACGCAATCGCCGAATCTGTTCTGTCGACTGGAGGCCCGGCTAGCGGACGGGCACAGAAAGACAGAACAAACAATGAACCTACAACATTGACTTCCCCGCTTCCCTGATCCTTCTGCCTGCTGCCAGAATCACTCCAATCCCTGTAGCTGCCATGCCTCTGCTTCTCTCCGGTCAGGCATTTCGCCGTGATCTCGAAGCCAATGGCTGCCTGGCTGTTCAAGCTCCGCTCGAAGGCGGTGCAGAAACCCGTCTATTAAGACGTCTGCGCGGTGCCGGTTACAGCACCCGTATGACATCAGCCCGAGGGCTTGGTGATCCGGAGGTGTTCCTCACCCAAAAGCACGGCATCCGTCCTCCCCACCTCGGCCATCAAAGCGTTGGTCGCGGAGCGGCCGTGGGAGAAGTGCAGGAGGTGGTTCCCCAGCTCGGTGACCTGTTTGTAGGTGATGCTCCTGTAGCGCTCTGGCTGCTGGAAGGTCAGGTGCTGTCGCGTTCGGAACTTCTTTCGCTCTGCGATCTGTGCAAGCGCGAACCCCGCTTACGCATCATCGTGGAGATGGGTGGTGCTCGCAGCTTGAAGTGGGAACCGATGACCACATATCTGAAGGCCTGACGCCTGAACTCGCTCTCGATCAGGGCCGCTGGGTCAAGCTGATCTGTGGAGCAAGCAATCAGGATTTGCCCGCCATTGCCGATCTGACCGCCGTGTTTGCGTCTATTGGTGTCCATTGTGTTGATGTGGCTGCTGATCCTGCGGTCGCCCTCGCCGCGCGTCGTGGCCTCGATTGGGCTGAGGCGCACAGAGGGCACCGTCCCTGGCTGATGGTCAGCCTTAGCGACGGCATTGATGCTCACTTCCGCAAGGCCTGGTTCGATCCCGACCGCTGTCCTGCGGAATGTCCGCGGCCCTGCGAAAGGATTTGTCCGGCGGCAGCGATTCCGCCCGGTGCTGGGATCGACCAGCATCGTTGCTATGGCTGCGGCCGCTGCTTGCCGGCCTGCCCCCATGGCTTGATCGAGGAGCGCGACCACCGACTGGCACCCGAGCAGGTGATCTCCCTGCTGAAATCCATTCAGCCCGATGCTGTGGAGATTCACACCGCGTCTGGCCATGACGAGGGATTCTCGACGCTGATCCAAAGTCTTCAGCAGCACAACGTTCCCTTGCGGCGCTTGGCAGTGAGCTCCGGCTTGGAGGGCCACGGCGTGGAGGCCGATCAGTTGTCTCGGTTGCTTTGGCGTCGCTATAGCTGCCTCCGGCAAGCCGGTTACAGACCCCTCTGGCAGTTGGATGGACGTCCCATGAGCGGCGATGTTGGCGCTGGCACCGCGCGGGCTGCGGTTCAGTTGTGGCGTGCCATGCGCGGTCTGGCACCGCCGGGTCCTCTGCAGCTTGCCGGTGGAACTAACGCAGCAACGCTGGAGTTCTTGTATCCGACGGAGCGGCCGGCCGGCATCGCCTTTGGTGGTGTGGCCCGTCGCTTGCTGATGCCTGTGCTGGATGAGGCTCAAACCCGCGGGCTTGCCCTTTGGCAATGGCCTGAGGGTTGGAAGCGGGCCATCTCCATTGCGCGTCCATTGGTCACGCCATGGCTGCACCGCTCTTGCTAGAAGGCTGAAACGCGCAGATCCCATGGGCACGCAACGGGTCACCGACGATCTGGATCGCCTTCTTGAGCTTCTGCCGGATGCCGTGCAGGAGCAGTTGCACCCGGTGGAGGCTCGACAGCAGTTGCTGGAGATAGTGCTCGATCTAGGCCGACTCCCGGAAGCGCGATACCCGGGCCGTGCCCTGGCACTCGGTTCCACACCTTTGTCTCGGGAGGATCTGGCGGCCGTGGTGGCCAGGATTGGTCAGTTCGGTGGCGACAACCGGGCGGGAATCGAGCGAACGCTTCACCGGATCAGTGCGATCCGCAACCGTCAGGGCGATGTGGTCGGTCTGACCTGCCGGGTGGGGCGAGCCGTGTTCGGCACCGTTGCCATGGTGCGGGACCTCCTGGATGGAGGGCAGTCCCTCCTGTTGATGGGGCGCCCGGGTGTCGGCAAGACAACGGCGTTGCGCGAGATCGCCCGGGTGCTCTCGGATGAGCTAGAGCGGCGCGTTGTTGTAATCGACACGAGCAATGAGATTGCCGGTGATGGCGACATCCCCCACCCTGCGATCGGTCGGGCACGCCGCATGCAAGTGGCTAGGCCTGAACTGCAGCACCAAACCATGATCGAGGCGGTGGAAAACCACATGCCCGAAGTCATCGTGATCGATGAGATCGGCACGGAGCTGGAGGCGCAGGCCGCGCGCACAATTGCTGAACGTGGCGTCGTGCTTGTTGCCACAGCCCATGGCAATGCTCTGGCGAACCTGATAAAGAACCCCACCCTCAGTGATCTGGTGGGAGGGATTCAGGCGGTCACCCTCGGGGATGAGGAGGCCCGGCGGCGTCGCAGTCAGAAAACGGTGCTCGAGCGCGCTGCTGACCCGACCTTTCCGGTTGCGGTTGAAATGCACAGCCGGCAGCGTTGGGCCGTGCATACCGATGTTGCCGCCACTGTGGATCAATTGCTCCGGGGCCTGAAGCCCAGGGTTCAGGAGCGCGAGCTCACGCCGGAGGGGGGAGTTCAGCTAGTAGATACCCCGCAGCCGGCTGGCTTGTTGCGCCCTCCTTCCCAACGGTCGGACGCGGAACAGCCCGTCTCTGTTCCCGTGCCCATGCCTGTGGCAAGTGCCCGAGAGACCAGTGCAGTAGAGGAGCCACCTCTATTTGAGACCTGCGCCGAGCATCTCCAGGTTCTCTGCTGTGGGGTCCACCCTCGTATTGTGGAGGAAGCGATCCGTTCCCACGGCTGGAAGGCGCAGGTGGTGGACGATTTGAGTGAAGCCGATGTGGTGTTGAGCGTTCGGCTGGGCCTCAGTCGTCAACCATCCCTGCGCCGTCAAGCCAGGGATCTGGGGATCCCGATCCTTGTGATTAAGTCCGACACTCTGCCCCAGGTGACCCGTGCCATCGCCCGTCTTCTACGCCGTCATGCCACCGAAACGGCCGCGGAGGTCACGCCCCCTGAAAGAGCCTCTCAGGACGATGAATTGGCAGCTCTCGAGGAATGTCGGCTTGCTGTGGAACAGGTGGTGATGCCACAAGGCAGGCCAGTGGAGTTGCTGCCACGAACCGAGCGTGTTCTCAAGATGCAAGCTGATCTTGTGCGCCGTTATCAACTGCGCAGTGATGTCTTCGGTGAGGCTGAAATGTCCCGCTTGAGGGTTTTCCCCCGCTGATTGTCCGTCAGTTGATTTGCCCGGTGGATTGACGAAGGGTTGGCTGCTGTGGGTAACTATGTGTACTCCGGTGATCCGCAGGTTGCGGTTCAGACGGATCAATGGGCCGTCGCCAAGTGGTAAGGCAGCGGGTTTTGGTCCCGCCATTCCTAGGTTCGAATCCTAGCGGCCCAGTTTTTCCAATGAATCAGCGACCCCTGCTGGTGTTTGATTTCGACGGTGTGATCGTCGATGGAATGGCCGAGTACTGGTGGAGTGCTTGGCACGCCTGTCTTGGTCTTGAAGCCGCTCCCAAGGGCCTTACTCCTGATCAGGTGCCTCATGCATTCCGTCAACTGCGGCCGTGGGTGCATCACGGTTGGGAGATGGTGCTCCTGGCTGCAGAACTGCCGGCTTTGAATCTTCAGATTTGGCAGCAGTCCTACGGGGAATCGCAGACATTGGCACTGCAACGGCGTGGATGGCAGCCGGAGCAGTTGCAGGCGGCACTCGATGCCTCCAGAGACGAAGCCGTTCGGCACAACCGTTCCGCGTGGTTGGCGCTGCATCGGCCTTTCCCCGGGCTGGTGGAACGGCTGAAGCAATTGGAAGCAGAGGGGGTGGACTGGGCTGTTCTGACCACCAAAACCAAGGTTTTCACCGCTGAGCTGCTGAACAGCCTTGGCATGCATCCTTGGCGTCTCGATGGCCGTGAGGCTGGAGCGAAGCCCCAGGTTCTGCTGCAGCTTCAGCATCAGCGAAGCCTGTGTGGCTTTGTGGAAGACCGCCGGGCGACGCTTGAGGCGGTGCGGTCAACACCAGGGTTGGAACAACTGCCTTGTTTTCTGGTGAGTTGGGGCTATCTTCGCCCGCAGGATCAGAGCGGTCTTCCGCCTGGGATTGCGTTGCTCCATCCGGATCGCTTTCGGGCCCCCCTGGCGCAATGGCCCTGATTCGTTACGGTACGCTTGTACTACTTGAGACGATTCGGCGCTTCTGTGGCATTCGATCTCTCATTCATTAGTTTCAGGTCCTTCTCATGCCTGCAGATATGAAATCCGGCGCCTCCGACCCCCGTTCCTCCGGCGAGAGGGACAAGGCGCTGAATCTGGTTTTGGGTCAGATCGAGCGCAACTTCGGCAAGGGATCGATCATGCGGCTGGGCGATGCCTCCCGCATGCGGGTGGAGACGATTTCCACCGGTGCGCTGACTCTTGATCTCGCTTTGGGTGGTGGGTACCCGAAGGGTCGTGTGGTGGAGATTTACGGCCCGGAAAGTTCCGGTAAAACCACGCTCACCTTGCACGCGATTGCTGAAGTGCAGAAGCGTGGTGGTGTGGCGGCCTTCGTGGATGCGGAACATGCCCTGGATCCCGTCTATGCCGCTTCTCTGGGCGTTGATGTTGAGAACCTGCTGGTCTCCCAGCCCGACACCGGTGAGATGGCGTTGGAGATCGTTGACCAATTGGTGCGATCCGCGGCGGTGGACCTCGTCGTTGTCGACTCGGTGGCGGCCCTCACCCCTCGCGCTGAGATCGAAGGTGAGATGGGAGACCTGGCGGTTGGCAGCCAGGCACGTCTGATGAGTCAGGCGATGCGGAAAATTACCGGCAACATCGGCAAGTCGGGTTGCACCGTCATCTTCCTCAACCAGCTGCGTCTCAAGATTGGCGTGACCTATGGCAATCCAGAGACCACCACTGGAGGCAACGCGCTCAAGTTCTATGCCTCGGTTCGCCTCGACATCCGTCGGATTCAGACGCTCAAGAAGGGAACCGAAGAGTTCGGCATCAGGGCCAAGGTGAAAGTGGCGAAGAACAAGGTGGCGCCACCCTTCCGCATTGCCGAATTCGACATTCTTTTTGGCCGCGGCATCAGCACTCTTGGCTGTCTGCTTGATCTCGCTGAAGACACGGGCGTTGTTGTTCGCAAGGGCGCTTGGTACAGCTACGAGGGAGACAACATCGGTCAGGGTCGCGACAACACCATCACTTGGATGGAGGAGAACCCGGACGCAATGGCCACCATCGAAACACTGGTGCGTCAAAAATTGACGGAGGGATCTGAGGTGAAGGCGAATACGATGCGCCCCATTGCTGTCGCTACGAAAACGGGTGCCGCCGATAAGTCGGCACCCGGGAAGGCCTCAGAGGCTGCGGCCTGATCTCAGGCGGCCTGAGTCAGGGACTGCGATGTGCGGACCTGACCCCCCTGGGCCAGATCGGCCATCCGTTGCAATTCTTGGATGGCTTCGGCCCCCTCCAGCTTCACTAGTTCTCGGCCGTTGCGAGATTCCACCCAGCTGATGCCGAAATCAGACACAAGAAAGCGCACCATGTGGTCATCGCCGATGTCAGCCACAAAAGAAGCTCCGTGGCTATCGCGGCCGTCGCCACAGGAGTAACAGGTGGCTGTAATGCCTGCGGTTTGAAGGCTTCTGGCGAGGGCCTGCAAGCTCATCACCAGGTCTTCAACGACGCATCGGTAGTGCTCGGCTAGGCGCGGAAACATGATTCAGTCTCCAATGTGAACCAGCCTAAAGGTTTTCTTTTGTTTTTGTTTGTTGGGTTGAGCCGGTTGCTCAGGGAGTATCCGCAAGGGTCCACCAGCCGGCGGCGGGGCCGATGAAGCGCACCGTGATCCACAGCACCACCATGCCTCCGATGCCGATCCAGGCGCCGCGGGTGGTCACCGCCATGAATTGCTGCGTCTGGTTGCGGGTCAGCGGAAGCCAGGACACCACCCGTGGGGAGGTGTCCACAGCTTTGGTACTGGACTTGGGCTGACGGGGCGGCAAACCCTGGGCAGCTCGGCGGCGCGCTTCTCCCATGCACT